>JAJDAH010000174.1 GCA_029261965.1 Polyangiaceae bacterium
CAAGGGCACGCGCGCCGGCAAAGAGCGGGCGGCCGTGCGGGGCTCGACAGCCAAAATTTTCCGTCAGAAGGGCACGGGCCGCGCTCGCCACGGTTCGATCCGAGCGCCGATCTTCGTCGGCGGTGGGCGTGCCCATCCGCCGAAGCCCCAGGACTGGAGCTATCGACCGCCGCGTCGCGTGCGCCTCGGCGCTCTCAAGAGTGCGCTGAGCTTGCTCGTCAAAGAGGGTCGAATGACGATCGTCGACAAGATCGACCTCGGAGAGATCAAGACGAAAAAGGTTCTAGGGATCCTGGCTGCGCTCGAGACGCCGCAAAAGACTCTCGTGGTCGACAACAAGAGCAACGACCAGCTGCGATTGTCGATGCGCAACCTCGCCGCCGGTCAGTTTCTGCCGCCAGAGGGCGTCAACGTGTACGACCTGCTTCGGAACGACCATCTCGTCGTGTCGAAGGAGGCAGCGAAGGCGCTGGAAGCGCGGTGTACTGCCAACAAGGGCGACAGTTCGACCAAGCCCACCGAGGTCGCGGGAGAGCAGTCATGAGCCCGGACGAAGTCATCAAGCGCCCAATAGCGCTGACCGAAAAGGCGGCGCGTCTAAAAGAGGGGCACAATCAAGTCGTTTTCGAGGTCGACCGACGCGCCAACAAGATTCAGATTCGTGCTGCCGTCGAGGCCCTCTTCGACGTCAAGGTCACCGACGTCAACACGTTGATCCAGCGCGGCAAGCCGAAGCGACTCGGGCGCAAATACATGAACCGACGAAACTGGAAGAAGGCCATCGTGACCCTCCAAGAGGACCACGACATCCAGTTCTTCGAGGAGAGCGAGGAATAAGCCATGGGCGTCAGGGTTTTCAAACCGACGTCGCCGGGGCGGCGCAAGTACTCCGTCAGCGACTTCAAAGACATTACGACCGACACGCCCGAAAAGGGGCTGATCGAGAAGCACTCGCGCACGGGTGGGCGAAACAGCTACGGCCGGGTGACCTCGCGCTTTCGTGGAGGCGGCCACAAGAAGCGCTATCGCACGATCGATTTCAAGCGCGACAAGATCGGCGTGCCGGCGAAGGTGGCGAGCGTCGAATACGATCCGAACCGAAGCGCGCGCATCGCTCTGCTGAAATACGCCGACGGCGAAAAGCGCTACATCCTGGCGCCCGACGGACTCACGGTCGGCGACACCATCGTGTCGAGCCGGACCGCAGACATCCGCCCAGGCAACTGCCTACGAATCGCCGACATTCCGGCGGGCACGACCATTCACAACATCGAGATGAAAAAGGGCAAAGGCGGCCAGCTCGTTCGCTCGGCCGGCGCGAGTGCGCAGCTTCTCGGTAAGGACGACGTTTACGCACAGATTCGCCTCCCGAGTGGTGAAGTGCGGAAAATTCACGTCCAGTGTCGCGCGACGGTTGGGTCGGTGAGCAACGGCGACCACCAGCACATTCGTCTCGGCAAGGCAGGTCGCAGCCGTTGGCTCGGCCGCCGTCCACACAATCGCGGCGTCACGATGAACCCGGTCGACCATCCCATGGGCGGTGGTGAAGGCCGGTCGAGCGGTGGTCGCCATCCTTGCTCGCCGTGGGGCAAGCTCGCCAAGGGCCTGAAAACTCGAACCAACAAGCGGACCAGCAACATGATCGTGAAGCACCGGAAGGCGAAGGGCTGATGCCTCGCAGCGTTAAGAAAGGGCCGTTCATCGACGGTCACCTCCTGAAGAAGATTGAGACGGCTGTCGCCGATGGATCGAAAAAGGTCATCAAGACCTGGTCACGGCGTTCGACGATTTTTCCCGAGGCAGTGGGATTGACCTTCGCGGTTCACAACGGTCGAAAGTTCGTCCCGGTGTTCATCACCGAGAACATGGTTGGTCACAAGCTCGGTGAGTTTGCCCCGACCCGAACGTTTCACGGTCACGCGGCCGACAAGCGCGGCAAGGGCGGCAAGGGCAACCCACAAACGGGCAAGCGCTAGCCCCCTCGGGGTTTCGCCCGGCGAATACGGGCGCTCCGAGCTCTCGTTTTTGCGCGGTTCGGTCAGCTGCAGGTCGTGGCCGGGTCGGGGCTGAAGCTCGTCCCGAGCGTGCAGCTCGTGACGCCATTGATTCGGATCCGTCCTACTCCGCCGCCCCCGCCGCCCCCAGCGGCGCCACGACTGTTCGGCGAGCTTTGCCCAGCCTCGGCTGCCGCCGAGCGCGACGCCCCGTTGCCGCCCTTCCCGCCGGCGCAGAAGCCGTCAGGGGCACAGCTGGAATTGCAGAACGCGTTGCAGAAGCCGCCGCCGTCGCTTCCGATGGCGGGCGCATCGCTGTCGAGATTGCCCCCCGGTGCAGCCACGCCGCCCGGATGTGGGATCCGACCCCCGTTGAAGCTGTCGGTGCTGCTGGCGCCTCCGCCGGCGCCGCCGTTGGCCGTGACCCATCCGGACACGTCCGCCATGTTGCCTTCGAGAAGGACGGCCCCGCCGCTACCTCCGCCGCCGCCCCCGTCTTCGCCGTGGAACGTTTCGCTCGACCCGCCTCCGGCGGCGCTCACCCGACCGTTGACCGTCAAGACTCCGGCTGCGGAGATCTGAATCGCGCCGCCGCCGCCGCCGCCCTTTGCGCCCGTCGTCTCCGGCGGGGGCGCGGGCCAACCCATGCCCCCGGTGCCGCCGGAGCAACCGCCGCGAAGGGGCACCAGGGTGTTCGCCCCGTTGGCGCTGCCGCCCGGGCCCCCGCCGAATCTCTCCCCGTTGCCGCCGTTCGCCCCCGGAGCTCCGTAGCCGCCGCCGCCCCCGCCGGGAGCGCCGTTGTCTCCGACGGTGTCGTTCTGACCGTTGCTGCCGACCCCGCAAGCTGACGGCGACGCTCCGGGCCCGGGGGTTTGCCCGGCAGCACTCGCGTCCACGGTCCCGGTGATGGTCGCATGACCGTACGCGGCCAGGACCACTGGACGGTCGCCCACGATCACCAGGGAGGAACCGCTGGCGACGGTGAAGCTTCTCAGGGGGAGCACCACGATGTCGGAGTTGCCAGCGCCTTGACTCATGACCACCGGTGTCGGAAGCGTCTGGCCGCACCAGTTGGTGAATGTCGACGTTCGTGAATCGAACTTGGACTCTCCGCAATCGAGGGTCGTGATTTCGGCCGTGGAGAGTGGCGTGAGGGCGGCGTCGGTGGGGTCGAAGTTACTGGGTGTGAACGCGAACTGGATGATTGGCGGGGCCTCGCAAACGTCTGCGACGCAATTGACCGAGACGCAGTCGGTATCCGTCGAGCAGCTTCGGCCGTCGGCGCATCGCGCGCACCCGGTCGCACCACCGCAGTCGACGTCGGTTTCGTCTCCGTTCACGACGGTGTCGTTGCACCCGGCGTCCTCGCAACTGCCGCCGGCGTTGCAGACGCCGCTCATGCAGTCGTCGGCTGCCTGGCAGCCGGAGCCGGCCGGGCACTGCTCACAGGTCGTGCCGCCGCAGTCGACGCCGGTTTCGGTCCCGTTGAGCACCGAATCGGAGCAAGTCGCGGCGTCACAACTCCCGGCGTTGCAAATCGCGCTTTCACAATCGGCGTCCACATTGCACGTGCCTCCGTCGGGACACGGCGCGCAGTCGCCGCCGCAATCCACGTCGGGCTCGCTCCCGTTGCTGACGCCGTCGCCACAGCTCGGGGTCTGGCAGACCCCGCCGACGCAGACGTTGCTCGAGCAGTCCTGTGCGCCGGTGCACCGGGCACCCGGGAAACAGCCGGCGCAGCTCCCTCCGCAGTCGACGTCCGTCTCGTCGCTGTTTCGGACCAAATCCGAGCAGGTCGCCGTTCGACAAGTGCCGATGCAAACGAGACTCGCGCAGTCGTGGGCCAACTGACAGTCATCGCCGGACCCGCACGGCGGGCAGAGGCCCCCCCCACAGTCGACGTCACTTTCGTTGCCGTTCTCGACCGAATCTTGGCAAGTGTCCGCAACGCACACACCGCCCGTGCAAATGGCGCCCTGGCAGTCCCCGGCGACGGTGCAGCTGCCGCCCGCGGCGCACGGCGCGCAGCTCGAGCCGCCGCAGTCGACGTCGGTCTCCGTGCCATTCAGCGTCGAATCCGCGCAGGTAGTGAGCTGGCAGATCCCGGCTCCGCAGAAACCGCTCGAGCAGTCGCCGTCTTCCAGACACGGCGACAGCCCGTCGCACGTCGCGCAGGTGTTCCCCCCGCAATCCGGGCCGGTTTCGTCTCCGTTTTTCACCATGTCGGCGCAGTCGGGGGCTTGGCATGTGACCGTGGTGCACACCTCGCTGTCGCAATCGGTGGCGGCGCCGCAGGTCGTTCCCGGGGGGCACGGCGCGCAAATCCCGCCGCCACAGTCGAGTCCCGTTTCGTTCCCGTTCCGAATCGCGTCGCTACACGACGGCAGCTGGCAAATGAAGGCGCCGCAGACGCCGCTTTCGCAGTTTGCGTCTTCGGTGCAGCTCGCCCCGGCGGAGCAAGTGGAGCACGCACCCCCCCCACAGTCGACGTCGGCTTCGTCTCCGTTCCGGATGCCGTCGGAGCAGTTCGGCGTCGCGCACACGTTCGCATTGCAGACCCCGCTGAAGCAGTCGGCCCCCGAGTTGCAGCTCGACGCCGTACCGCACGGCGGGCAGCGGCCCCCGCAGTCCACGTCGGTTTCCGATCCGTTCAGCGTACTGTCACCGCATGCTGGATCGGCGCAAACACCCGGTCCGCAAAACCCGTTCGCGCAATCTGCGTCGCCGTTGCATCCCTCCCCGTCGGTGCACGCTGGGCACGAGCCCCCGCAGTCGCGGCCTGTTTCGGTCGCGTTCCGCACAGTGTCGCTGCAGGTCGAAGCGCGGCAGGTCCCCGCCGTACACACACGGCTCTCGCAGTCACCGGAGAACCCGCAGGAGTTGGTGGCGGTGCAAGGGGTGCAGCGTGGCCCGCCGCAGTCCACATCGCTCTCCTTGCCGTTGCGCACGGCGTCGGCGCAGCTCGGTGGCTGGCACGATCCGCCGGTGCATCCCGGCTCGGTGCAGTCGGTGCACACCCCGCTCATGCAGTCGTCATCCGTGTTGCACGTCGCCCCCGAGTCGCACGGAGCACAGGAACTTCCGCCGCAGTCGACATCGGTCTCGTCCGCGTCCATCTTTCGGTTGAAACACGTGACGGCCTGGCAGGTGCCGCTCACGCAGACGCCCTCGTCGCAATCTGCTGGCACCAAGCACGCTTCGGTCAGACCGCAGGGCGCGCAAGACCCTCCACAATCGACGTCGGTTTCGGTTCCGTTCCGAATGCCGTCGGCGCAGGGGTCGACACACACGGCATTGGTGCAGAACCCGCTCGAGCAATCCGCCGCCGCCGAGCAGGCCGAGCCCAGATCGCAGGGTGCGCAGCTTCCCCCACAATCAACGTCCGATTCGTCGCCGTTTCTCGTGGCGTCGCTGCAGCCCGGAGGCAGCGTGCTGTCAGATGGCGCCCCGCCGGAGCCATCGATTGTCGGCAGGCCGCCGTCGTCGACCGGAGCATTCGCACCGTTCGAAAGCGAGCCCACATCGTTGACGAGTGAGCAGCCCCCGATTCCGATCCAGCCGAAAGCTGCGGCAACCGCGAGTCGGATGCCGGTCTTTTTCATTGCAAGCGCACCGGATCAGGCGGTCACAGCCCCGCGCAAACGGGAAATTCGGCGATGGGCGCGGCTTCGGTCATCGAGCAATCGATGAATATCTGCTCGGGGACCTCGCCGTGCATCTGGACTCGCTGCATGGCGAAAGTGCCCATCAGCTCGGACATCACAGGCTCGAAGAGTTGGCCCTGGGTGGTCCCGCAAACGAAGTCCGGTCGGTTCTTGCATACCTGCGTCGTCAGCGTCACATCGCTGCGGATCGGCGCCGGGATGATCGGGTTGCCCGGCAGCGGTACCGATTGCTCCCCCAACGCCAACACCAACGTGCCATCTCGTTCAATGATGAACTGGCGCGGTGGGTCGAAGTCTTCAATGTTGGACGACGGATCGCACGCGGCCACGGCTCGGCTCGCCATGTTGATTTGAATGCGATGGTCGGGGAGCTCTTCGGGGTCGGTGATCTGCACTTGCTGCATGCTCGGGAAAAGCTCGGCGGTGGGGATCCCGCTGCCGATGGCGATGAAGTACAGTCCGGCGACGAGGTCGACGTCCTCGGGGGTGGGATCGCCGGGAACCTCGCAAGTGCCGGCGTCCATGTCCGGCGGCGGCGCCTCGACACAGATCGATTGTGTGGCCTGTCCGCAGCGGAAGTTGAACTTGTTGAATTCGTTTTCCGGTCCGTAACAACCCGCCGAGAGGGCGACGAGACCAGCGCACCAAATAACCCTTTTCATCGCGCGCTTCGAACCTAGCGCAGTTTCGCCGTCGAAACGAGGGCGCGTCTCGGGAGGCTCGTGGGTATCTCCGCTGTCGCTCCCGCGCTCAGCGGATGTTCTCCTGCCCCCAGGGGTGCCGGCTGAGGAGCGCTCGCCCTCCGTCGCG
Source organism: Polyangiaceae bacterium (assembly GCA_029261965.1). GTDB lineage: Bacteria > Myxococcota_A > Polyangia > Polyangiales > Polyangiaceae > JAJDAH01. The sequence continues at coordinate 6,470 of JAJDAH010000174.1, forward strand.
TAGCCGCTTGTCGAGCTCGTCGCGGGTCGCGTCTCGAAGTGCCGCGGCAAAAATCGGAGCCGAGCCGAATCGCTCGTCGGGGTTTTTGGCCAAGGCCATGGCCAGCACGAGCTCGACGTCCTCGGAGATGTTGCTCAGATCGCTCGGTTTCGCCGGCTGCTTGTCGACGACGAGCAGCATCGTGGCCGCTGGTGACGAGGACGAAAACGCCGGCCTGCCGGTGAGGCAGCGATACGCGATCGCACCGAGGGAAAACACGTCCGATCGATGGTCCACATCGTTGCCGCGGGCCTGCTCTGGAGACATGTAGCCGGGCGTGCCGACGACGGCGCCATGAGTCAACGAGTTGGCACTCTGGACGATTTTCGAGACACCGAAGTCGAGCACTTTCCAGACACGACCGTCTTCGGAGTCGCAGCTGAAGAGGTTCTGCGGCTTGATGTCCCGATGTACGATGTTCTCTTCCTGGGCTACGGCCAGGGCTTCTGCGACCTGGTTGACCAATAGGATCACTTCGGAGACGGGCAGGCGCTTTTTCTCCCTCAACAGCTCGGCCAGGTCCCGGCCTTGGAGGAGCTCCATCACCAGATACGGCGAACCGTCGGTGGCGTGTCCGCTCTCGAGGGTGCGAACGACGTGGGGAGAAGCCAAGGAGCCGGTGATCTGCGCCTCGCGAAAAAAGCGTTGCACGTGGTCCTCCTCCGAAATCATGTGCGGATGGAGCACCTTGATTGCGACGGCTTGGGCCGATTCCGCGTGCACGGCTTCGTAGATCTCGCCCATGCCGCCGCGGCCGATGACGTCGCCGATGTCGTAGGGCCCGATCATAGTTCGGGTGAAACGACCGAAGCGCCCAGCGTCGACGACGCGGTCAAAATCGGCACGTGCTTCATTCAAGAGAGCCTCGCGCTGCAGGATCTGCCGTCGCGCTTGCTCGAGCTGGTCCATTGCGCCCCGGGTGGCCCGCCGGACCGCGCGCCCCAGCATGTAGGTCAACCCGATGATGCCCTCGACGAACGCGGCGTTCGCCCACATCTCGTTGACGTCCTCGCGGGCGAGCGCCAGGACGGTTTCGGACGGAACGATGACCCCGGTGGTCGTCAACGCCACGACGACCAAGTAGCCGCCGGCGCACAGTCCGAGCACGATCCGCCCGCTCTGCTCGAGATCACTCGCCGCGTAGTAGTAGGCGACCAAGGGCATCAGCATGACCGCCCAGCTCAGAATACCGATGTTGCCGATGACGGTGAGAATCAAAAGCGAGAGCGCGACCCCCATGACGATCGGTGTTGCTTTCAGCGACTCGCCTTTGCCGCGTTGGATCGTGTAGAGCACGATCGCGGTGACGAGGGTCAACACGAGCGCTGCGGTGACGAAGTGGTGTGTCGGGGGGCGCACCTGCGCGAACTGATTCAGAATCACGCCGCTGCTCGCGCCGAAAATCACCGCGCGCAATCCGGCTTGCGCTTGGCGCACTCGCTCGCTCTTCAGCGCGGCCGATCCGACGAGACTGCTCTCGGTTCGTGTGTCGACGATGCTGCTTGTGGACGCCACGGTTCGGGTGCGACCGCGCGCGACCGCGGCCTCGATGACCGTGGGATCTTCGGACGGCGAGCCGGTGCCCTCGCCGCCCTCTGGCTTCCCAGAACTCACGACCCCAACAGGATCGCAGGATGCGTGAGGATTGCCCCGGGAAATCGCCCCTGCATCACTGTGCAGGGGCAGCGCAATTCCGTGGGGGGAGCCGCCGACGCGGCGATGGAGCTAGATTGCTGCTCGAGGTGAGAGCATGTCGAGGCTGAAGGCGAGGCGGATCGAGTTCGTGGCCGTAGTTGCGGCCCTGGGTCTTCTGTCATGCGGTGGGAGCGGTAGCAGCGCTGACGGTGCGGCTGGGACGGGCGGCGCGATGACCGGCTCCGGTGGTAGCGGAGCCACGAGTGGCGCCGGCGGGACCGGTGGCGGAGCTCCAGGCGGAGTCTGTGACCAGGCGGAAGGTCCCACGGAGCTGGCCGGGCAATGGGCGGTCAAGGCCGACCTCGCAGTTCGAATAGTCGGAGCCGCGGGTTCGGCGGTCCTGCTCTGCCCCGATCCGCAAACGACCACCGCATCGTTTTTCCTCCACGTCGAGCTGAGGGGCAGCGGCGCCAATCTGACCCAGAACGTGCGAGTCTGCGACATTGCGCTGCCCGCGGTGACCGGCGGCGTCGGCGCTTGCCCGGCCGATCCCAGCCAAGCCATAGAAACGAGGATCACGCTTTCGAACGCGCTGGCGACGCACCTGCCGACGGTGCTGGTCAGTGACGTTCAAGTGACACTAGCGAGTGCCGAAGCGGGCACGCCGTATCGACCGTCGGCATTTTCAGTCGTGCTCGGTGCCGATCTGCCGTCTCCCGAAACCGATCCGTTGCCCTTCTGGGACGCCGGGCGACCCAACTGTGGAACCTTGGCAGCGGGTGCCATGCCGGCCGACTGCGTCGTCGACTTCGCCCGGATCGTCGATTCCGACTCGGACACATTTGCCGGCGTGACTGTTGGTGCCACGGCTGTGGACCCGACAACCGGGAACCGTGTCATCGATGGCGACGCCTACGCCGCGTTTCGCGTGTCGCCGCTCCTGGATGGTTTGGTAAGAAGCTCGAGCTGCATCGATGGCAACCTGACCGCCGACCTCGAATTGTCGATTGTCGACAGCGATGTGAGCTTGATGGGGCTTCCCATCTCCACGCCGCTCTTGCTGCAGCAGGTTCCGCCGTTCGAGATTCTGCCGGAGAGCACGTTCAAGATGCTGCGCGCCGACGGCACGGGCGACCTCGACTTCGACGACGACGGCGATTCGATCGTCAGTTGCGACGAGATCCAGAATCACGCGTCCGCTTTCCTTCGTTAGCAGGCCGTTGAAAAACGGCCTGCTACGCGATCGGCGGCACCAGCGCCGGAGTCGCCTCACTCTACTCGTCCTGTTGGCGGGTCTCACCTCGCCGAGTCGCGCCCCGGCGAGTGGGGCCGACGTTTTTGGTCTCGGCTCCGAAGCGATCGCGAGAGGCGGCGCCATGACCGCGGCCGCGGTGGGTTTCGAAGCAACGTTCTACAACCCCGCGGGCCTCGCGTTCGGCGAGCGACGTGAAGTGACGTTTGGCTACCTGCGCATCGTGCCGGACCTGAGCATCAACACCCGGAGCGGTAGTCAAAACCAGGACATTCGCAATCCGGACATGCTCGTCGTCGGTGCCGCCGTGCCGATCGGCAAGTACTTCGCGCTCGGTCATTCGACGTACTTCTTGCCGGACACTCTGCTGCTCGAGCTAGTCAACGGGCCCGAGGATCCGTTTTTTGCCTACTACTCCAACCGCACGCAGCGCTTCACCGTGATGCCGGCGATGGCCGTCCGCCCCTTCGACTGGCTGGCGGTGGGCGTGGGAATGAACTTTCTCGCTGGTCTTTCGGGCACTGTATCTGCTGACGAAGGTCCGACCCGCGAGATCGAGGCCAACGTGTCGGAGGAGCTGCCATCGAGGGTGGGACTGCACGCGGGACTGCGCGTGGCACCGGGAAGTCTTCTGTCTTTTGGGTTCGCGTACCGACAAGATTTCCGGGTTCCGTTCGCTACGACGACGTCGAGTCAGATTGCTGGGCAAACCGTGGACATCGACATCGATGCGCGAACGCTCGAAACGCCGCACGAGCTCGCGTTCGGTGTTGCGGTCGACCACGCAGAGCTCAGCCTCTCGTTCGATGGCACTTATCTCCGTTGGAGCCGAGCGAGGGGGCCGTTCGTGCGGGTTTCCTCCAACGTCAGCGGCGTTCGCATCGAACAGCCACCGCCCGAGAACCCTTTCGTCGACACGTTCAACCTCCGACTCGGCGTCGCCGTGGACCATCGGTTGAGTGACGAGCTCGTGGTCACCTATCGCGGAGGCCAGCACTACGAGCCCAGCTTCTTGTCGCCTCAGACGGGGCGCGCGAATCTCGTCGACGGCGACAAGCTCGGGTTCTCGGGCGGAATCGGGCTGACGTTTCTCGACGTGTTGCCCGGGCAGTTTCGACTCGACGCGCACGGGCAGGTCACGAGCGTACTCACTCGTCGATTCGACAAGGTCGTCTCCACTCCAGCGCAAGCGCGAACCGATCCGAACGCGCTTGCCGACGACGAAACCGCCCCGGGATTCCAAACCAACAACCCTGGATTTCCGTTCGTCGCCGGGGGTGGGAGGGTCTACACGCTTGGCGCGACGGTCACCTTCGAGGTGGATCCATGAGGGCGGGCGCCATCGTTTCGGCGAGCTTGCTCGCGTGGCCGAGCGCCGCGTTGGCGAATCCGACGGATCTGTTCGGCTTCGGCAGTCGGGGACCGGGCCGCGGCAACGCGATGGTCGCCAGCGACGATGGTTTGTCGTCACCGATGTACAATCTGGCGGCGGGTGCGATGGGACCGGGTCCCGAGGTGGGAGGCGGGTACACCTACGCGGGCATCGACATCGAAGTCAACGAGCAGGATTCCCGCTTGTTCGACGCGCACGGCAGTTGGCTCGCGTTGTCCGTGCCCTTCGACGTCTCGAGTGCGCGTGTCGCAGCGTCGGTGGGTTTGTACACGCCCGACCAATTTTTTTTACGCATCTACTCGGCGCCGGCGACAGAGCCGCGAGCAGTCATGTGGGACAACCGACCCCACCGTGTGGTTTTCAACGCCGGACTCTCGCTCCAGCTGGCCGACGTGGTCTCGTTCGGCGCAGGAGTGTCAGTGCTCGGCGACGTCGATGGCGAGGTGCGCTTCCGGCTCGGCTCACGGCCTGGCCGCACGCTTTCGGACGCTTCGGTCGACACCCACCTGCCGACGAGGGTAGCGCCGCTTCTCGGCGTCATCGTCACGCCGACCGACGAGATCCATCTCGGGGCGCGTTTTTCGGGCGAGCTCTTCCTCGAAGTCGAACTATTGGCCTTCGCCGCGACCAATCTCGAGGGAACGGGGCTCCAGGGCACGACGTCGCTCACTACGACCGGCGCTTCTTACTTCACGCCCCGCGAGCTTGCGCTCGGCGGGGCCGCGGACTTCGGTCCCTGGACGGTCGCGCTGGAGGTTTCTTGGCAAGGTTGGTCGCGCACTCCGCCGCTGAGTTTGAACGTGGACATCGAAGCGGACCTGGGCGTCGAAACCCCAGTTTTTGGGTTCACTTCCGAGGACCCGAGATTCCGCGACATCTTCGTTCCACGATTCGGCGTCGAGCGCCGAATCCCAACCGGTACGGTATCGGAGCTCACCCTTCGCGCCGGCTATTGGTACACGCCGAGCCCCGTTCCCCCTCAGCGCGGGTTGACGAGCTATGCGGATTCGAACCGCCATGCGTTGACTCTCGGTGCGGGAGTCGCTTTCGAGGTCGAAGACGTCACGATTACTCCGGAAGTGGCGGGACAAGCTCACGTGTTGGAACGACGAGAAACCCGGAAGACGAACCGAGGGTCGCCCGGCGGTGATCTAGTGAGCGATGGACGTGTCTTTGTCGGCACCGTTGGTGCGAGGATCGAATTTTGAGGACACGCCACCGCCTGGGAGCGCTCTTCGTGGCAGCGTGCGCGGGGGTCGCGGCCTCCGCGGCCTTCGTGTCCTGCGCGGCTCTCGACCAGAGAGAGAGCGGGCGTCCTCTCGATGACGGCCTGGCGCCGTACCGCCGCGCGGCGCGCGTCGAGGTGTGCCTCGGACCGACCCGTCTCGTGGATGCGGCTCCGTCGAGCGGCCGGGCCGGAGTATGCCGCCTCGACGGGACGTCGCCTTCACCCTGCACCAGCCGCGAAGACTGCCGCTCTCGTGAGTCGTGTGTGTGTGGGCGATGTACCGCGCAGCTTTGCCGGTTCAGCAGCGATTGTGCTGCGGGGTCCAGCTGCGCCGGCAGCTCGCCCAGTCGGTGCGGAGCGCGCTGCGAACGGGATGCCGACTGCGCGCCGGCCGAGACCTGCGAGGATGGCGTGTGCACGAGTCTTTGCCGTAGCCCCGACGAGTGCCAATCCGGCGAGCTTTGCTTGAGCGGTCGGTGTGTCGTTCTCGCGTGTGGTCCGAGCGGGCCGGCGTGCGGTGGCGGTGAAGTGTGCGACGTCCAGCTCGAAGTAGGGCGCCTGCGCGGTCCCGCCGCGCTCGAGTCGAACGGCGTGACCGTGCTCTACGCTGAACTCGGAGCGTCGGACGGAAGCTCGAGCATCATCCGCGCCGAGTCGGAGGATGGCGTGCGATTTCAGACCGAGCCCGATGTCGCCGTGGTCACGCCGGATCCGGACCAGACGAGCGTCGGAGCGCCGGGACCGGTCGCGATCGACGGCGAAGTGCACCTCTTCTACGAAGTGGATGATGGCGCTTCGATCGCTCGGCGTATCGCCCCCGACGGGCAGTCATTCGGGCCGGCGACGACGGTGCTGGTGCCAACCGAGGCGTGGGAGGCGGGCCGCGTCGGGGCGCCCGCTGCCGCCAGGGTCGGCACACGCACGATGCTCTTCTACGAAGGAGGCGACGCACAGGGCATCGGATTTGCCGTCGCCGAGAGCGGGGTCTTCTTGCGTGTAAATGCGCCGGTGCTTCGCGCCGTGGATTTCGACTCGCCGCCCGAGTGGAGAGGCGTCGAGCGGCTCGGCCAGCCATGGGCGGTCGTCGTGGACAGTCTGCTGGGAGACCGAACGCTGAGGTTGTTCGTGTCCGGCGTTGGAGTCGAGAACACCGCCCCGCGACAGGCCGACGGTGGTCCGCCGGCGCGGAACCTCTCGATTGGCGTGGCCATCGCCCCAGCCGCGAGCGAGCCGCCCGAGCTCGAGGTTTGGCCGTTCAATCCGGTCCTGGGAGAGCTCGAGGCGCTCGCTCCCGCGGCCGAAAGCTCGCCGACGGTCGTCAGGGTGGGTACCGAATGGCGAATGTACTTCGAGTCCCCGAGCGGTTTGTCGATGGCGGCGCATCCGCCGAGACCGACCCGGTGAAGCGCGCCGACATGCTCAGGGCGCTTCACCTTCGACGACGATGCGTCGCCAGATCTCGAAGGTGAGCAGCATCCAGAGCCGTAGCCCGTAGCGGCCGGGTCCTTCGATCGTGTCGTAGTCGATGAGTTGTTTCACGCGCTGCTCGTTGAAGATGCCTGCTCGCTTGAGTGCTCGTCGCGAGAGAATCTTTTTTGTGTAGCGTTTCATTTCGTCGCGGAACCAATATCGGACGGGTACACGCATTCCGCTTTTTGGTCTCGCGAGCACGGGCGCGGGCACGATCCCGGCGTAGGCCCGCTTGAGCACGATCTTTTCGATGCCGCGGCTCAGTTTCAACGTTGGGGGCATCGCAAAGCTCGCGGTGACGAGTCGTTCATCGAACAAAGGCGCCAGCGCGGTGAGCCCCCATGCCGCGGTCATGCGGTCGACCTTTGGCAAGATCAGGTGCGCGCCCTTGAGCCGAAGGTTGATGGCGCAGAGCTTGTTCAGGAGCGTTGCCGGCTTCTCGCAGTCGAAAAACGGCGTCAGCAGACCCTCGAGGTCGCGTTCGGGCTCGACCTGTTGCACGAGGTCCGGCGCCAGCAGCCGAGGCCACTCTTCGTACGAGCGACGGTAGGATTCGAGATACACGCGCTCGCGGTATCGGGGGCCTCGCTCGATGCCCCCGTACCAATGATGCAGCATCATCGGGATGTTCTTCGGCCCGCCGAACAATGGATCGCCGCCTTCGCCGTTGAAGACGCAGCGAGCATGCTCGCTCGCGTGCGCCGCAAGCTCGAAGTTCGGAACCGTGATGGGGTCACCTATCGGGTCGTCGAGGTGCCAGATGATTCGTCGCAGTCGCGGCAGGAAGTCCTTTGGTCGTACCAACACCTCCCGGTGGTCGGTCTCGAAACGTTCTGCCACGAGGCGAGCGAACTCGAGCTCGTTCGGGTACTCTTCGCCGAAGTGGATCGAGAAAGTCTTCACCGGGCGGCGATGCTGCGCGGCGACCTCGGCGGTGACGATGCTCGAGTCGAGTCCGCCCGAAAGAAACACCGCGACGGGTTCGCCCTTCGGCAAGCGCTCGGCGACCGCTTGGCGATGCAAGTCCTTCACGTGAGCGACCCATTCGGTCTCCGTCCTTTCTTCCGGGGGAGGATCCTCGAAGAAGAAGTACCGTTCGAGTCGTGGCGGCTCACCGGGTCGAACCGTCAGGTGGTGCCCGGCAGGTAGCTCGCGCAGGCCTTCGAGCATCGTGTCGGCGCCCGGGACGAAGCTGAAGCTCAGGTATTGGGCGATAGCCGCGGGCCGGATGCGCCTCGGAAATCCGGGTGCCGCCAACACGGCTTTGGGCTCCACCCCAAAAAAGAGCCGACCGTCGTGTTCGAGAAAGTACAGGGTCCGGACCCCAGCCGCGTCGCGGGCGAGGTGCAGCGTCGTGTCGTCGAGCACGGCGGCGACCCACCCGCCCCGCAGTTTCTCGAACGAGTCCGTGCCGGTTTGGGCGAAGAACTCCGCTAGATTTCTGTCTCGGTGCTCGGAGACGACGTGACCGTCGATGGCGACGGCGAGCTCGATCGACGAAACGTCGACGTGGGGGCGAGCGGTTGCGCTTCTACTGTCGAAGCAGAGCGCGCTCGTGCCTGAAACCACGCCGTCGCCGACCGCGACTCGCGTTTCGCGCATGGCCGGGGCGACGCTGACGTGGCCATCGTGGATGGCGATGCTGCCGTGGGCGGACTCGAGCAGTGTGTTCCGTGACCCGCGATGGGTGAGCACCGCGCCCATTCGGTCGATGAGCCTTCGGTCCGGCGGACCCGTGAATCCGTAGAGCGCAGCCATGGCTCAGCCGAAGTCCGCACCCCCGCTCGCGTCGCCCGTGCCTCCGGGGGCTGCTTGGGCTTGCGCAATCGCGGTGGTCATCAGCATGCCGGTGCCTACGGCGCCGGCGAGCCCCGCGGCCAGCGCGCCGTACGGCAAGAAATCCACCGGCACCTGGCCGCCGGTGGCGTTGGGTCGCGTGTCTTCGATCGACTTGATGAGATGGATGTTCTGTGGAAACAGGCCCGCGTCGTTCATCGGCCGGCCGGCGAGCGGATAGACTGTCGACCGCGCGAGGCGGTCTTTCATTGCGAGACCTTCGGGAGTCGAGTCGTGGAGCAAGATCACCGGAAGGTCTGGGCGTTCGCTCAGAAACTTGCGTGCCGTCTCGACCAAGTAGCGCGGATAGCCGTTCTCGGAGACGACGAGCGCACGATGTTCGGCGTGGAAACCGTTCTTGACGAACAAATCGACGTGCAGGTCGTGCTGCACGATGAGGAGGCGTTCGACGCCATAGTCGTAAATGTCGCTCTCCCGGTAGGGATGATTCGGCGCGTGGTCCAAACTCGGCTGTCGAAGCAGTTTGGAGATCGGGCGTCCGGCGCCTTCCCATTTACCGAGCCAGCCGTTTAGCCGTTCGTCTGACGGACGAGGTTTTGGCCGTCGTCTCGCTGCGATCAAGAGAGCGGCGCCTACGGTCAACAGGAAGATGCCGGGGCCGGCGAGCGCCGCCACGATGACGATCGAGTCGACGACGTAGCCAACGAGCCTATATTGGGCTCCGCCGGCGTGCAGCCCGCCCCAGACGATCGCTCCGATGCCCAGCAGCATCGCGAAGCATCCCCCGCAACCAGCGCAGCCCGTGTCGGTTTTGGCGATCGGCATCCGACAGTAGGCTGAGAACAGCTGATTCATCGTGAAGTAGTAGGTGTTGTTCGAGCTCACCGATTCGATGAGCTTCTTGAACTTGCCGTCGGTGATCCCGTCGACCTTGGGGTCGAACACGAACGTGTAGCGGCAGTTGTTGCACACCAACCCCGAGCGGCGCAGGTGGTTGTGCTGGCACTTGGGGCACTTCACCGAACGTTCTCCGGTGTCTCCCGCGGCATCGGTGGAGTGTGTCCGATGATCGTCTTGTTGATCATCGGGTGTTCTTCGTGCGTGGGGCCGTGGTCGCTGTCGGGGTGATAGACGACGACGTCGAGAAACGAGTCGTCGGTGTGAAAGCTGTGGGCACAGTCCGGCTCGATGGCGAACACGAGTCCCGCCGACAGCGCATGGCTCCGTTCGGGCGTCACGCAGTGCCCCCTGCCCGCAGCGATGATTCCGATTCGGAGTGACGGGTGAGTGTGGCGTGTCTGCTCGGTGCTTGCGGGAATGTGCAAATGGTTGAGGCACGGGTCACCGAGCACGTTCGGTGCGATGAGGAGCGAATCCGTGCAGCCGTCGATGTACCGCAGTCGACCTACGGGTTCGATTGGGCCCCCGACGCCGAACAGCGAGCGGTGCCCGAGACGAGTCGCGATGAAGCCACTTCCCCCGTCGAGCGTCGTGGGCCCCGCAGACGTGAAGTACATGCCCTCCTCGAGGGTGAAGGTGCCACTCGTCGTGCGAAGCGTCGTGCTGCCGGAATGCACGTAGCCGTAGTGCGAACCGTCGTCGGTGAGCTCGAGCGAAGAGCCGTGGAAGCCTCGGCAGATGGTCTGGTCAACGCTACGGCGCGCATCGTGCAGCACGCCGTGTTCGAGGAGACGAGCGACGAAGCCGGACATGGGCCGATACTAGCGTCGACCCGCCCGGGATGGTGAGCCCTGCGTGCTAGAGCAGGTCGTATCCCAGTCGCACGGTCAGCGTCGGCAGGTAGCCGTAGGTCTCGATTTGCTGGTCGAGGAACGCCACGGCCGCCGTCGTTGCCAGCCCCTGAGGCCCGCTCGAACCCGCCTCCGAGCTCGTCCGCACGAGGCTCTTGGACGACAGTGTGCCGAGTACCCCGATACCGATCCCGAAGACGAGACCGTCGTTCAGCTGGCCTTGCCACCCCATCTCCGCAGCCCACATTCGAACTTCGGTTTCGAGCTCGTAGGCGCCTTGGTCGATGCCTGTGGTGTCGACGTCGAAGTTCGCCGCCATCGCGGCGACGTCGCTGCCCGAAAGCCGTCCCTGGAGCGTGATCACGGCGTAACCTCCGTCGAGGTAGAAGCCGGAGTTCTTGAACGGACGAAGCCCGATCTGTGAGCGCCACGACGTTCCGCGGTTGAACGCCGCGTCGACCGAACGAGCCACGAATCCGTCGTACGCCCCTGCGGTGGCGAGCGCGTCGTTGATGAGCCCGACGTAGGCGCCGGGGATCGCCCCGAAGCCCATTGAAAGTCGAACGCGAAACGGGGCCTCGATGGTCACTCGCCCCCCGATGTCCACCGGAGCGTTGGTCACCGCTTCGAGCGAGAACATCCAGTCTCGCCCGGAGCCCTTCTCTCCTTCTTCGGTGGCCGCGGCGCGGTCGAGAGCCGGATCTTCCCCTGCAGCTCTTCGAAGCGCCGGGGGACCCGGCTGCCTGCCCGTTGGAGGCAACGGGACGTAGCTCGGCCGCGCGGGCGGGGGGGCGTAGGTCGGAGTTGGGGGCGGGTAGCTCGGTGCGGGCGGAGAGTAGTAGTTGCGTGCGGGTGGCGGGTAGTAGCTGCTGGGTGCGGGCGGCGGGTAGTAGCTGGGTGCGGGCGGCGCCGGGGGAGCAACGGGCGGCGGGACGGGGCGAGCCGTCGGCGAATACACCGGAAAACTAGCCGTCGGTGGACCCTCCGCCTGGGCGGCGACTGGGCTAGCCGAGACTGGGCCGCCGACGAGGGCGACGGCGACCAGAGCCTTGCCGGCTCGGACGACCTGCGAGAACGAACGCGCCATTCGCGCCCATGAACGGCTGGGTGCGGGCGGCCTTGAGCCCAAGCGTCGGGTGCCGTTCGTCGGGAGCGCCCCGGCGCGAGCCGCCAGGACGGAAATGTCGCGCCGCGCCGTGATCGCCAATGGATCCCCGGCGCGGCGCCCCTTCGAGCGAGCTAGCTAGCTCGGGGTCACGGGAACGCGCAATTGAGCACGGTGTCGACGCAGGCGTCGCCGACTCCGCTGACGCACGTGAGCACGGCTTGAGCGCCGACGGCAGTGAAGCCGGCCAGCGTCGTGTTGCACTCGTCTTCGGTCACGACGGGTCCGCCGCCGCACGAGCCAGCCGCCAGCGTCGCGCAGTCGTCGAAGAAGCGCGGCCACTGACAGCCGTTGGCGATGGCGTTGGTGGAGCAAGTGACGGCTGCGGCTTCGTACGCGCCGTCGCACGCATCGGTGCCGACGATGGCATTGACGCAATTGACGTACGCCTCGAACACGGCCGGGCGGCCGTTGCCCGACGGGTCGAGCGTATTGCAGAGCGAGATGCTCTCCGGCGGGAGTGCGTCAGTGCAGGTGGTGCCCGATCCGAGCAACCCTGCGCAGGTGCCAGAGAAGCCCGAATCGACGAGGGTGTCCTCGGAGCACATGAAGTTCGAGGTTGGCGTGAACGCGCAGTCGGTGAACGCACCGACGCACGGGCCACCGGCACAGTCGAGAATGTTGCGCGCCTCGGCGAGCGTGAAGCCGGCCAGGGTCGTGTCGCACTCCGCGGCCAGAATGTCGCTATCGTTCACGTCCGCGCAGGTTTGAGCCTCGAGCGCGGTGCAATCCAGCTCGGTGGCCACCCACACGCAGGAGTTGCCAAAGTGCGCGTCGATGCAGGCGAGGACCTCCGTCTCGAACGCCGTGGCGCAAACGTCCAGCGACGAGTTGATGGCGTCCATGCAGTTGTAGACGGCCTCGAAGGTACCGGGGCGGCCCTTTGCGGAGAGTCGCTGGCAATTCTGGAAATGCAGCGGGTCGAGACCCGTGCAGCTGGTGTCCCAGTCGCGGAGCGCCTGGCAGTCACCGGCGAAGCCGGGGTTCATCAGCGTGTTGTCGAGACAAGCCGGCGCGCCTGCGGCACCCGCGGCACCCGAGGAGCCGGCTGCGCCGGAGCTTCCCGCCGCACCACCAGCACCGGCGCTTCCGGAGGAGCCAGCGGCACCAGCCGCACCCGCGCTACCCGCGGCGCCGGACGTTCCCGCGCTTCCCGAAGAGCCCCCAGCTCCGCCGGTTCCGGCTCCGCCACCGGCGCTGCCTCCAGATCCGGAGCTGCCTCCAGATCCGGCGCTGCCGCCGGTGGCCATTCCGCCAGCGGAGCCACCGGTGCCGTCGTCTCCGTCGTTGATCGTCGTGTTCGAAGAGCACGCCACCATGCCGATGACACCAAGTGATGCCACGACGCCAATCCCCAGAAGCTTACGAGTGTTCATGAAAGTCCCTCCAACAAGAAACGACGGTAGTTCGAGACAAAAGACAGATTCGGCGCGGAGCCTAGCTCATTCTTTCCGCGTGTCCACTTCGTGATCAGGGGAACGCGCAGGTCTGGAGATCCGTCGCGCAGCCAGGATTCGATCCTTCCGCGCACGTCAGAATCGCTTGCGCGCTCGCCAGGCTGAACCCCGCCAGCGTCAGGTCGCAGTCGTCGGCGGTGATTTGATCGTTCGCGTCCCCGCAGGTGTTGCCAGCCAGAGTCGCGCAGCGAGCCTCGAGCGACGTCCACACGCACGAGCGGTCGAAAGCGTCGTCGAAGCAGGTGAAAGTGGCGGCATTGGCGGACTCGTCGCACGCCGCTGTCGCATCCGTGATGCTCGAGGTGTAGCAGTTGAAAAGCGCCTCGAAAGTGCCCGCACGGCCATCGGTTTCGACCCGCTGACAGATGTCCATGAAGAGCGGCGTGTTGCCGCTGCAGTTCTCCGTGGCGAACGTGTGGTTCGCGCAGACTCCATTGAAACTCGGATCCGCCAGAGTGGCGTCGAGGCAGGCCGTCGGCGCGTTGGCGAGGAACGGGAAGGCGCAGAGCGTGAAATCGTCGACGCAATCTCCAGTGCTCGTGCCGTTGATGGCGCAGTCGAGGATCTCCGAACGCCCTTCGTCGTTGAACGCGAACAGCGTGCCTTCGCACTCTCCCGCAGTGATCCCGGTACCGCCATCTCCCGGAGGACAGGCAGCCAAGGTGATGTCGGGGCACCCGAACCCGCCTGCATCTCCGATGCTCACGGTGCTCGCGTCGCACGCGAGGGTGAACACCTGATCGACGCAGCTCCCGTCCGCCAGCATCACCGCGTCGTCGTGCTCCACCGAGCACGACCCTTGAGTCGGCGCGACAGCCATCAGACACGTGTGCAGCTCTTCGAAGACCTCGTCACGGCCGCTGGCGGCCATGCGGTCACAGAGATCCTTGCCGAGCGGTTGAATGCCGCCGCAGTCGTCCGCGGCGTAGGGTAGGTCGTCGCAGCTCGGTTTTGCATCGGCCGTGCCGACGTCGCCGAGGCATTCTCCGCCAATGACTCCGCTGTCGCCGGCGGTGCCCGCCGTCCCCCCAGTCCCCGCCGAGCCTCCCGCGCTTCCGCCGGTTCCCGCCCCAGCCGAGCCGGCAGTGCCTGCCGCACCGCCAGTGGCTGGAACGCCTCCGGCCCCGACGATGCCGGCGTCGGAGTCGGGTTTGGTGTCGACGGATTCGACGGTGCATCCCGCGGCGGCCGCGGCTCCGAGCGCTAGCATCGAGACTAGGGCCGAAGCCCGCTTGAGATGACCCATGGTGAATACTCCTCGTCGGTTCGACGGAGTGATACGCGATTTGGTGCACCGTATTCCTCCGAAACGGATCGGCTTTCCCGGCGCGCCACCAGAGTCAGTATTAGATAACGATATCAAGCATATGTAACTCGACTGTCAAATCGGAGTAAAAGCTCTAAATGGGGCCTCGTGGCCCCGCGGCATCCCTCCTTGCCGATCGCCACGGCACTTGCTAAACAGCGCTCCCCTTTCTGACACCACACAGGTGCCAGACCCCGTCGATTCCCACGAAAACTGAGCGGCCAAACGGTCGCACGTCTTCTCCTCCTCCGAGGCGATGGGTGCTCGGGTCTTCTCGTCCCGAGGGGCGGCAAGTCCGAATAGGAAACTGTCGCAAATGATCAGCTCTGCTACCGCAAAATTCGAACGCATCAGTCCGCGCAAGGCGCGAGTCATCGCGAACATGGTTCGTGGTCGAGACGCGAGCGAGGCCATGCAACTGCTCGACTTCACGCCGAAGGCGGCCGCACCGATCTTGAAGAAGATCCTCGCTAGCGCGATCGCCAACGCTCAAGCCAAACATCCCGACGTCGACATCGACACGCTCTTCATCAGCAAGGCGACTGTCGACAAGGGACCGAACAGCCAGCTGCGCCGCTGGCGTCCTCGCGCCATGGGGCGCGCGACGATGATTCAAAAAGGCGTCAGCCACATCCACATCGAGCTCGACGAGCGCGCCTGAGAGGCAAGAGAGAAGAATGGGTCAGAAAACACACCCCTACGGCTTCCGCCTCGGCGTCATCAAGACGTGGACGAGCAAGTGGTACGAGGACGCCAACTACACGAAGTGGCTCCACGAAGACGTGCGCATCAAGCGAGCGGTCAAGGAGTACCTCTACAACGCCAACGTCGCGAGCGTGGAAATTGAGCGAGCGGTCAACAAGGCGAAGGTCATCGTCTTCACCGCGCGTCCGGGCATGGTGATTGGCAAGGGGGGCAAGGGGATCGAGATCCTGAAGAGTGGCAATCTCGACTCTGCCGCCAAGGGCGAGCAGAAGTTTCCTGGCGTGCAGTCCTTCACCGAAAACGAGGTGTTCATCGACGTGCAGGAGGTCCGCAAAGCGGAGACCAACGCGCAGCTCGTTGCAGAGAACATCGCGACCCAGCTCGAGCGCCGCATCGCTTTCCGTCGCGCAATGAAAAAAGCGCTCACCACCGCGATGAAGTTCGGCGCCAAGGGCGTGCGCATTCGTTGCGCTGGCCGGCTCGGCGGCTCCGACATGGGCCGCATCGAGACCTACCGTGAAGGTCGAGTTCCGCTTCACACCCTGCGCGCCGACGTCGATTTCGGCTTGGCCGAGGCCCGGACTACCCACGGGACCATCGGCGTCAAGGTTTGGATCTTCAAGGGTGAGGTTCTGCAGAAGAAGGGCCGCCCGATCGCGTCCTGAGCGACGGTCTCACCCGAGCGAACCCCTCTCCGTCCCACGCCCAATCAACCGCACATCGTATTGATTCGCCATGCTTCAGCCCAAACGCACCAAGTTCAACAAGCAGCAGAAGGGGCGCAATCGCGGAATCGCGTGGCGCGGTAGCGACGTGTCCTTCGGCGAGTTCGCCCTGCAAGCGATCGACCGCAAACGGCTGACGTCGCGACAAATCGAAGCGAGCCGCATCGCCATCCAGCGGCACGTCAAACGTCAGGGCCAGCTCTGGATTCGCATCTTCCCGGACAAGCCGGTGACCAAGAAGCCGCTCGAGGTTCGAATGGGCAAAGGCAAAGGAAGCGTCGAGCAATGGGTCGCGGTGGTGAAGCCCGGTCGCGTTCTGTTCGAGCTCACCGGGGTCACCGAAGAGGAAGCGCGTCAGGCGTTTCGCCTCGCGGCCTCCAAGTTGCCCGTCAAGACCCGCTTCATCATTCGGAGCGAGCTATGAAGTCGAAGGACCTTCGGGAACGCGCCAGTGAGGACCTCGCCGAGCTCTGCCAGCAGCTCCGCAAGGACGTGTTTTCGCACCGAATGAAGAACTTCACGAACCAGCTCGACGACACGAGCTTGGTGAGGAAGACCCGGCGAGACATCGCTCGTATCGAGCAGATCTTGCATGAACGCGTATCCAGCGGAGGTCAGGTCGCTGCGGCGCCCGCCGAGAAAGCCGCTGAAGGGAGTGACTCGTGAGCGCCGAAGCAACCGCCGAACCCGCCAAGCCCGCAGACTCCGCCGAGCCGGCTGAGGCTCAGGGAGCCCGTCGTCGGCGGATCCTGGGCACGGTCTTGAGCGACAAGATGGACAAGACGGTCGTCGTCGAAGTGGTGCGCTACCAGATGGAGCCCATCTACAAGAAGTACGTCAAGGTTCGGAAGCGCTACAAAGCCCACGACGAGACCAACGAGTACCGCCGGGGCGACCGCATCGAGATGATCGAGCACCGCCCGCTCTCGAAGCAGAAGCGCTTCAAAGTGACCCGCCTCATCGAGCGTCCCGTGCTCGCGGACGAGGTGAAAGACTCATGATTCAGGCGCTCACCGTTCTCGACGTCGCCGACAACTCGGGCGCGAAGAGGGTTCAGTGCCTCAAGGTGCTGGGGGGCTCCCGTCGTCGGTACGCCGGGCTCGGTGACGTGATCGTCGTCAGCATCAAAGAGGCGCTACCGAACAGCAAGGTCAAGAAGGGCGACAAAGCCCGGGCCGTCGTCGTGCGTACCCGCCGCGAGCAGCGACGCGCGGATGGCAGCTACATCAAGTTCGACGGCAACAGCGCCGTGCTCATCAACCCGCAGCGCGAGCCGATCGGAACACGCATTTTCGGACCCGTGGCCCGCGAGCTTCGACTCAAGCGTTTCATGAAGATCATTTCCCTCGCCCCGGAGGTGCTGTGATGCAGCGGCTCCAAGTAGGAGATCGAGTCATCGTCGTCCGCGGCGACGACAAGGGGCAGGCAGGCAAGGTTCTGCGGCTCGTCAAGAGCAAGAACTCGGTCGTCATCGAAGGCGTCAATCGCGTAAAGCGACACATGAAAGCGACACCGCAGAAACCGGGCGGCATCCTGGATGTCGAAGCGCCCGTGCACGTGAGCAACGTGATGCTCATCGACCCCGAGAGTGGCAAGCCGACTCGCGTTCGTCACGAGGTGCGGGACGGCAAGAAGGTTCGCGTTGCGGCGCGAAGTGGCGCGGCCATCGAGGTCACGAGGGAGTGAGCCATGGCTGAACCGGAAGCGAAAAACGGCAAAGACGTGCCGCGTCTTCGAAAGAAGTACGACGACGAGATCGTCGGCGGGCTGATGAAGCGTTTTGGCTACAAGAACAAGATGCAGGTTCCGAAGCTCGACCGCATCGTCGTGAACATGGGCCTCGGCGGCGCCGTGGCGAATCCAAAACTGATCGACGCCGCGCTCGTCGAGTTGGCGACCATCGCCGGCCAGAAGCCGGTGGTCTGCCGTGCCAAGAAATCGATCGCCGGCTTCAAGCTGCGCGAAAAAATGCCCATCGGCGTCAAGGTGACTTTGCGCCGCGAACGCATGTGGGAGTTCTATGACCGGCTGGTGACGCTCGCGTTGCCGCGAACCCGCGATTTTCGCGGCACCAACCCCCGCGGCTTCGACGGCGCGGGCAACTACACGCTGGGGCTCAAGGAACAAATTGTCTTCCCGGAGATCGACTTCGACAAAGTCGCCGAAGCGACTGGAATGAACATCACGTTCATCACGACCGCCGGGACCAACGAGGAAGCCAAGGAGCTTTTGAAGCTCCTCGGCATGCCTTTCCGAAACTGAGGAGAACGATGGCGCGCGCTAGCCAGTGGGCCAAGTTGGCCAGGGAACCGAAATTCCAGGTTCGAAAAGGGAGTCGTTGCTACGTCTGCGGTCGCTCTAGGGCGGTGTACCGAGACTTCAATCTGTGTCGCGTGTGCTTCCGTCTCATGGCTCTGCGTGGGGAACTCCCCGGCGTCACGAAGGCGAGCTGGTGAGGTATGACTAGCGATCCGATTTCAGACATGCTCGCGCGGATTCGAAACGCGGCTCTCGTCCACCACGAAACCACACGAATTCCGGGCAGCAAGATCAAGATGCGCATCGCGGAGATCCTCAAGCAAGAGGGTTTCATCGCGGACGTGCGCAGCGAGACCTGGGGCAAAGCGAACCACCGCACCTTGACGATCACGCTCAAGTACCAGCAGGGACGGGACCGCCCGCCTGCATTCACCGGAATCAAGCGAGTGAGCCGGCCGGGCCGCCGCGTGTACGTGAGTCACGACGGGATCCCGCGGGTTCTCAGCGGCCTCGGCGTTTCGATCTTGAGCACGTCGCGCGGTCTGATGACCGACCGCGAGGCTCGGGAGCACAAGGTGGGCGGCGAGCTCTTGTGTGAGGTTTGGTGATGGCGGAAGCGACAGAACAGAAACCCGCGAAGCAGTCGCGAGTCGGCAAGCGCCCAATCCCCGTGCCCAAAGGTGTCACGGTCAACATCAGCGGCAGCAAGGTCGACGTGCAGGGGCCGAAGGGCAAGCTCAGCACCGACATGCCAGCGGGCATTCTGATCAAGAAAGACGGAGACAACATCCTCGTCGACGCGTCCAAGCTCGGCGGCGACGCGGCGCGCCTCCAAGGGCTGAGTCGAGCCCTGTTGAACAACATGGTGGTCGGCACCACCGTGGGTTACGAAAAGACCCTCGAACTCGTCGGGACCGGTTACCGCTGCGAGGTCAAGGGCAAGGTCATCAATCTGACCCTCGGGTTCTCGCATCCCGCGAACTTCGATCTGCCTGCCCAGGTCACGGCCACGGTGCCGCCGGAATCGAAGGGCACTCGATTGATCCTCACGAGTCCCGACAAAGCCGCGGTCGGTCAGGTGGCCGCGAGCATCCGCGCGATGCGTCCGCCCGAGCCATACGGCGGCAAGGGAGTTCGATACTCCGGCGAGCAGATCCGTCGCAAGGCGGGCAAGGCCGGCAAGGGCGCGAAGTAGGACTGGTCATGGGAAAGCGACTTTTTGGACGGGAACGCCGGAAACTCCGGATTCGCAGGAAGATCTCCGGAACGCCGGCTCGGCCGCGCCTCTCGGTGTTTCGCACCGCGCGTCACATTTACGCGCAGGTCATCGACGACGTCGAAGGAAAGACCCTCGCCGCCGCATCGACACTATCCCGCGACCTCAAGGGTACGCTCGAAGGCGACGACAAGACGGCGGCGGCCAAGAAGGTCGGGGCCCTCGTTGCCAAGATCTGCCTCGAGAAGAAAATCGAGTCGGTCGTCTTCGATCGAAACGGATTCCTCTACCACGGTCGGATCAAGACCGTCGCCGAGGCTGCACGTGAAGCTGGTTTGAAGTTCTGACCCAAGAGACCCCGAATAAAATGGCATTCGACCAAAACATCGACGACGAGAAAATCAAAGAGCGCGTCATTCACATCAATCGCGTGGCGAAGGTGGTGAAGGGTGGGCGTCGCTTCAGTTTCTCTGCGCTCATCGTCGTGGGCGACGAGGCGGGGCACGTGGGTGTGGGCTTTGGCAAAGCCAACGAGGTTCCCGAAGCGATTCGCAAGGGCAACGACCAGGCTCGACGCAACATGTTCAAGGTGCCGATGATCGGCGCGACGATTCCGCACACGCAGCTCGGTATCTACTGCTCGGGCAAGGTGCTCTTGCGCCCAGCGGCGCCGGGGACGGGCGTCATCGCTGGGGGTCCCGTGCGCGCCGTCGTCGAGTCGGCGGGCATTCAGGACATCCTCACCAAGTCGCTCGGTTCGAACAACAAGCTCAACGTCGTGCAAGCGACCATGACGGCGCTTCGCCTGCTGCGTGAGCCAGCCACCGTTGCGGCCGCACGGAATGTCTCGATCGACGACGTGACGAAGGACTATCCGGTCGCCGCGGTCGCCGCCAAGGCTGCCGTGGCTCAGTCGATCGTGGCCTCCGACGGCGGGGGCGGCCAAAGCGGAGGTGCCGCATGAGCACCACCAAGCTTCGTGTCCGACAGGTCGGTAGCACCATCGGCAGGCCCGAGACGCAGCGCAAGATCATGCGCGGGTTGGGGTTGCGCAAGATGGGATCCGTGGTCACGGTGGCCAACACTCCGAGCTTTCGCGGGATGATCAAAAAAGTCCTGCACCTGGTCGAAGTCGAGGAGCAGAAGTCATGAGCGACCTCCTAGCCAAGCTCGGCCCGCCCGAGGGCGCCACGCGGCGCGAGAAGCGCCTCGGCGCTGGTCGAGGCTCCGGCCTCGGCAAGACGTGTGGCCGCGGCTACAAGGGGCAAAAGGCTCGCAACCCCGGCAATCTAGGCAAACCGCACTTCCAAGGCGGCCAAACGCCCATCCAGCGTCGTCTGCCGAAACGCGGATTTCGGCTGCCCTTCCCGATCAAGCATATCGCGCTGAACGTGGCGGATCTCGAGCGCTTCGAAAAGGGCGCCACCGTCGACGAAGCTGCGCTCCGCAAAGCGCGCCTCGTGCAGGGCACTGACGAACGCATCAAGATTCTCGGCAACGGCGAGCTCAGCAAGAAGCTCGAAGTGCACGCGCACTCCTTCAGCAAGGGCGCGCTTCAGAAGATCGAGAAGGCGGGGGGCAAGGCGGTCGTCGTCGCGTTCACGGGCAAGTCGACTGGTCCCAAGCCCGCCGAGCCCGGCTCCAAGAAAGCTGCCAAGAAGAGCTAGGGCCCAATATGGCGGTCTTCGCCGGATTCTCGAACGTCACCAAGATCCCGGAGCTCAGGCGCCGGATCGCGTTCACGCTGGTCATCCTGGCGATATATCGCGTGGGCGTGTTCATCACGACGCCCGGGGTCGACCGCGCCGTGATGCGTTCGGTGATCAAGTCGAGCGAGGGGCTGCTCGGGCTGTTCAACCTATTTTCCGGAGGCGCGCTCGAGAACCTCTCGATCTTCGCTCTCGGCATCATGCCGTACATCTCGGCGAGCATCATCATGCAGCTGCTCGGCATGGTGAGTAAGCAAGTCGAGGAGCTCCGCAAGGAAGGCGAAGCGGGCCGGCGCAAGCTCGACCAGTGGACGCGCTACGGCACGATCGTATTGAGTCTGTTTCAATCGTTCGGCATCGCGATGTACCTCGAAGGCCTCAACAATCAGGACCTCGGTGGTGGTCGCTTCGGCGACGTCGTCGCGGAGCCCGGGTGGGGCTTTCGTTTGCTCACCGTCATCACGCTGACCACCGGCACTTGCCTCATCATGTGGATGGGCGAGCGCATCACCGAGTCCGGTATCGGCAACGGGATCTCGCTGATCATCTTTGCCAGCATCGTGAGTGGGGTACCCGCGTCCATTGGCAACTACTGGGCGTCTCAGGCGGGGAACATTCAGCCGCTGACCATCGGCGTCTTCCTCGGGATTTTGCTCATCTGCGTGGCGACGGTCGTTTTCTTCGAACGCGCCCAGCGGCGCGTGCCCATCCAGTACGCGCGACGACAAGTCGGTCGCCGGGTCTACGGCGGTCAGAGCGCCCATTTGCCGCTCAAGGTGAACATGGCGAGCATGATCCCGCCGATCTTCGCTTCGAGCTTGCTCATGTTCCCGGCCACCCTCGCGAGCTTCAACATTCCAGGGATGAGCGCGTTCAGCGGCGCGCTGAATCGTGGGGACTGGGTGTTCAACACCCTGTTCGGCGGACTCTGCATTTTCTTCTGCTTCTTCTACACGGCGGTCACCTTCCAACCGGTCGACGTTGCCGACAACCTGAAGAAGCAACAGGCGAACATCCCCGGGATCCGACCAGGCAAGCAAACCGCTGACTACTTGGATCGTGTGCTCACGCGGATCACGGTCGGCGGCAGCATCTACGTGGCAACGATTTGTGTGCTGCCCTCGGTAGTGAGCGTTGCGCTCCGGGTGCCGTTTCAGTTCGGCGGCACGAGCTTGATGATCGTCGTCGGGGTTGCGCTCGAGACGGTGAATCAGATCGAAGCGCATCTCATCACACGCAGCTACGAGGGCCTCACTGGCCCACGAGCGACGAAGTTGTCGGGGAGGAAACGGTAGGCATGCGCATCGTGCTTTTGGGCCCCCCGGCGAGCGGGAAGGGGACACAGGCCAAGCGGCTCATCGGCAAGCTCGGGGTGCCTCAGGTCTCGACCGGGGACATGCTGCGCGCGGCGAAGAAGGCGGGCACCGAGCTCGGCAAGAAGGCCGCAGAATTCATGAGCGCCGGGGCGTTGGTGCCGGATGAGGTCGTCATCGGGCTGGTGGAGGAGCGCCTGAAGCTCGATGACGCCAAAAAGGGCTTTATTCTCGACGGGTTTCCACGAACTGTGCCCCAGGCGGAGGCCCTCGACGCGATGCTCGAGCGGCTCGCGAGCCCGATCACCCACGTCGTTCAAATTGATGTCGCGCGGGATCTACTGGTCGAGCGAGCAGTGCTTCGACGGACCGACAAGCGCACTGGACAGATCTACCACCTCAAGTACAATCCCCCGCCTTCCGACGCCGAGCTCGAACACCGGGCCGACGATCAGGAAGACAAAGTCCTCAAGCGTCTCGCTGACTACGAGGCGATTACGTCAGCTCTCCTTCCCTATTACGAGAAGCGAGGGCTCATCCGGAAGGTCGACGGTGTCGGCACGCCGGATGAGGTGACGGTTCGAATCGGTGACGCGCTCGAGGGTTGATCGGAAATCAGGAGGCAGTAACGACACACGGAAACGCGAGACAAGGCACGGTAGAAGAGGTGCTCCCGAAAGCGATGTATCGGGTGCAGCTCGACGACGGAAGAGCCGTACGAGCCAGCCTTGCTCCACGCGCCAGTCATTCGATGGTCCGTTTGATCACCGGTGACCGAGTAGAGCTCCAGGTTTCCAGCCACGACCCCGGTCGAGGCCACATCACTCGAAAGCTTTGAGACTTCCCATGAAGGTCCGACCCAGCGTCAAAAAAGTCTGCGACAAGTGCAAGGTGATCCGCCGCAAAGGCGTGGTTCGGGTGATCTGCACGAACCCCCGTCACAAACAACGGCAGGGCTGAGCCATGGCACGAATTGCAGGAGTCGATCTTCCGCGCCGCAAGCACATTCGCTACGGCCTGACGTACATTTACGGGATCGGCGACAAGACCGCCGTCGACGTCTGCAAGCGGGCGGGTATCCCGACCGAGAGGCGCGTCGAAGAGCTGAGCGACGCCGACGTCAAGGCCCTCCGTGACGTCATCGACGGCGAGTGCAAGGTCGAAGGCGATCTGCGCCGTGAGATCCAGCAGAACATCAAGCGGCTCATGGATTTGGGCTGCTATCGCGGGCTGCGACACCGCAAGGGTCTTCCCGTCAACGGTCAGCGCACTCACACGAACGCGCGCACCCGCAAGGGTCCCAAGAAGGGAATGATCCGCCGACGGTAGTCGGGGGTAGGAACGTCCATGGCAAGCGGAAAAAAGCGTACGCAAAAGAAGGTCGTTCGGAAGAACATTCCGAGCGGAATCGCGCACATTCAGTCGACCTTCAACAACACCATCGTTTCGATCACCGACGTCAAGGGTGACGTCATCTCCTGGGCGACCGCAGGCTCACGGGGCTTCAAGGGCTCGCGCAAGAGCACGCCCTTTGCTGCCCAGCTCGCGGCAGAAGAGTGCGCTCGTCGCGCCCAAGAGCACGGCGTCCGGCAGTGCGCGGTTTTCGTTCGCGGTCCCGGAGCGGGTCGCGAGAGCGCCCTACGGGCGCTTCAGTCGTCTGGTTTGAAGATCACGTTGATTCGAGACGTCACCCCGATTCCCCACAACGGTTGCCGGCCGCCCAAGCGCCGACGCGTTTGAGGTAGATGCATCATGGCTAGGTATCTCGGTCCCGTTTGCAAGCTCTGTCGTCGAGAAGGTCAGAAGCTCTATCTCAAAGGTGAGCGCTGTTTCACCGAGAAGTGCGCCGTGGTTCGCCGCCCGTACCCGCCCGGTCAGCACGGTCAGGGCCGCATCAAGATGAGCGAGTATGCCCTCCGCCTGCGCGAGAAGCAGAAAACTCGCCGGGTCTACGGCCTGCTCGAGCAGCAGTTCCGCAGCTACTATTCGCAGGCGTCGCGAATGCGCGGGCGCACCGGTGAGGAGATGCTCGGCATCATCGAGCGTCGTCTCGACAATGTCGTCCATCGCATGGGTTTTGCGTCGACGCGAGCCCAAGGCCGCCAGTTGGTTCGGCACAATCACGTCTTGATCAACGGGAAGCGCGTCAACATTCCGAGCTTCCGAGTCAGTCCTGGCGACAAGGTGGAGATCCGCGAGAAGAGCCGCAAAGCGCCTTTCATCAAGGCGTCGCTCGATGCGGCAGCGAATCGACAGACTCCGACGTGGTTGGAGGTCGATCGAGACAAGTTCTCCGGCTTGTTCAAGAGCATGCCGGTGAGAGAAGAACTCAACGAGCCGTTGATTCGTGAGCAGTACATCGTCGAGTACTACTCCCGGTAGGTCGAGCTGAGCGACGCGGGCAGGCCGCGGAGAGTTCGGGCGGAGCTGGTTCCCTCGAATCCTCGGGACGGTCGCGCGAAACCCCAAAAAGAGGAGCAAGAGACATGGTCACACCGATTATGGCGCGGAACTGGCGGGACCTGATCCGTCCGAAGGCGATTCATCTCGACCCCGAGTCGAGCACCGAGTTCTACGGAAAATTCACGTGTGAACCGCTCGAGCGCGGTTTCGGCATCACGGTTGGAAACAGCCTCAGGCGCGTGCTCCTCGCGAGCCTGCAAGGGGCGGCCATTTGTGCCGTGCGTACCGAAGGGGCGCTGCACGAATTCACGACGATCGCGGACGTCGTGGAAGACGTCACGGACATCATCCTGAATCTCAAAGGGGTCGTCTTCAAGGCCGCACAGCCGAAGCAGTACACCCTGCGCCTCGAGAAGGAAGGTCCCGGGCCGGTCCTCGCTGGGGACATTCAGCTCGTCGATGGCCTGCAGATTCTCAACCCGGAACACCAGGTGGCCACCCTCGACAAGAAGGGGCCGCTCAGCATCGAGCTCACGGTTGGTGTCGGTCGTGGCTACGTGCCCGCCGAGCGGAACAAGAGCCTGACGATGCCCATCGGCACGATCCCGATCGACGCGTTGTTCTCGCCGATCCGAAAAGTCAACTACACCGTGCAGAACGCGCGCGTTGGTCAAGTCACCGACTTCGACAAGCTCGTGCTCGAAGTGTGGACCAATGGTGCCGTCAAGCCCGCCGACGCCGTGGCCTACGCCGCGAAGATTCTCAAAGAGCAGTTGTCCATCTGGATCAACTTCGAAGAAACGGAAGAGACCACCTACTCGGCGCCGGGCGCTGACGAGGAGCCGCTGAACGAGAACCTCTTTCGTTCGGTGGACGAGCTCGAGCTCAGCGTTCGCTCGGCCAACTGCCTCCAGAACGCGAACATCACGCTCATCGGTGAGCTCGTGCAACGCACCGAGCAGGACATGCTGAAGACGAAAAATTTCGGCCGCAAGTCGCTCAAGGAGATCAAAGAAATCCTTGGGACGATGGGCCTGGCACTGGGCCTGAAGCTCGACAACTGGCCTCTCATGGTCGAGCGCTGGAAGCAGCAGCAGGCTCAGGGCTGAGTCGAGGCGAGGGAATGAGGAGCTCGAGCCATGCGACATCGAAAATCAGGCCGACAATTCGGCCGCAGCACCAGCCACCGCCGCGCAATGTTTCGTGCACTGGCGGCCAATCTCATCGCTCACGAGCGGATCGAGACGACTGAAGCCAAGGCCAAGGAGCTTCGCCGGGTTGCCGAGCGCGTGGTGACACGCGCCAAGCGGCTCGGTCCGTTGGCCTACACCCCCCACGACAAGCTCAAGCCGGCGGAGCGCGCCAAGCGCCTCGCGGCCCAGCAGCAAGTTGGTCGTTTCCTGCGTCGTTTCGGCACGATTCAAAAAGAGGGCGAGACGCAGAAGATCGATCTCATCGAGAAGGTCTTCGTCGACCTCGCCCAACGCTTCAAGGACCGACCGGGTGGTTACACGCGAATTCTGAAGCTCGGGCCTCGCCGCGGGGACAACGCGCCGATGACCATCATCGAGTTCGTCGATCGGCAAGGCGGGTCACCGGCCAAGGGTGGCAAGGCCGAAACCAAGGCCGCGACCCAAACGACGAGCACGAACGCGCCGGTGGAAGAAGGCGCGTCCGCATCCGCCGAGGCCGCGCCAGAGAAGGCGAAAGCCGACGCGACACCCGCCGCCAAGAAGGACGACGAGAAGCCGGCCGCCAAGAAAGCCAACGAGGCCGCGCCTAAGAAAGCCGACGAGAAGCCGGCCGCCAAGAAAGCCGACACCAAGGCTGCAGCCAAGCCGGAGAAAAAGGCGGCGCCCGAGAAGGCGGCTGTGAAAGAGAAGACGGACGACAAGCCGAAGAAGTAGCTACTTCGCTACGTCTTCTTCTTCGGTCTTGGCCGGATCAGAGTCCGACTTTTTTTCTGGCTCTTCGATGCTCTCACTCGAGGCATTCGAAAGCTTTTCACTCGATCCGGTTCGACGCCTGAGCGCGATGAACCCCATGGCCAAAAGCGCGATCACGCCGATCGCTCCGGCGGCGATGAAGCGATAAAGGCGCGTTTCCTTTTCGATTTCGCCCCGCTGGATTCGGTCCAGCACCTTGCGCGCGCGTTCGTTCTTGGCGTCGAGCTCGAGTGCTCGGCGGAACAAGAGTTGATCCGCCACGCCCCTCTCGAGGAGCGCTTCACCTTCGAGCGTGAAGCGCAGGCTCCTGGCCTCGGTTCCGAGAGCGTCTTCACCGGCCAATCGCTCGGCTCGTCGGAGCGCATCGATGGCCCGCTCGCGGTCCTCGTCGGCGACCTTGCGCGCGAGGGCGACGTAGCCGGGGACCATTTCGGCTCGTCGCTCGAACATCGGGTTGCGCGCGAGCACCTTGTCGAACGCCTCCCCCATTTTCGTGAGGTCGCCCGCTTCGAGGTCGCCCAGGCCGCGCTCGAAGTGGCCGTAGACTTGCGCGAGCCGAAGTCGGTCGAACTCGCCGAGTAGCTCGCGCGCCGTCCGATCCCAGGACCAGTCGCGCGGGGGTTTTTTCCCGACGATGTTGAGGTACGTGTCCCTGAGCTGCCAGTTCGCGACCTCGCCCATCATGACGATCGACTGCCGGGCCGCCTCCCGAATCTGCGCACGTTCGCTGTTTGCGAAGGTGATCACGACTCGCGCAGCGTCGGGATCCCGGATGCGTCCGTAGGCACGGAGTACATCGGCCAGTACCTGTTGGTCGCCGGTTTGCACCGCTTCGCTCGGAATCGCTTCCCCCAGCGCGTCGAGTTGTCGATTGGCCCATCGGGCGATCTTCGCCGCTTCGTGCCGTCTGGTTTCGATGAGCGCAGCGACTGCCTTGTCTCCGAGTTTTTCGAGTTGAAGTTGTGTGTCCACCCGCACGAACTCGCCGAATCGTACGTACACGTTGATCAGCTCACGAACGGCTTCGACGGTTCCGATGTGGCGAAGCATGCGGCTCGAAGCAATCAGTGCGGTCAGCTGCTTCCACTCTTTCGAATCAGGTCGTGCAAGCTCGGTCAGCATTTCCAGATAGTCGGGCGTGACGACTCTCCCCCGTTTGCCCTCGGCCTTCATTTGCTTGCGCACGTTCTGGCGTGCCTCGCGTCGGACTGACGCGAGCAGCTTCTTCAACGCCGTGCGGTCGCCCTTCTCCGCGAGCTCGTTGATGCGAGCCCGAAGCGCGGGCACGAGTTCGTCGTCGACTTCGAGCAACTCGCGAGTGGCAGAAGTTCTTTCGGCGGCGTCGTTCGAAGTGATGCGGTTGGTGATTCCCTTCAGTCGCTCGACCGACTCGGGCGTGGGCTCCGCCAACGCGACATGCGGAACCTCGGGCAGGTTGGGCAGCGGCAACTTCGACACGAGCGCCGGCGTTCCAGCGTCGGTCGAAGCGTCACCTCGCGCCAGGCTCACGACAGCGAGCGAAGCCGAGAGCGCGATGCCGAGGGCTGTCAGTCGGTGATGCGGAAATCGGAGAACTGACCGGTGTAACTGCGCCATCTCGTGTCCACGCGATCCACACGGGCTGCGCTCGGCCCCTTCTGGGCCCAACCGTAGAGCTCGCGAATCGAGATCTCTTCGCCTTCGGCTAAGATTTCGAGGGAACCCTCCGCGCGGTTGCGAACCCAACCCCCTAAACCCAGTCGACGCGCCTCACGCTGCGTGGACGCGCGAAAGTATACCCCTTGCACGCGTCCGTGGACCGTGAGGTGTAGCTGCTTGAGTGCCATGAAGGAGTTCTCCAAGCGCGACGGTGCCCGTCGCGCTGCAAAAGCCAAGCAGCCCCGGCGTCAGCGCTCGAGGGGCTCTGGCAGTAACGAGTATCGCGAGGATCGGAACCGCGCGGACTGTTCTGCTGAACGGTCGCGTTCTCCACCATCGGCTCCCGACAACGGCTAGCATGGCGTGGATCTTCCCCGGGAGGAAATCTTTCTTTTTTACCGCGGCAAATCACCGACGGGCGGGTGGACCGCGGCCGCGCTTCCATGCTTCGATCGAGACGCCCGTGGGTGACGAGGAATCCAGCGCTTCGAAGGGCGACGGTGCCGCGCGCATCGCCGAGCTCGAGGCTCAGCTCGCCCGCGAGGTCAGGATATCACGCGCCCTCCGAGAGGTTGGAAGCGCGCTGGGCGC
Source organism: Polyangiaceae bacterium (assembly GCA_029261965.1). Lineage (GTDB taxonomy): Bacteria > Myxococcota_A > Polyangia > Polyangiales > Polyangiaceae > JAJDAH01. The sequence continues at coordinate 35,468 of JAJDAH010000174.1, forward strand.
GACGCTGGACCTCGACGACCTGCTCGAGCTCATTCTGGACAAGTTGACGGAGCTAGTGGGCGCAGACCGCGCCACGCTCTACCTGCTCGACGATTCGAAGGGCGAGCTGGTGAGCCGCATCGTGGTCGGTGGGGAGGTGCGATCGATTCGCGTCCGGGTCGGCCATGGCATCGCCGGCGCTGTCGCCCAAACCGGGCAGCCGCTTCGCGTCAAAAACGCCTATTCCGACAAACGCTTCGAGCCCGAGTGGGACGCGCTGACGGGTTACAAGACGACGAACATCCTCGCGGTGCCACTCAAGAACCATCTCGGGCGGACCATCGGCGTCATTCAGGTCCTCAACAAACACGCCACCCAGTTCAGCGACGAGGACGAGGCGATTGTCACCGCGCTGTCGACTCAAGCCGCGGTGGCCATCGTCAACTCGCGTTTGTTCCTGTCGCTCATCCAAAAGAACAAACAACTTCTGGAAACGACCGAGCAGCTCGAGCATCGCGTTCGAGACTTGTCCCTCTTGTTCGATCTCGAGCGGGCAATGGCCCATGCCACGTCGATCGAAGCCCTCGTCGGAGCGGCGCTCACCGAGGGCAACAAGGCGTGCGAGGCTGCTGGTGCCGTCGTGCTCTTGGCGACTGACGAGACGGGAGATCTCGTACAGTACGTGGTGGACGCCAACGACGACGCGGTCGAGCGACTCGGCGTGAAATCCGGGGAAGGGTTTCTCGGTTTTTCGATGGCCCACGGTGAGCTCAACGTCACCGAAGCCAAGGCCGATGAACGGTGGAACGAACGGGTGGAAGGCAAGTATCCGTTCGATACCGATTCCGTCGTTGCGCTTCCGCTCGAGGGCGAGGGCGAGCAGATCATTGGTGCCATTGGTCTTTTCGGAAAGGGCGGGGGGCGCTCCTTCAGTGAAGACGACGTATCGCTACTGAGGCTAGTAAGCGCGAACGTCTCGACCGCCGTGCGCCTGTTCCAGGCGAGCGAGCAGCGCGAACGCAGCGAGCGGCTAACGACCATCGGTCGCTTACTCTCCGGCATCATTCATGATTTCAAGACGCCGATGACCGTAATCAGCGGCTACACGCAACTGATGGAGAGTGCCGACGACCCGGCGCTTCGAGCCGAGTACACGGAAGAAATTCTCAAGCAGTTCGACCAGCTGACGTCGATGCAGCGAGAGGTTTTGGAGTTCGCCCGCGGCGAGAGAAACATTTTCATCCGAAAAGTGTTCCTACGGAAGTTCTTCGGCGACATCAGTCGCCAGCTCGGGCACGAAGTGGACGGGCGCGCGATCGAGCTCGAGTTCGACGTCGACACCAAGCTGACGGCGCGTTTCGACGAGGGGCGACTAGCTCGGGCCGTACACAATCTCGCGCGGAACGCCGTGGAAGCCATGGCCGAACGCGGCGGCCGATTGACGATTCGCGCCCACAAGGCCGGCGAGGATCTGCTCATCAGTGTGTCCGACAGCGGGCCAGGGATCCCGAAGGAGGTAGAGGGCCGCCTCTTTCAGTCCTTCGTCACTTCTGGCAAAGCCGGCGGGACCGGCCTCGGTCTAGCGATTGTGAAGAAGATCGTCGACGAGCACGGCGGCTCGATTGCCGTCAAATCGTCCAAGAAGGGCACGACCTTCGAGCTCAGGCTGCCACAGGAAGAGCAGAGCAAAGATACGCGACCGGGTCCCAAGCGAACGAAAAAGCCGCAGCGGCCGGCCGAGCGCCAGACCGTCAAGTCGTCCGGATGAGCGACAAGAACCGATTGCCGATGCTCGCCGAGCGCCGGCGTGCGCTCGAAACTTGCTCGTACTGCCCGAAGCTCTGTCGCGCGGCATGTCCCGTTTCGAACGCGACGGCAAAAGAGACCCACATCCCCTGGGGCAAGATGAGCCTCGCGTGGTTCGCGTCGCGTGGAGACGTGCCCGTCGAGCCCGCATACGCCCAGCCGGCGTGGGCGTGCACGGGCTGCATGGCGTGTCGGGAGTCCTGCGATCACCGAAATCCGGTGGCCGACACCCTGGCGGACGCTCGGGCCGACTTCATGGGCGCCGGCGTCGCACCACCGTCGGCGACCGCGGTCACCCGCCGGCACCCCGAGCGAATCATGAAATTGGCGGCGGCCATCGAACGCCTGCGCGCGAGTGCCGGGGTTAGCGCGGACGCAACCACCGCCGTCTTGATGGGATGCGGCTATGCGCTCGACGCCGAAGAAGAGGGTCGTGACGCGCTCGCCGTGCTGACTCGCCTGCTCGGCAAGGTGAGCCTCGTCGACGGATGCTGCGGCGCACCCCTCTTGCACGCCGGCGACCGAGCGGGTTTTCTCTCGGCGCGGCGTCGGATCGAAGATCAGGTCGGTTCCGCCGAGCTCGTGTGTGTCGACCCGGGCTGCGCCGTGGTTTTCGAACCGAAGCCGCCGCCCGAATCGGCGCGCCCCCGGGTGATGGTGCAGATCGTGGCGGACGCGCTCGACCAGCTCGGCCGGGTCGACCTCGGAGACGCCCCGGTTCGTTGGCAGGACCCGTGTCAGCTCGGCCGCGGTCTCGGCGTGTACCAGGAGCCCCGAAGGGTGCTCGCGCACGTGCTCGGGCGAGAGCCGGACGAGTTCGCCCGAACCCGAGAGCAGGCGGTTTGCGCGGGTAGCGGAGGCTTGTTGCCCGTGACGATGCCGGCCGCGTCGAGAAGCATCGCCCAGGCACGTCTCGGTGAGCACGACCGTCTGGGCGGTGGATCCGTGGTCACGGGTTGCGCGTCCAGCCTCAGGAGACTCCGTTCGGTGGGAGCGCGCGTGATGGACATCGGCACCATCATTCGCCGCGCTCTCGAGGCCAATGGCTGAAGACGCGTCACCCATCCGTCGAAGAACTGTCGCTACACGAGTCTTGCTCTCGTACGCGCTCGTGACCGCCGCGTTCGCGTTGACCGCTGGTTGGGCGGTGCTCACGCTGCGCAGCGCCGCGGGAGATGCCGATCTCATGCGATCGGGCTATTTGCCGTTGTCCCTTGGTCTGCGCGATGCCGTCGCGAGCCAAGACACTTGGAACACCCAACTCAACCACATTACCACCGCGAAGAACCCGGCGGACAAACGCGTGTGGTTCGAAATTGCGCTGACGACGGGTCGGCCGAAGATGTTCGGCGAGGTTCGCGCGCTCTTGAACAACGCGTTCATGTCTTCGGCGAACGAAGGCATCGCCAGCATCGGACGCGGCCTAGCCACCGAAGCGACCGGGATCGAGAAGTTCCTCGACGAAGACCGGGAGCTCCTGAAGGAGCTCTTTGCCGCGCTTGACTCCGGCGATCTCCCGCGGGCCGAAGCTCGCCGCGATCAGCTCGTGACCCGGGGTATCGGGGCGAAAAAGCGCCTCAGCGAACTCGAAGCCCGAGTCGAGCTCGAGGTGGACAAGCTGCTCGAAGGCGCTCGGGCACGCGAACGCTTGGCGATCCGCTTGCTTGTCGCGCTCGCGCTCTTCGGACTCGCCGTGGGTGTGCTCATGGCCCTGTACGCCAGGCGGGTCCTCAAACCGCTCGGGGCGGTGACCGCTCGGGCGAATATGGTGGCCCGCGGCGACCTCACGGCGCGGCCGGTCGTCGCGTCGAACGACGAAATCGGCGAGCTCGCCGCGACTTTCGAGAGCATGGTGGATGCGATCAAGACCGCGAACGAGCAGCTGGTGGCGTCGGAGCGCCTGGCCACCATCGGCAAAATGGCAGCACACGTGACTCACGAGATCCGCAACCCGCTCTCGTCGATGGCACTCAACGTCGAGCTCCTGGAGGACGAGCTTTCGGCGGAGCAAAAAGAGGCCGCGGCGCTCACTCGTGCGATCAAGAACGAAGTGGATCGGCTGACCGCTCTCAGCCAAGAGTATCTGTCGGTCGCACGCCGCCAGCAGCTGCGGCTCGACGAAGAAGACGTGGGTCAAGTCGTTCGCGAAGCGCACGACTTCGTGCGCGCCGAGCTCGCCCAGAACGGCGTCCAGACCGAGCTCTCGATCGACGAGGACTTGCCGACTCTTCGAGTCGACGAAGCCCAGCTCAAGCAAGCTATCTACAACCTGATGCGCAACGCGCGTGAGGCGATGCCGGATGGAGGGCGAGTCGCGCTCGAAGTGAAACGCGGGGCCGACGATGGCGTCGACGTCGTCGTCGAGGACGAGGGGTCGGGCATCGACGAGGCCACGCGAGCGCGTCTCTTCGAGCCTTTTTTCACCACCAAGGAGCACGGTACCGGCCTGGGTCTGGCGATCACGCGGCAAATCGTCGAGGGCCACGGAGGCCGAATCGCGTGCGAGCCGGCGCCCAGCGGCGGCACTCGATTCAGCATCTATCTCCCCGGGTCGGCGTTTATCTCCCCAAATGTCGAGGGCGAAGCCCGGGCTTGACCCACGGGGTCACCAGCCGCTTAGCTGAAAGCCACGTGGTCGATCTGCTCACCATCGTCTATGCCACGACGAACGAGGGAAAGCTGACCGAGCTCCGAGCCTTGCTCGGAGATCTGCCGGTGCATCTCGTCGGCGTGAAGGACGCGGTGCACTCGGTTCCGAAAAGCCTCGAGAAAGGGGCGACGTTCGAGGAGAACGCACGGAGCAAGGCCGAAGCCGTTTCCCGCGCTTCGGGTCTCATCGCGATTGCCGACGACAGCGGTCTCGAGGTCGAGGGTCTCGGTGGTCGACCCGGAGTTCGGTCCGCGAGATTTGCTCACGATCGAGCGACCGATGCTGAAAACAACGCGGCTCTGTTGCGTGAGCTCGAAGAGCACGACGGGAGCGCGCGCAAGGCTCAGTTTCGCTGCGTGCTCGCCGTCGCCAACCCGTGGGACGCAGGAAACATCGCGATCGTCGAGGGGCGCCTCGTCGGCAGCATCGCCCGAACGCCGCGGGGCAGCGGCGGGTTCGGATATGATCCGCTTTTTGTCGTCGACGACGATGGTCGAGCAGTTGCCGAGCTGAGCGAGGAGGAAAAGCAGCGCGTCAGCCACCGGGCCCTGGCGGCTCGGGCCCTCGAGCCAATCCTCTTTGCTCTCGTCAAACGGCAGATCGGTGACGTCGAGCGCGCCGTCGGTTGAGTGCGCCGTCGGCTGAACGCCAAGACCTCACTTTGCGCCGAAGATGTCGAAGTGCCCACCGATTTGGGCTGTGAACCATCCGTGGCCTGCATCGTCGTCGACGGATGTCCTGGCCGGCAGACCATCGGTGTTCGGCCCCGAGAAACGAGCCGTTCGAAAGGATCCGCCGCCCACCGTGAGTAGGGGAGAGATGGAAAAGAATTCGGTCAGACGGATGTCGACGCCGAGCCCGATGCGCGCTTCGAGCGGCGTTCCCTTGAGTCGGAGCTCGGTTCCGTCATCCCAGCGAGCTTCGAAATCCCTGTAGCCGACGGCGAATTCTGCGAGAAAACCGACGGCGTCCGGATCGGTCGAGAACCTGACGCCGAGGGCATAGAAATTCGTTACGCCGAAGTTCTGTCCGCCGTTGGCGTCGCGGCTCGGCTCGCTACCGGTGCCGAGGGTCGCGCGCTCCCAAAGCAGGAACACGTTGTGGCGCCTGCCTAGTCGAGCACCGACGTCGAGCTCGATCATCGGTCCGCTCGAAGCGAGCTCACGCCACTCGGTAGCGAAGCACTGAGTCCCCAGAGGTGAACGTTCGCAGCGCCCCCACAGATCGCCGAACGGGGCGAACCATCCGAGTCGGGCTCCGGCCCAGAGTGCGGTTTTGGGCGAGGTGTGACTCGGCTTGGGCGGCGGCGGCGGCTCGTAGACTGGATAGCCGCCGTATCCGGGTGGTGGCGGCTCGTACACGGGACGCCCGTCGGGTGGCGGAGCTCGACGCGGTCGCCCTCCCGGGCCCGGCGGCGGATCGGCTGGTTCGACGTAGTAGTGGGACGGCGGCGCTCCGGCCGGCCTCTTTGGCCGCTGCCGGTCATCGGCGGCGTCGGACGGTGCGGCTGATTTGGGCTTGGCTTTCGCCGCGTCGCCCGGCGTGCCCCCCGGCGGGGACGGGTCGTCGGACTTCGGAGGCTTGGCGGGCGTTGGAGGGGTCGCTTCTGGCGCGGGCGGGGCATCCGGGGCGGGTGGGGCGTCCGCTGGGGCCTTGGGGCCGGGCGCCGGCGGGGGCGGCGGCGCGGGCTCCGGCTGGGCCTGGACCGATGCGGACAGGAGCAAGGAGCCGATGGTCAGCAGGGGGGCGCAGCACCGCTTCATGCGCCTCAGGATAGCGCCGCAATCCCGTGAATCCACCCGTGTTTTGCGCGACTGGCCCCTGGTTGACCCCGGCTTCACGGCCGTGTTAATCGACCCGCGCTTTTCCGGCATTAGTGAAAGAAAATTGGAAGGCCACGGGCGGCTACGGGACCGTCGGTCTCGAGCTCGCGCTCAGCGTCTTGTTCGGCTTTTTCGGAGGTCGGGCGCTGGACAACTGGTTGGGAACCGGGCCCTGGCTCGCCGTCATCGGTCTCGGATTCGGAATCGCAACGGCGATTCGCTTCCTTTACCGCGCCTTGCAACGGGCGAACGCAGAAGCAGAAAAACACGAGCAAGCAGAAAAGGCATCACGCGGAAAGTATCATGACGACCACGACACAGAATCCCCCGACTGACGGCGTCATCGAGACGTCGCTGCTCGTCGTGGCGGCGGTGGGAGTCTTGGGTGTCGTCGCCGGCTGGTTTTTCGGGGGGCCCAGGGTGGCGTGGAGCGTGGGCACCGGTGCGGCGGTGGCCTTGGCCAACCTCTGGGTGCTAGCGCGCGTCATGCGAGCTTTGCTCGGCCCGACCGCCAAGCAACTGCCTTGGACCTTCGTGGCCGTAGTCAAGTTGCTCGTGCTCTTCGGGGGGCTCTACGGGCTGGTGTCGTGGGGGCTAGTCGATCCCGTGCCGCTGTTCATCGGCTATGGCGCGTTGCCCGTCGGCATCGTCCTGGCGCAGCTCCGGCCCGCGCCCGTTTTGGAAGATGGGGCCCTAGATGCCTAGTCACACGTCCTGGATTACGCTCGCGCTCCGGTGGATCAACGAGCACACCGGTCGCACTCTCGAGCACAATTCCGCCCTTTTGGGCACCAGCGTGGTGGGGCACGAGCATCCCCATCTCGAGAGTTGGGAGCCCATCGCCACGTCGCTTTTTGTCGCGATCGTTCTCGTGCTCGTCGGATTTCGAGTCAAGTCACGCATGGGGAAGGTCGACGAGGCCATCGTGCCCGAAGACACGCTCACCCTACGTACCTTCATGGAAGCGTTCCTCGGCTACTTTTACGACCTGTCGAAGAGCGTCATGGATCCCCGTCGCGCCAAGAAGTATTTCCCGTTCATCGCGGTGAGCGCGTGTTTCGTGTTCTTCTCGAACGTGCTCGCTCTCGTGCCCGGAATGGGGGTAGCGACGAGCCATCTCGGCATTACTCTCGGTTCGGCCGCCGTCGTGTTCATCTATTTCAACGTCGTTGGCATCGCCGAGGTTGGTCCCGGTCACTACTTCAAGCATCTCATGGGGCCGTCGCCGTATCTGGCCCCGCTCATCTTTCCGATCGAGGTCATCTCGCTTCTGGTCCGGCCGGTCACTCTGGCGGTTCGACTCATGGTGAACATGGCCGTGGACCATCTGCTCTTGGCGACAGTCATGGGCCTCATCGCCGTCATCGTCCCCTTGCCGGTGATGCTGCTCGGCTGTCTGGTCATCGTCATCCAGACGTTGGTCTTCACCTTGTTGACGACCATCTACATCGGGCTCGCTACCGAGCACGAAGAACACTGAGTTTTCCCGCTTCGCTTAGAAATCAGTAGTCATCGAATGAAAAGCGCACTAAACGCGGTGCGTCAGAGAAATAGGAGAGCTGAACGGATGTCCAAAAAGAACAAGCTTGCGCTGGTCGCTGCGTCCGTCACCACGTTCATTTCCTCGTCTGCGTTTGCGCAGGGTGGTGCCGCTGCGAACGAGTTCGACGCGCAGGCGATGGCCGCGCTCGGCGCTGGCATTGCAATTGGGCTCGCCGTGCTCGGGGCCGGAATGGGACAAGGCAAAGCCGCGGCCGCTGCGGTCGAGGGCATCAGCCGAAACCCCGGCGCAGCACCTCGGATCCAGACGCCCATGATTATCGGCCTGGCACTCATCGAGTCGCTCGTGCTGTTCGCGTTCCTGATCGCGTTCTTCCTGCAGGGCAAAGTCCCCGGCGGATGAGTTCACCCTCGGCGTCAGTCGCGACGGCGGAAAGCTCGATAGCCGTCGAGGGCTACGTGACCCAGGATCCACAAAACCGCGAGTCCGATGAGGACTCCGCCGACGATCAGGAATTTGGTGGAGAGTATCCAGGCGCCGCTCGTCAGGAGCGCGGCGACGACGAGTCCTGAAAACACCCTGCGCCCGAGCCGGTCCATCGTTGCTGGACCGCCCGGGTCTTGTGTTCGAATACTCAGGCGGCCGAGACGCAAATCTTCGAGCACCTCTTGAAGCTGGGCCGGCATGTTCTCCGTCGCGCCACTCAGCCGTTCGATTCGCTTGAGCAGCTCGTTGCCCAATCGCTCTGGCGAATACCGTTTCTTGACGATGTCGAGGAACAGCGGCTTGACCTCTTCGAACACGTCGAGCTCGGGGTCGAGTTGGCGACCCACGCCCTCGACCGTCATCAGCGCCTTTCCGACCAGCAAGAAGTCCGTGGGGATTTCGAGCCCGTACTTGCTCGAGCCCTGAACGAGGTCGTGGATCATGGCGCTCAGCTCGATGTCCTTGAGCTGCTTGCCGAGGTAGCGATCGGTGAGCATTGCCACTTCGGCACGATAGGCGTTCTTGTCGATCTTCTTCGTTGGCGTGCCGATTTGATACATCGCGTCGGCAACGGCGTCGTAGTCCCGGCGCACGGCGGCCACCATCACGTCCACAGTCAGGTCGCGCATGCGCGGGCTCAAGCGTCCGACCATGCCGAGATCGATCATGGCGTAGACCGGTTCGTCGTGGGAACCGAGGACGAGGATGTTCCCGGGGTGTGGGTCGGCGTGGAAAAACCCGTCTTCGAAAATCATCTTCACCAGGACGTCCACCCCGATTCTCGCGAGCTTCTTTCCAGAGAACCCCGCCTCGATGGCGCCGGAGATCTTCGGGCCGTCCAACAGCTCGAGGGTCAGCACCCTCTTGCTCGACGCCTCGCGGTAGACCCGAGGGAAGTGCACGTTCTCGTACCCTTCGAAGTTCTGCGCGAATCGAGCGGCGTTTTCGGCTTCCGTCGTGAAGTCGAGCTCGTTGGTGATCGCTCGATCGAACTGCTGAACGAGGCCGACCGGCGAGTAGAGCTTGCTCTCCGGGATCGCTCGCTCGAGTAGCGCCGCGAAGCTGTGCAGCATGTCGACGTCGCTCGCGACTTTCTCGGAGATGCCTGGTCGTTGCACTTTCACGACGACGTCGCGCATACCGTCGTCGGTTCTCAGCCGCGCGCGGTGCACTTGAGCGACGCTCGCTGCCGCCATCGGCTTCTCATCGAAGTGCTCGTAAATGTCCTCGAGCGGCGCGCCGAGGGATACCTCGACTTGCGCTTTGACCTCCTCGAAGGTGATCGGAGGGACGGAATCTTGGAGTTTTTCGAGCTCCACGATGAGGTCCGCGGGAAGGACGTCGGGCCTCGTCGACGCGATTTGCCCGAGCTTGACAAAGCTCGGGCCGAGATCTTCGAGGACCTTGCGGCATCGAACGGCGAGCGAAAGTTGTCGCGATTCGCTCGATGGAGCGTCCGAGTCCTCGCTCTTGTTCCTTCGCGGAGCGAGGCCGACCCGTTGAACGATCTCTCCGAAGCCGTGGCGCGCGAGCACCGTCGAGATTTCGCGAATTCGCGCGATGTCGCGTGCGGCGTGGACGAGCGAGACCATGAGCTAGTTCGCGAGGGCGCCGCTCTCGCTTTTCTTAGTCGTCCCCAACTCGGCTCAGTCCCACACTCAGGCGCGAGCGCAGTTTCATGAGGTCGATCTCGGTTTGCAGTCCGCCCCGCGAAAGGGCCGTGGCGACGGTCTGTGCTCTCTCCCGCGCCACCGAGGACAGTCCGAGGCGGTCCCCGAGTGTGTCGAGTGCCACTCGTTCTTCCGGCTTGATGGCGCCGCCGTCCAAATGCGCCATCCACGTCGCGACGGAATAGGTGAAGAGGCGGGTCAACCGGTTCATTCGAACGGTCTCGACCTCGGCGAGGTCCACTCGGTCGGTGAGCGCTCGTTCGACGGCGCTCTTCTCGTCGGGCGTCAGCTCGAGTTGCGTCACAGCATTGCGCATCCCGGCGGCCTCTTCGGAGGCGATTTTTCCGTCCGCCCAAGCGATGGCCGCCAAAGCGATTAGCGTGTCGTGTCCAATTTTTACTTCGGGTTCTGTCATGTCCACCTCAACGAACTCGAACGATCGTACCCGGGTCGTAGTCCGTCGGGAGGGCTGCCGTCCAGCCCGCTGGGATCCGGGGGCTCGTCCAGTGAAACAGCCGCTGCGCATCGAGCGGCGTCAGGTTCACGCATCCGTGACTCCTCACGCGCCCGAACTGACGGTGCCAGAAAGTCCCGTGAAGGCCGTAGCCCTTCTTGAAGTACATTACCCAGGGCACATCCTGAATGGCGTAGTAACGATTCGCCCCCTCGTCTTCGAGGTTGCTCATGTCGCTAGTACGGAGCTTGACCCAGACGCGGTGAACGCCCTTCGGCGTGGCGAGCTCGCTCTTGCCCTTGCCTTTGCCTGTAGAGACCACCGTGGCGAAAACGGGACGTTTCCCTTCGTACGCGGTCAACGTTTGGGTGGCGATGTGCACGTCTATCCACCGTTCGCCGGCCAAGGCTTCGGCGGGTGGCTCGACGAGCTCGGGAACGCGCACGTGCTTGGCGGACACCCAGCGCGATTCGCCGATTCGATACCAGTGTTGCTTTCCGAGCTTTCTCGTTTCGAGCACGATCAATCGCTCGAGCTTGGAGCGCCGCTCGCCGTGTCGACGGATCCCGCGCGGTTTCTTGTAGACTGGGGCTTCGTCGACGAACACCCAGCCGACGGCGAGCTCACCATTGGTTATCTCATCGCCGCGGAAGCGAAATTCTCGAACCGGATGCACATCGCGCATCGGGACCCAGATGCCTTTGGTGGTCAGTCCGAAAGTGTCGCGGTAGCTCTTGTTTGCCTCCTGCAGGATGGCAATCGCAAACCCTGGTTCGAGCTGGGCGTCCGGCACGCCCTCCTCGGCGAGGCGTAACTTGTGGTACCCGAACGAACCGTCAGGGCCGACGAAGTGATAGCGAAGCGGTAGGCCGTTAGCGAACACGTCTCCGCCCGCACCGGCGGCGAGCGGCGTGGCAGTCGAAAGCTCGACATGGTCTTCACACACCCAGGCGGTAGGACCCACGAGGAACCATCGACCGTGGCAACCAGGGCCGCGGCGAGCGCCGTAGAGGGGGAGGAGCGCGCTGATGGCCGCCGAGCCCCGTCGGGGTGCCGAGGCGTCGGGTCGGGTGCGTAGCGGCTCGTCGCGGCGCAGGGTCTCGACGCTTCGAGCGCTTTGGGGCAGCGGGACGTCTCCGGCGTCGATCCAGGGCAGGGTCTCGGCAGACGCCGTGGCGCTCGACAAAGCAGCGGCCAGTCCGATCCCGAGAACTCGCATCCCGCCGATCATAGCGGCCGTCGGGCACTGGTGCGAATTCGCCGAACCGCGCCTGACCGCGGTCAGGCGTAAGTGGGGCGGTCAGGCATAGGTGGGGCGGTCAGGCATAGGTGAAGCGCAGCTCGTGATCGCAGACTTTGAAGAAGTCGCCGTCGTTGATCACTTTGCGCTGAACGCGCTGGCCGTTGAACTCGACGCCGTTGGTCGAGCCCATGTCCACGATGTAGTACTGGCCGTTCAGAAACTCGACCATCGCGTGCTGCCGGGAGACGTTCGGATCCTTGATGGTGAGGTCACTCGACTGCTTGCCTCGACCGATCACGAAACGGTCCTTGGTGACCGAATACCGCTCCCCTTCGTAGTAGATGGTGAGCGTCCCACCCGAAGGCTGCGCCGCTGGTGCCGCGGGCGGTGGGGGCGGGGGCGCCGAAGCTCGCGGCATCGGCGGCGGCGCTGCCCGCGCTGAGCGAGCCGGCGGAGGGGGCGCCGGTGGGGGGGGTGGGGGTCCACGCCGGCCGGTCGTTGGGGGCGGTGGCGGTGGGGGCAGGCCCCCGGCGCGTCCGCCGGTCGGAGGTGGCGGCGGTACCGAGCGCGCCGGCGCTGGTGGAGGCGGCGGCGGGGCCGCGGCGGGTGGCGGCGCGGCCATCGGCGGGGGGCCGGCGTCGCGTCCTGGGGCCGGCGTTGCCCCGTCGGGCACGCTGCCCCCCGTCGATCCGCTGTAGCCGCGCTGGCGCGCGTACTGCTTCATCGAATCGTTGATCAGATAGTCGACGGAGCATTCGAGCTCTTGAGCCATCTGCTCGAACTTGTGCCAAAGCGCGTCGCGGCAATGGAAGTTGCGCGAAGTTTTCTTGTTTGGGTCGGAGCTCATGCGACGACTACTTTTTTTCCTTTTTCTTGTCCTTCGGAGGCGGCTGCACGCGTTTTTCCATCGCAGGCCGCACGCAGTACGTGACGAAATCGCCGAGAGTCTTGATGTCTTTGCTCTCGGTACCCTTTCCCTTGGGGATGTCGCAGGACCACTCGCAGCCAGCTTGCTCGTCTCCGCAATCGGGATTCGGTGCCTTGGTGCGGTCGTCTTCGTACTTCGTGATCTTCGCTAGGTCCGTCTTCGTGCCGACTCCGTAGTAGTAACCGAGGGCGGTCGCGCGAGTCGGAAAGGAGTACTGACCGCCGGCGTACTTGTCGGCGATGGCGGCGTGGTCCTCGGTCTTGCCCAGCTTGGCGAGCAGGGGCCCGTAGACGATCGGCTCGCTGATCGTCATGCCCTTGATTTGCCCGACCTTCGACATCACTTCGCCGATGTTCGTCGCGTCGCTCATGCTGATGGCCAGCTCGGCGGCCACCCACCGGATCTTCCAGCTGTCTTTCTTGAACAGCTCGTAGAGCTTTTCGATAACCACCGCGCGCGGCAGCTCGCCAAAGCGTGCGAGGGCCTGACCTCGAACCACGTCTGGCGTGTCGTCGGCACCCGCGAGTGCCAACAGCCCGCTGACCTGCGTCGCGTCGTTCTTGTCCACTCGGCTCTCGAGCGCAGCCAGCGCCGCCGCCCGGCGCTTTTCGGGGTGATCTTTCGAGGAAGCGTACTTGATCAGATAGTCCGCCACCGGCTTGCCGCCGATGCGCTTCATGCTGGCAAACACGCGCAACAGCTCCTCTTCCTGGAACTGCTGGAGCTGCTTGTCGAACTGCTCTTTCGTGGGCGCGAGCTTCGAGGCCTTGTTGGCCGCTTCCACCGACGGGGCCTTTTGCTGTAGCCATTTCTCCGACGCGGTGGCCTCGGCCACTACGACGAGGTTCTTGCTCGCGGCAAGTCGAGTTTCCTTGTCGCCGAGCTCGGCGATGAGCGAGGCCAAACGGTCGATTTTTTTCGCCCCCGGCACGAGCAGCCGCGGCAGCGTTTTGGCGCCGTCCACGCCCAAGAACCTCAACACTTGCTCGACGCCGTAGAGTTGCCCGGGGTCGTCCATCCGACGGCCGAAGTCGGTGGACACCCAAGCGCCGAGCGCGCCCTTGAGAATCTCCCTCGCGCCGTCGTCTTCGATCAGCACGGCGTCGTCGTAAGTCAGCATGGCGAAGGCGGCGTCCTTCGCGGTCGTCGCGGGATCTTCCGCGGCCGGCTGTCCCGCTTGCGCCGGCGGGGGGGGCTTGCGAATTTCTTCGTCGAGAGCTGGGACCATCTTGGTCACCACCTTCGCGCGCTCGCCCGGCGCCATGTCCGCCATGGCCTCGAGCAACGTTTCGAGACCAACGCGCCGACCCGATCGCGGTTTCATCCGCACGAGTGTCAGTGCAGCCTCGGTTCGTAGCTCGAGCGTGTACTTGTCATGCACCAAAACCGCGACGAGCTTCCGCGGGCCTTGGGAAGTGCGGGCCCAGCGATGGACATCGTCCGTCGTGGTGCTGCATCCACCGACTCCGAGCGCCAAGAAGCTCGCGAGCGTTACCGAAGCCAAGAGACTTCGCGTGCGCCAGATCATTAAAATCCCTGCCGATCTTCCTCCCTCAGGGCCGCGCGCTCATGCACCCGGGCCCCCGGGGAAACGGAATCCTAGCGTCCGTCTGGCGCCCGACTCAAGCGCGGCCGCGCTCTCCGGCACCACGGGCCGAAAACGACCCAGAATCGCGAAACATCACCATTTTTTAGCATTCTTGAGCGCGCAGAGGTAGGTTAATGTAGGTGTAGGTAGGTAAGTGAGCGCTCGACTCTTCACTCCGCGCCAATCCGCCGGGTCCAACTGGGACGGCGGATCGGCTGAAAATCAGGCTCCGATGCGCCGGGGACGGGAGGCGGCCGCTCTGCTGTTGTTCGCGGCGTCCGTCTATCTTTGCCTCGGTTTGGCGAGCCTCCGCATCGATCCACACGATGCGGGCTTCCACGGCGCCGACTGGGTTGGCCCGGTGGGATCATGGATCGCCGGAGTCATGGTGCGGGCCGTTGGTTTGGTCGCTTGGCTGGTCCCGGTGGAGCTCGCCGTGTTGGGCGTGCCGTTGCTCACGCGCCGGCCGAACCGTGCCACTGCCCTCAGAGCCGCCGGCGACCTCGTCGTCGCTCTGGTGCTCGCCGCGCTCGTACAGGTGGCGTTTCCGAGTTTGCTCGCTTTCGGTCGCATGCCTGCAGGCGGCAACGCTGGTCTGTTGATCGGCGAGTTGATGCGCGGGGCATTTTCGACCGCCGGCTCTTTCCTCGTCGGGAGCACGATCGTTGGGCTCATTCTCATCGGTCGCAGCTCGTTTTCATTCATTCAGACGTGCCAACGCGTGCTCGAGCTCTCGCGCCTCATGTTCTTCCGGGTGCTCGGCACTTCCCGTCGGATTTTCGCAGCCTGGCGTAGGGCTCGCGAAATTCGGCGCGAGCACGACGAACGTGAACGCGAGGCGGCCAAGCCCCACATCGAAACCCGCACGAGCGACGAAGCCATCATCGCGCAGCTCACCGACGACGATTCGGATTCGTTCCCAGTCGAAATGACCGGCACCCCGCCCTTGGCGATCGTCGAGGCGTTGAAGGCCCGTTTCGACGAACGAAAGGCACTCCTTTCCGATGCGCCGCCGCTCGTGACCGAGCCGGTCGCGAGCGAGCCGGACGAAGCGATCGCAGAGCCTGCCGAAGAACCCGAGCCGAGCGCACGCTCGGCGAAGAAGCGCGTCCCTCAGAAGAACGCGCCGGAAGGACCGCGCATCATCGACACGCGGGCGCAGACGAAGGCCAAGCGCATCCGGCCTGGCTCGGCGGCCTCCAGATCGAGCAGATACGAGCTGCCGCCGACGAGCCTGCTGGACGACCCGCCGCCGCTCATCACCCGCATCGAAAAAGACGCGCTCTACGAGCAGGCGAAGCGCCTCGAACAGGTCCTCGCCAACTACAAGGTGGAAGGCAGCGTCGTCGACATCTTGCCGGGGCCGACCGTCACGACGTTCGAATTCGAGCCGAAGCCCGGCACCAAGGTCAGCTCGGTGGCCAAGCTCTCGGACGATCTCGCGCTGGGATTGTCTCGCAAGGTCCGCATCATCGCCCCGATCCCCAACAAGAGCCGGATCGGATTCGAGCTCCCCAACGACGAGCGCATTCCAGTCAACTTGCGCGAGCTCATCGAGGACGAGCGGTTCGGCAAGCTCGCCGACAAGGTGCCGCTGCCCGTCGTGTTGGGAAAGAACATCGTGGGTGCGCCGGTGTACGCCGACCTCGCGTCGATGCCTCACGTCATCGTCGCCGGAGCCACCGGGGCCGGCAAGAGCGTCGGCCTGAACGTCATGCTCGCCAGCCTGCTCTTCCGGCGTTCCCCCGACGAGCTTCGTTTGCTCATGGTGGACCCCAAGGTCGTCGAACTCGCGCCGTTCGACGGGATTCCGCACCTGCTCTTGCCAGTCGTCACCGACATGAAACAAGCGGCGACCGCGCTCAAGTGGGCGGTCGACGAGATGGAGCGTCGCTACCAGCTCTTCGCCAACGCAGGCACGAAGAACATCGCCACGTACAACGGCTGGGTCGAGAAGGTGGCGCGTGGCGACGCAGCCCCGCCCGACCCGACGGACGTCGAGGCTCTCACCAGCGAAGGCGAGGTCGTCTCGGTGGCTCCGGCCGCGGAGGGCTCGGATGGACTGCGACTGCCCGGGCGCTTGCCTCACATCGTCGTCGTCGTCGACGAGTTCGCCGATCTGATGATGCAACAAGGGAAAGAAGTCGAGGCGGCGGTGGCGCGCCTCGCGCAGAAGGCGCGAGCGGCCGGCATGCACGTCATCGTCGCGACTCAGCGCCCGAGTGTCGATGTCATCACGGGCATGATCAAAGCCAACTTCCCTACTCGCGTGGCATTCCGCGTAGCGCAAAAAGTCGACAGCCGAACGATTCTCGACGAGCAGGGTTCGGAGCTTCTGCTCGGAAAAGGCGACATGCTCGTCAAGCTCAACGGCGCCCAGGACACCCAGCGGGTGCAGTGCCCGTTCGTGAGTGAGGATGAGGTGAGTCGATTGACCAGCTATCTTCGAGAGCAGGGCGCGCCGGAGTATCACGATGCGATTCTCAAGGCGTCCGAGGAGGATGAAGACGAGCTCGAGGAGGAACCCACCGACGCCAGGTTCGACGAGGCCGTGCGAATCGTCGCCGAGACTCAGCGGTGTTCGACTTCCTGGCTCCAGCGGAAGATGACGATTGGCTACAATCGCGCCGCGAAGATCGTCGAGATGATGGAACGCCGAGGAATGGTAGGCCCCCCCAATGGCGCGCGTGACCGGGAAGTCTGCCTCCCAGCACCGTGAACGAGATGCTTTCCCGCCTGGCGTTTTTGAGCCGACTTGCCGCCGGGCCCTGCGCTAAGATACGAAACTTCCTGCGATGACGGCCGGAGGCAAGATCCCGCATCCCCGGGACGACGACGACGGTGACGTCGCCTGGAACCTGCAAACCGCTTCGGTTCAGTGGGATCGGGGCAGCTTTGCCGATGCCATCGTCTGGCTCCGTCGCGCCGTCGACGCGGCGATCGAAGCCGGAGACAAGGACCGGGCGTCCGAGCTCAACGGAGCGGCATCGACGCTGACCGAGGACATGCTCACCGACGCCGGACGGCGGTCGGCCCACGACATCGATCCCAATCCGGAAGCGCCCGGTGGTCTCGAGGTGGACGATTTGCTCGACGGGCTTCCGCCGGACGCCGAACAAGTCTCCGCCGGCATGGACGTCGACGTCGACGAGCCCGGCAGAGGCGACCTTCTTTCCGGTGATTTGGCTTCGAATCCGTTTTTGCAGCGCGACCCGGCGCCCGCAGACGAGTCGAGCTTGGTCGCTTCGGTCGACGTCGCGTCGGTGCAGCCGGAAATGGAAGTCGACCTCGACATGCCGCTTCCCGGTCCCATGAGCGATCCGGCGATCAGCGAGCCTACCCACTTGGAGATCGCGTCGGAGCCGCCGTCGGGGGAGCCATACTCGGTTCAGCCGGACGAGCTCGAGGTCGACCTGCCGCCAAGCCAATCGGTGGACGGTGTCGCGTCGCCAACTCCGGAGCGGCCGTCACCGCCAGGAGCCCCGCCTTCCAGGCCGCCGCCTCCTCCACCGCCGCGTCCCAAGGCGCCCTCGCAGGTCAAGGTAGAAGCGGAGGAAGCCGCCGCTGAGCTTGCCGCTCGCGAGGTGTCCGACGCGGAGCCCCCGGCTCCACCAGCGCCGAGCGACGCATCCGCGGAGCCGGCTCCGGAGTTCGAGGCGGAAGAGTCACCCGAAGACGCGTCGGTCGGAGGCGTTTCCTTGGCGGAGGTTCGTGGCTTCGAGGACTTGCCCGAGGACGCTCAGGGTGAGCTGGCCCGGAGCGCGCGAATCGAAGAGCTTCAAACCGACGAGGAAGTCGGCAACTTCGAAGTCGCGTTGGTCGTCGAAGGCTGGGTGAGCGTCATGCCGACCATTGCCGACTTCGCCGCGGCGATGGCCCAGGTTGGTGACGTGGTTTTCACCACAGGAACGATCGACGAACCGGTCACGCTCCGGGTGGTTGCCGGACAGGACGGCACGAAAGTCGCCGTTTGGGACCGCTCGACTCTCGAACAGGCGATGAACGACTGCCCATGGGTCGCCGACGAGCTCAAGGAGGTGGCGGACCGTTTTCAGGCGCTCGGCGGCGCGACGATGGGTCCGCTGGGCGAGCGCCTCGACGACTCGCTCCGCGCGACGGTGACCGAGAAGCTCGAAGTGCGTTCGTTCGGTCCGGGGGACGAAATCGTCGCCGAAGGCAAACCCGTTCCAGGGTTGCACATCGTCGGCGCTGGACGAGTCGAGCTCGTGCGAGAGGGAGAAGTCGAGGACGAAATGGGTCCGGGCGATTTCCTGTTCGCCGAGACCGTGCTCGCGCAGGGCGCCGCGTCGGCGACCGCGCGTGCCGGTGAAGGTGGAGCGCTCATTCTGTTCGGCGAGCGCATGGTTGCCCACGAGCTACTCGTGAGTGTACCGCCGCTGATCGAGATCTTGAGCGGAAGCTGAGCTCACCTCACCTCAGCCTTCGGAGACTTCCCAAACGAGCTCGTCGTTTCCTTGGGCTCCAGCGAAGCGCAGCCCGAACCACTTGGCCTCATTCGAGATGGTCTCGCCGCCGTCCGCGCGTCTTGCGGGGAACCGGACGCGGAACGCCCTCCGGAACGGCGTGGTGTACGGAAAGTACGTGATCTCGATAGCCCCGGGCTTCTTGATCTTTTCGATTTCGGACGGGGCGGTTTCGTTGCCTTGGTCGTCCACCAGGCGAACGATCCATGCCGGGTTCTTCGCCTTCAGGTCGCCGAACTTGTGCTTCTGAGCGTACAGCGCGACGTAAAACTGATGGTGCTCGCGTGTATCCGACAGGGATCGTTCCAGAAGCATGCGTCGCTGCTCGATCGTGAGACGATAGTCCTCGGCGTACCGAATCGCGTAGGCCCAGCGAAAGTCCCACGACTCGAACGTCGCGGTGACGGTCAGCAGGTCGTCGAGCTCCGCCAGGCTCACGAGCTGCTCGGACCGGGTCCATTTGCGGAGCACGGTGTCGTAGTCCGTTGCGACGTATTCGCGCGGACCCTGTTCGAGCTGGACGACTTGTCGGCTGCAGCCGACGAGCGCCAGCACCGTACCGAGAACGAGGAGCCGCATCGACCGGAGGATAACCTGCGCTAGCGCCGCTGGCACACGTTCGGCGTTCTTGCGGTATGGCGGGCGCGTGGCTCAGCCCACGATGCCGAGGGCTCGAGCCCGTTCGAAGGCTCGGCGAGTCGCCCCGTGGCCCGGTCGATGGGCGATGAGGCGGCCGCGGGGCGGGCCGCCGAAGAGATAGGTGTCGCCGACGAGATCGAGCAGCTTGTGACGCGCAAGCTCTCCCTGCGCTGCAGGGGCGCCGGGCGGCAGCACTCGCCCCGCGGAATCGAAGATCATCACCACGGCGGGATCGGCACCCAAGGCTCGTCCCGCCGACTCGAGGCTCTCCCGGTCGTCGAGGAACCCGAAGGTACGTGCCGGGGCGATTTCGTCCACAAACGAAGTGGCCGAGCCGTCCCAGGTCGAGCGCTGGGTCCCGAGCGGCGCGCGGAACTCGACATCCACGGTCACGGTCACTTCGTCACTCGGCGTCAGCTCGAACACCGCTCCGTCGACGGCTACCCGTCCCGCGCGCAAGACCCGGAGGGCCGGCGCGGTGCGGGGAGGATCGAGCGCGTTGATGGCGTCGGCGAACCGACCCGCCCCCCCGTCGAGAAGCGGCAGCTCCGGTCCGCGCACGAACGCGTCGACCCCCGAGTGAACCCCTAGGCCACCGAAAGCCGCCAGCAGATGCTCCACCACGTCGATGGTTCGTTGGCCGAGCGCCACGGTGACGCCGTGGTCGGTCCGCGTCACCTCGAGCTCGCAGATCTGCCGGCGCTCGCTTCCGGCGCCCAGGGTTACCGGGCCTTCGGTTCTCGAGAGCGTGACTGCGCACGGCGCGCCCGAGTGCAGTCCTCGGCCCTCGAGGGTCAACGACTCGCTTGCGTGCTCGGTCACACGACGCCGTCTACTTCAGATTGAACTTCTGAACGTCGAGCACGCTCACCACCAGGATGAGGGCTAGCAACATGAGTAGGCCGATGGCATGCACGTGGGCTTCCACGCGCGCGTTGGGTCGGCGCCTCGTGACGGCTTCGTAGCCAAGAAACATCAGGCGTCCGCCGTCGAGTGCTGGGAAGGGCAGCAGGTTGAATCCGGCGAGGTAGGCGCTCAAAATGCCGAGAAAGCGCAGTCCAGCGGCAGAGCCGGCGTGCATGGCTTTGCCGGTTTCCTTGACGATGCCGATCGGCCCCGACAGCTGCGCTTCTTCTTTGCCGAAGATGATTCGTGTCAGCCCCACCACCACTGCCTGCACCACACGCGCGGGAAGCACCACCGAATCGTAGGCCGCTTCTTCGAGTCCCACCGGTTGAAACTCCTGCTGGGCCGTTACGCCGATCAGCCCGCCGCCATCCTTGCCCTTCGGGGCTGGCTTCACTTCGAGCTTCAGCTTCTCGCCGTCTCGCTCGATCCCCATCTCGAGCACCGTGTTCGGGTTGGCGAGGATGATCTTCCGCATCTGCTCGAAGTCCGCGATCTTGGTGCCGTCGATGGCGACGATCTTATCGCCGGATTTCATGTTTGCCGTTTTCGCAGCACCCTCGGGCAGGACTTCCACCTTGGTTGTCGCCACCTGTTTGCCGCCGATCATCAAGGCACCAAAAAAGAGCACGGATGCGAACAGATAGTTGGCGAGCGGTCCGCCGAAGATCGCGGCGACGCGTCCGATGAGAGACGCGTTGGCATAGCTGCCCTTGTCGTCCGGGTCGACCTCCTCCAGAGGGTTCATGCCCGCGATCTGCACGTAGGCGAGGAAGGGGATGAGGGCGACTTGATAGACGGTGTCGCTGCCGCTCGGCTGGTGGCGCCAAATCGCCGGGCCGAACCCCACGCTGAACTTGATGACACGCATCCCGAACGCGCGCGCCAGAAGCAGGTGTCCGCCCTCGTGAACGACCATCAGCAGTGCCAGACCGAGGATCCCGAGGATGATGTAGGGCCAGGACATCCTGCCTACTTCCTATAGCTCCGCGGAGCTCGCGTTGCCATCTTCTGGAGTCTCGCCATCACGCAACCATGGGCATCGACAACGTTGTGACGCCAGGGTTCCTGCTTTCTTTGGGCGACGGGGTATCGAGGTATACGGACGAGCAGCGCTCGAGTTTCCCTTGGTGGACGCCGCCCCTCACTAAAGAAGGCGGAACGGCGCTCAGAGTAGGAACGACACCCCGACTGAAAAGGTGGGGTACCCGATCCGCATCGTCAGCGACATCCGGTCGGCGAAATGCCAACGCCCGCCGGCGTAGAACACGAAAAAGTCGACGTCGAAGTCCAGGTCATCGTCGACGTTGTTGTTGTCGAAACGAAAGGCCATTCCGGGCTCGCCGAACACGGACCAATTGCGGCTCAGCCAGAAGTTCCACTGCATCACCACGGGCAGCCAAACGGCGTTCACGTCACGATTGTCGAAGTCCACGCAGCGTCGTCGCCCGTTGACGCGATCGATTCGAACGCAGCCGTCTCCGTCGAAGTGCACGAAGTCGAGCCCGAAGCCAATGCCGACGGTGTTGTTGATCTTGCTGATGAAGCCGTTGTCGACGATCTCGATCGTGCCTCGAAATCCGACACCGATTCCGGCCTCGTCGTCGAACTGACTCCCTGGAGGATCGTAGGGACCAATCAACAAGTGGGGCTCGGCCTCGAAGCTGTATCGTGGGTGAGCGCCGGGGCGCTTGATCACCATCGTGTCCGCCGAAGCGTGGGTGCCGAGAAGGGTCACAATGGCCACCACGGCGAGGCAGCCAATCAGGCGGTTGGGGTTCATGAGCCCAAATTAGCCCGCTTGGAGCGACCGCCCAAGCGCCCATCCGTGTCGTCCGGGCTCGATCGCTGCCCGTATTGCTGGCACCCGGGCCCGCTGCTAGGTTCCGCGACCTCCTATGACTCAAAACGGCCCTTTTTCTACTGGTGGCGGACCGGCAGCCGGAGCTGCCGCAAATCTTCAGCTCAGCGGTTCTGCCGCGATCGTCGCGCCCGTCAGTGCGTTCCCCGGCGGGGTGCCGTCGAACGCTCTGGTGGTGCTCCCGCTGGCCGAGCCGACCGACGAGCTCAAAGAGAAAATGGAGAAGGGGCCGCTCGCCGTGACGCCGGAGCAGATGTGGAAGTTGCTCGGTTTCAACGGTCCGGCGGTGCAAGTCCAGGACAACCAAGGACGGCCGATCGCCATCGGTCTCGAGGATCTTCTCGCGGGCCTCGAGAAACACTGGAAAGAAGACTCTTCCGATCTGAACCGCGGAAGAATCTACGCCCAGGAGCTCATGAAGTATGGGCGGACCGAGAACGCGGAGAAGGTGCTCGCGAAGGTCGTGGCCGCCGGCGGTACGGGCGAGGACTGGCTTGGGCTTGGTGTGGCTCAGCTCCAACAGGAGAAGTTCGACAAGTCCGAGAGCACCCTGAAGGGCGCGGCGAACCTGCTGCCTGACAACCCGTTTCCGGCGCTGCACCTGGCCAAGACCTACAAAGGAAAAGAAGACGCCGAAAACGAGCGCAAGATGATCGAACGGGCGATCGCCATCGATCCGGGCTGCGTGGACGCGTGGGCTTACCTCTTCAGTCAGACCAAAGAAGAAGAGAGCGAAGCGGCAGCGATCAAGGCCGTGACCGACCTCGCGGACGCCGAACCCAACAAGAAGAGTGCGGCGCCTTTCATCGCCATTCAGGGCTTTTTCGCGTCGGAAGAAGAGACGCGTGAAAAAGCGATCGAGTGGGCCAAGAAGGCCGTCGACCGGGCGCCGCAAGATCCATTGGCGCTCACCTGCTTGAGTGCGCTCTATGGCCAGCGCGGCGATCTACCAGCAGTCATGGAGCTTCTTCGCCCTCACGAAGCGGTCATGGCCAAGGACGTGCGGCTCGCGAACAACTACTTCGAAGCCCTGTTCCAGGCGCGAGAAATCGACAAGGTCACCAAGCTCTTGAACGCGCTCGCGGGCTCGCCGAACCGAGAGGTCAAGCAATTCGCCGTCGAGCGCTCACGAATGGTCGCGCAGTATCTGCAGCAGCAGCAGCAGCAGCTCGCTGGTGCCGGCGCAGGCGGCCAGCAGCAACCCGCCGGACGCTGATTTTCACCGCGGACCCTCGCGGGTCCGCGCGTTCGTCGTTCGCCCCATTTTTTCTGGAGCAGGGTGTTTTTCAACACCCTGCTAGTGTGCGATCCGTGCCAGCGACGAACGGAGAAGCAGCATGAAGAGCATCTTTCGCAGTGATCTTTTCGAGGGTCGGGTGGCGGTGGTTTCCGGCGGCGCAACCGGCATTGGACTGTCGATTGCCGAAGAGCTCGCTTCCCTCGGCGCCAACGTCGTGCTGGCGTCGCGCAAGCGCGAACGGCTCGTGCCGGCGGCTCGCGGGCTCGCGGAAGAATATGGCGTGCAAGTCGACGGTGTCGTTTGCAACATCCGCAAACGCGACGATGTCGAATCGCTGTTCGACCACACCCTCGAGCGATTCGGGAAGGTGGATTTCCTGGTCAACAACGGCGGCGGCCAGTTCCCCGCTCCCGCCGAATCCATCAAGGAAAAGGGCTGGAACGCCGTCATCGATACCAACCTCAACGGCACCTGGCACATGTGTCAGACGGCCGCCAACAAGTACATGCTCCAGCATGGGGGCAAGATCGTCACTGTCGTCGCCGATGTCGAAAGAGGTTTCCCCGGGATGGTGCATACCGGGGCCGCCCGTTCGGCGGTGATCAACATGGCCAAGACGCTCGCCGTCGAGTGGGCGAGTAGGAAAGTGCTCGTCAATTGCGTCGCACCGGGGATCATTCTGTCCACCGGGATGCACAACTACCCCCCCGGCATCGCCGAGAACTCGATTCAACGGGTCCCGCTCAAACGCCTGGGGTCATGTGAAGAAGTCGCGGGGGCGGTCCTGTACCTACTCTCACCCGTCGGCGACTACGTGACAGGGGAAACCATCAAGGTCGACGGCGGAAGCTCGCTTTGGGGCGAGAGCTGGCCCATCGCAGACGTCGATACCGAGGGGATGGTCGAGATCCCGCCATGGCCCGAGCAGCGCTGGCCCCAGTATGCGTTGAAAGAATAGAAGCAACGCCTGCGCGGAGCCGGAAAGAGATCCCCGACGAGCCCTGACCCGTGTTCGGCAACCCCCGTCAGCTCGGTTCGAGCGTGCCCCGGAGAGTGCGCTCGAGCTCCTCTCGTCGAATCCGTCGCGCCTTGGCTGAGAAGGGATCGGCACCGGTCACTTCCGGCATGTCTCGGGCGACGGCGGGGTAGAAGAGCACGAGGCCAATCAAGTTCACCATGGTCTGGCGAAAATTGACCGGCGCTATGGCCCCGCTTCGTTTGGCCCGATCGAGCCATCCGCCGAACACTTGATAGAAATTGACGACCGGGTGAATGTCGACCGCCTCGTAGGGCAGCCGAAGGTCCGAGTCGTCGGGGGCGGTGACCATCGCCAGGATGAGGCGCGCTGCGTCGGGCTCTTCGGAGAAGTGGTCCGATAAGGCGCCGGTCGACGCGATCAAAGTGGCCAGGTCGGGAGGGTCGTCAGCGGCCAGCGGCGCGAGGATTTCATCGATTTGCTGCATCGTCGTGTTGAACACGTCGTGCGCGAGCTCGACTTTGCCTCGGTAGTGATGAAAAAGAGAGCTCTTGTGGAGCCCCACTTCGTCGGCAATCATCTGCAGGCTGACGCCGTCGAAGC
>JAJDAH010000175.1 GCA_029261965.1 Polyangiaceae bacterium
CCATTCCGAGCCAAAAACAAGGCGCGCCCGCTGCGCGTAACGACGAAGGCTCAACCCAAACGCGCCGAAGCGCGCACGAAACTCCTACTTAACGCACGCGCGCTCGAAGGCAACCCCCAGTGTGTCAGACAATGTCACCCCCCTCGCACCGCGCCGCCCCTCGCACCGCGCCGCCCCTCGCACCGCGCCGCCCCTCGCACCGCGCCGCCCCTCGCACCGCGCCGCCCCTCGCACCGCGTCGCCACGTCCGGCAACACCAACAACCCCGACCCAAGAGCCCCCGCCGGAGACGCCCCTCCCCGGCGCCCAACTCTCTTCCCGCTCAGCACGCAGGGCGGCTCAAGGGCGGCCTCGTCAAACTGTCGCGCACCGCTCGCTTGCGACCGACCGCAACGCCATCGCCACCCCGTCCGGCGGCCGGACACCGCGAACCCTTGAACCGCCCGGGCACTGAGCGACGCTGGCGATGGGCGCAGGCTCGTGAGATCCCGCATGTTCACCGGCGAGCGCGGTAGTTCCCGCCGCAAGACCACACGGCCACGCTCGTGCCGTTCGACGCGCAGACGTTCGGCTGGCGAACCTGCTCGCACAACGCCGCTTCGCGTCGCCCGCGCAGCGTCAACGAAATTCGCGCCCAGCACGGACCAGCAACGAGGAACTTCGCTGCACACCGTTCGGACACCACGTGACAGCAAGCCCGCCTCGAACCGCGAGTTGGTCGCGCGCGCTCGTTCAAGTCGAGCTTCGGCACCCTTCGCCGCTCGCGACCACGCAATGCCCATGACCGAGTAGTGGTGCCGGCATACCTGGAGGTGTTCCAAGGCGCTGCCGTAGTTATTCCTCCGATTTTGGGTTTGCTCAGGTTCATCCGAACGCGCAACGGTCGGCGCGGCCAGGTTGTAATCTCAAAGCTACTCAAGCTACGTTTCCCGTGCAGCACGGACAAAGGGGACACCATATGAACGGGCTCACGCAGGCCATAAAGGCGATTGGCGAATCCGCAAGCTCACCCTACTCGCTCCTCGCGCTCCTCGCGCTCATCGGCGCCTGGGCGTACACCGCAACACGCAGCCGGCGTCTCGCTCACGTCACGCGCAACATGGAGGGCCTATCCGAAGAGAAGCGTCTCGAAGCCATCAAGCTCGAATACAAGACGGTTCCGCGGAGCGGCATCTCGGCCGAGCAATGGATTCGTTCGCAGAGGCAGCGCTTTTACCTCGTCGGGTTCCTCGGAACTCTGGTCGCGGGTGTACTCGTGACGGTCACAGTCGTGGCGCACAGCGGGATGCGAATTCCAGGGGGATCAAACCACGCCGTCATGTGCGAAGCCTACTCCAAACTCGACGCGAAGCTGCGGGAGCTCGCAAGCACGGCGCGTGACATGCGCGCGTCATTCAAGGTCGGTGGGGATCGAGTATTCGTCGAAGACTCGAAGGCCGAGAAGCATTTCGTCGACAAGTTGCTTGCCTACAACGCCGTTCGAAATGATCTCGACAAGAATCGCAGCGCGTACATAGACGACGTCGTGCGGCATTTCAACGAACCGGAGAAAGGCCAGTACCGGGTGGGCGCGTTGCTCGATCAAGCGCTCGAGCAGGTTCACAAGGGGAAGATGCTCGAGCTCAACAAGCTCATTCGTGAGATCAACGAGCTCAGCAAGTCCGAGACCGCTGACGAGCAACGCAAGGAAGTGAAAAAGCGTATGAGGGACCTCTTCGAAGAGCTCGAAGAGCGGCTGAAAACACTGGATAGCGCCCGCGACAAGCTGCAGACACAGCTCGAGTGCGGCTCATGAGATCGACCAGCAAGGCAGTTCTGTTTTCGTTGGCGACCATCTGCGCCGGCGTCGCGCCACTGACCGGGTGCAAGGACAAGAAGAATCCGCCACTTCTTGGCACAGGTGGGTCTGGCGCTTCTGGGGGCGCGGCGAATACGGGCGGCGCCACCTCGACCGGAGGCGGCGGACGCGCGGGTAGTGGTGGGCAGGTAAGCGGAACCGGCGGCAGCTCGGGCGCCGCCGGACAGACTGGCGGCGCTGGCGGAGGCTCGGGGACCGGTGGGGCTGCGGGCGCGGGTGGCATCGGCGGTCGAGCCGGCGCTCCCAACACGGGTGGCGCAGCAATGGGTGGAGACAGTGGAACCTCGGGGGCCGGGACTATGGGCGGCGCTGGAGGTGGTGCCGGAATGGGCACGAGCGGTGCCGCTGGATCCGCAGGCGCGGCGGGGGCGCCGCCGGGACCGCCGCAAGTCACGCAAGTCCTCCCGTCGAGCACACTCGTCGGCGGCCCGGTGCTCATTCGCGGACAGAATCTGAGCACGGCGACTGCGGTCCAGTTCAATGGCGTGGACGCGACCATCACGTTCGCAACGGTCGACAAGGTTGCGACTCACGTTCCGGCGTCTCTCCCGCTCGGCTCTGCGCCGATCGTCGTCTTCACATCAGCCGGCCAGAGTTCGCCCACGCCATTCAACGTGATCGCTCAATTTCTACCCGGCCCGACGAGCCCGCCGGATATCGTGTCCGCGATCCCGCCGCCGCCAGGTTACATCCCACCGGTCGACAACCTGTGGGTCAACGAGTTCGACTCCGCCGAGGAATTCTTCTTCGCGAACTCGACCGGCAGCCCAACCGGGACATTCGACGGAGAGGAGCGCGACACGACGTCACCTTTGACGGGAGGCTACGACCTCGCCGCCAGAACGCTTTCGTTCACCGTGAACCGCTCTGGTGGAAACGAGACCTTCCAGTGTGAATATTCCGAAACCGGCGCCGCGCCGAGTCACCGCATCATCTGCTTCTCGCTGACAACGGGACGGCAGCTGGTTCTGTTCTTCAGCTTCTGAGTGGGCACCCTCGTGGCATCCCCGCGTTGGTACACCCGGTCAGCGATTGCGACGGCGAGCAAATCGAGGACTCTCGAAAAAGTCGCGCTCGACCCCAGCAGCGTTCGAAGCGTGGGAAGAGATCGCCGAGACCCTCACAGGGTCGCCTCCTGGCAGACGCAGCCCGCGGAGACGCGCCGCGCTGCGCCGCGGTCGAGTCCTTCAACGTGTGGCTTGGCTGATTTTTGGGTAAGCGCGACGATGGGCCCATAGGCAACTCGCACGCGCTACGCCTCAGCGCGAGCTACCGCGGCGGCCCGGTCCCGGTGTTCCCTTTCACATTCCAGCTGACGAACGACCGCAAGATCACCAACTCGCTACGACAGGCGCGACCTCAGCTCGACAATGTCTTTCTCGCATTGCTCCACCCGCGGCCGGGTATCCGACTGGACGCGAGGCACTACCGCGAGGTCGCGTACGTTGCCGGCGAGCTCGGTGATGGCGGTGGCCGTTCGCGCCTCGGACTCGACGAGGCGTTGATTCGTCGTGTCCCCGGAACGCCCCTGCGGACCGCTGGTCCCGGCCTTTCGGAAGAGCCAGTGAATTTTTCCCTCGAAGTCCTGCGAGAGATCCGCGACGAAGTGCGAGGGTCCGTTCGGGTCAGGGGGCTTCGAAGACGTCTTGGGCGATGCCAACGATGCCGTCGTTGGTACCGGGGGTTCCGCCCAGGCCGGCGGGGCCCGCGATGCCGGGAGTAATGGTCGTCGATGTCGTCGTTGGTTGAGTGACGCTCCAGAGGATGCCGATTGAAATGCCGCCGGCACCGCCGCCGGAGGAGCCGCCGTTGCCGCCGGGGGCGCCGTTGCCGCCGTTGCAAGCGGTTCCGGAGCGATTGCCCCCCGCTCCAAAAACGGATTGCCGAGCCTGACCAGCGAATCCAGAACCGCCGTTGCCACCGTCGCTCGCACTAACCGTCGAATCAACCAGGTTGACCGTCGAGTTCAACGCAAAGAGCCCAACGCTGGCGCCGCCACCGGTTGCCGCGAGCGCACCGTTTCCCGGACACCCGCCGCAGCCGCCTCCGCCTCCGCCAGCCGTGTCCGTGCTCGCACCACCACCACCACCCTGGCCGGGGACTCCGGCGTTCCCGTCGGAACCGGGCGAAGCCATCCATTGACCCGACCCGAGAACCCCCACAGCCGACGCGCCTGGGCCGTCCAAACCTGCGGTACCTGAAGCGCCATCCACGCCGGTCCCACCTGAGCCGCACCCGACTCCGGGAACGCCGGCCTGGCCGGCGCCAAGCGGCGGCGCCCCGACCGAGCCGGCCTGACCCGACGGCGGTACACCGTTTC
>JAJDAH010000176.1 GCA_029261965.1 Polyangiaceae bacterium
GCGAGCTCGAGAGTGGGCGTTCGGCGCTTCCGGCGCTTCCGGCGGTCGTAGCCGAGGCACTTCAGCTCGCCAACGATCCCGAAGCGAGCATCCCGGCGCTCGTTGCGCTCGTCGAAAAGGATCCGCCGATCGCCACGCGACTCGTCGCTATGGCGAACTCGGCATTGTTCCGACGCGGCGTCGAGGTGACCGATATTCAGGCTGCGGTTGGACGGTTGGGCATTCAGCGCACCCGCGACTTGTTGATCCAGGTCGCATACGCGTCGACGGTGGCCACCGGCTTTCGCTACAAGAAGCAGATCAGCGACAGCTTTCAACGCAGCATCCTATCCGGCGTCGCCACTCGGGCCCTCTGTCAGGCCCTCGGCGAGAACGACACCTACGCCTACATGGCCGGGCTCATCCACAACATCGGCGAGTCGCGTGTCTATCGCATTCTCGGGGGCTTCAAACCGCCGCCGAAGGACCTCGATCTCGTTGCCGATTTGGTCCGCCGCTACCACAACGTCGCCGGCGCCGAGCTTGCCAAGCTTTGGACGCTGCCCGAGCAGATCGTCGACGCCGTCGCCAGCCATCACGACGACCCCGCCGACGTGCCGCGACACGTCCAGCTGGTCATGGCGGCAAACCACCTCGTGGATGCCGCGCTCGCGCCGACGGAGACAGGCGGCGACGACGCTCCGGACCCGCCGGTCGAGCTGGCGGTAGGCATTGCGGAAAAGGTGATCGAGCAGGTGCAGGAGGCGGGTTCGGCCGTCGCTGCATAGATTCTTTTTCCCTCCGTGGGTGTCTGGGCCAAGATTGGCGTTCCCCCTTGGCGCCCTCACACTACATGACCCCCGCAGGGGCGAAGAAGC
Source organism: Polyangiaceae bacterium (assembly GCA_029261965.1). Lineage (GTDB taxonomy): Bacteria > Myxococcota_A > Polyangia > Polyangiales > Polyangiaceae > JAJDAH01. The sequence goes on from JAJDAH010000176.1 coordinate 858, forward strand.
TCGCGGACGAGCTCACACGCCTGCTCAGCGTCGAACGACCCAAGGTCGTGCAGGAAGTTTCCGACGCCGCAGCCCAAGGGGACCGCTCGGAAAACGCCGAGTACATCTACGGGAAGAAGCGGCTCCGAGAGATCGACCGTCGCATGCGCTTCATACAAAAGCGTCTCGACAGTGCCGTCGTCGTGACGCCGGAAGAAACCCAAAGCGACACGGTGAGGTTCGGGGCAACGGTCGGCGTCGAGGACGAGGACGGCAAGTGCGCGACCTACGTCATCGTCGGGCCGGACGAAGCCGAGCCGTCGCTCCGCAAGATCAGCTTCAAGTCGCCAATCGGTCGGGCACTGCTCAAACGACGAGTTGGGGACGTCGTCACCGTCCGACGCCCCGCGGGCGAGATCGAGGTCGAGATTCTGTCTATCGTGTACGGCGACGGGGCGTGAGCCGGCCCCGAGCGACGAACGAGTCCCAACGCCGCCGTTTGAACCTGCAAAATCCCCGGATGGACGTCGTTGAAAACGCGGCCGCGCGCGGCTAGGTTGCGCGCCCTACCGCTTTCGAAGGAGACGCAAAAATCATGTCCGATATTCGTTTCGACAACCGAGTCGCGATCGTCACAGGCGCGGGCGGTGGGCTAGGGCGCAGTCACGCGCTGCTTCTCGCGTCGCGGGGCGCCAAAGTCGTCGTCAACGACCTCGGTGGCTCGGTGGACGGGTCCGGCGACGGCGGCGAGAAGGCAGCCGACAAGGTCGTCGATGAAATCAAGGCAGCCGGTGGCGAAGCGGCAGCCAACTACGATGGTGTCGACACGTGGGAGGGCGCCCAGAAGATCGTCGCGACCGCTAAGGACGCCTTCGGCAAGGTCGACATCGTGATCAACAACGCGGGCATTCTCCGCGACGTTTCGTTCATGAAGATGCAGGAGGGCGACTGGGCGAAGGTCTTGGCGGTCCATCTCAACGGCAGCTGCTTCGTGAGCAAAGCCGCGTGGCCGCTTCTTCGCGAGAACAAGTACGGGCGTCTCGTGTTCACCACCAGCGCTGCAGGTCTCTACGGCAACTTCGGTCAAGCCAACTACAGCGCAGCCAAACTCGGAATCGTCGGGTTGGCCAAGACGCTCGCCCACGAAGGCGCCAAGTACAACATCCTGAGCAACGTCATCGCCCCCATTGCGAAGAGTCGCATGACGGAAACGGTCATGCCGCCCGACATGCTCGCGAAGTTGCTTCCCGAGTACGTCTCTCCTCTCGTGGCGTATCTTTCGAGCGAGCAGTGCGAGGACACCGCGCAGACCTACTCGGTGGGCGGAGGATACGTCTCCCGGGTGGCGATCGTGGAAGGCGCTGGCGTCATCATCGACGCCAAGGATGGTCTGAACCCCGAGGACGTGGCGGGCAAGTGGAAGGAGATCAACGATCTCAGCGACGCCAAGCCGTTCGCGAACGCGACCGAGGCTGCCGGCCAGCAGATGAAGGCTGCACTCGGGGGGTGATCTCCTGGGCCCGGAGCTTTCCCGCATGAGAGCTCGGGCGTTTCCTCGCGACGACGACGATTGCGGGTGGTGGGCGGCGCTCGAGCCGCCCGCGCCCGCGCGTCTCGCCCAAAACGTCGAACGGGCAGATGCCGCGGTCGTTGGCGCGGGGTTGAGCGGGCTCGCGACGGCCCGACGGCTCGCGGAGCACCGCCCGGATTGGCGGATCGCGCTGCTCGATGCTGGTCGCGTCGGATACGGCGCTTCTGGACGAAACTCGGGATTTGTCGGTGACATCGCGCACCGAAACCCCCGACTCGGTACTCGCGAAACGGCGTGCATCAAGAAGGTTGCCACCGTCGGTCGAGATGCGCTTCGACAGCTCGTGCGAGACGGCGCACTCGACTGCGACTGGTCGGACATCGGCCGTTTCCACGTGGCGAGGGAGCCGCGCGCCGCCGCCGAGCTCGAGCACCAGCTTGCGGCGCTTCGAGAGCACGACGAGCCACACACGGCGATGGATGAGAGAGCTCTCGAAGAAGCCCTCGGAACCAAGTACTACGCCCGCGGGGTGCACATTCCCGGCACGGTGCTCGTCAACCCGGCCGCCCTGGCTCGTGGGCTCGCGGAGCGGCTTCCAGACAACGTCTCCTTGTTCGAGAGCTCGCCGGTGCGCAGTGTCGAACGTGGGGAGAGTTTCGTTCTCGAAGTCGGCGACGCCCGTGTCGAGGCGCGACTACTCTTCTTGGCGGTGAACGGTTTCGCTCCCAGCTTCGGAGTGCTCGAAAGTCGAATCTTTCCGCTCTTGACCTACGCCAGTCTCACCCGTCGTCTCAGCGCCACCGAACAAGCCGAAGTCGGCGGACGCCGCGAATGGGGACTAGTCAGCGAGGACCGTCTCGGCAGCACCATGAGGCGGACACGCGATCAGCGCATTTTCATCCGCAACGGCGTCCGCTATCGGAGATCCCCCGAGGGCGGCGATCTCGCGAGCGTTCGCTCCGTGCACGAAAAAACGCTGTTGGCGCGGTACCCGTCGCTCGACGGCGTCGAGCTCGAGCACACTTGGGCGGGCGTGCTCGGAATGACCATGAACAATGGTCAGTTCTTCGGCCAGCTCGAGAGCGGAATTTTCGCCACCATCGGTTACAACGGCACTGGTGTGGCCATGGGCACTGGTTCGGGCATGGCGCTCGCTGACCACGCGCTCGGTATCGATAGCGAAGTCCGAGTAGCCGCCGAAGGTCTGCCAAGACCGGCGTGGATCCCGCCGGCACCTCTGCTCGCCCTTGGCGTGCCTGCCTACACCTCGTGGCTGCAGTGGCGGGCCGGTTCGGAACGTTAGCGCCTGCCCCCACGGGACATCATGGTTCATTGGGTGTTAGGAAGGGCGATGGGCGAAAATTGGGGTTGGGCTACGGCGTTGGCGATGTTGCTCGTTTCGGGATGTGGAGACAGCGCGAGCAGTGACGACGGCAGCACCGCTAGCGGTGGCGCGGCCGGCGGATCCGGGGGCTCTGGCGGAGCGGCCGGAGGCTCGGGCTCCGCGGGATCTGGCGCCAGTGGCGGCTCTGCGGGTGCGGCGACGGGCAGCTGCGCCCAACAGCCAGATAGTCCGTATTGCCAGAAGACGCCCGGTCCCTCCTTCACCGACGAGTCATCCCTCGTTTCGCAGGTGATCTTCGATGCCGGGGGAGGCGGAGGCGGCTTGGCGTGGCTCGACTATGACAACGATGGCGACCTCGATCTCTACGTGTCGAACGGAGTGCCGAACCCGGCGTTTCCGATGCTGTCGCCGCAGGCGGCGCTTTGGCGAAACGATGGTGACGGCACGTTCACGAACGTCGTCGAGGGGTCGGGTCTCGAGGCCCCGTTTCGCGGTGGTGCGGCGCTCGCCGGCGACATCGACAACGACGGGAACGTCGATCTGTTCGTCACCGGTGGCGGTGCCGTGGGTTCGCCCGACGGCATGCAGCCCGACTCGAAGCTCTACCGGAACGACGGCGACGGTACGTTTACGGACATCTCCGCCACCGCAGGGATCCCAGGGCCAGAAAGTGCGTGGAGCTCCGCGTTCGGAGACATCGACAACGACGGCGATCTCGACCTCTACGTTTCGGCACTCGGCGCGCTGGTAGCCAAGAGAAACGACAAGAGTCACTTCTACATCAACAACGGCGACTTGACGTTCACCGAGACGAGCACGATCGCCGGTGTCGACACCGACTTCGGCGCGTGTGCCGTCACGATGAGCCACTACGACGACGACGGGCTGATCGATCTTTTCGTCGCCAACTGCAACGAGGTCAACTTCGTTCCGACGCCGGTCGAGATCTATCGGAACAACGGCGACGGCACGTTCACCGACGTGCGCATGGCCGCGGGAGTCACCGATCTCGGCTACTGGATGGGGATCGCCCACGCCGACATCGAGAACGACGGGGATCTCGACTTTTTCGCGACCAACTTCGGCACGATAGGCCACGGCCTCGATGGCACGTCCTCGATTCCCGCCGCGGGCCAAGGACTCGCGGACGACACCTGGCACGGACTCTGGCGCAACGAGGGCGACGGCACCTATACCAACATCGCCGATGATGCCGGGCTCGCGCGGTTCGAGTTCGCATGGGGCTGCAGCTTCGCCGACTTCGACAACGACGGCCTCGACGACCTCTTCTACGCGGGTGCGTTCTTCGATCCCGACCCGGCGATTCTTCGCGTTGGACGGGACAAGGGCAACCCCGGCCGATTGTTCATGAACAACGGCGACGGCACCTTTGGCGAGATCGAGCCCGCGCTTCCCATCGACCTTTCGGGCACGCAAACGTGGGCGATCACCACGGTCGACTACGATGCTGACGGGTTCGAGGACATCATCGCCTCGTCGATTTCCACACCGGAGACTACGCTGGGTGGGCTCTTGATCTTGAAGAATGGCGGCGGCACGAATCGTTCCGTCGTCATCGACCTCGAGGGCACGACGAGCAACCGGGACGCCATCGGTGCTCGCGTTCGCGTGACCACCGGCTCCCTCGTCGGCACCAAGTCCTTGGCGGCTGGATCGAGTTGGGCGGCGAGCGAAGGTCCTTGGCTCAACTTCGGCATCGGTTCGGCGACCGAAGCCGACGAGGTCGAGGTTTTGTGGCCATCCGGGCTCACCGAGACCTGGAGCAACGTGGCTTCGGGCAGCGTGCAGAAGCTGGTCGAGGGGACCGGTACCGCCAAGCCGTGAGGACCGGCGGAGCTCAGACGCCGTCGGGGATGAAGAAGTCGGGCATCAGCTCTTCGCCCGGCGTGATGGCGTACTGATCGAAATCCGTCACGCCATCTGCTTTGAGCACGTTGTCGTCGATGCAGAAATTGCCCGTGAACTCCCGGCTCGGTTTCGTGATGATCGAGTAGGCGGCGTCCGCCATGATCTCGGGCTTGCGACACTTCTTCATCGCTTCCACTCCGCCGAGTAGATTGTTGACCGCGGCCGTCGCGATCGCCGTGCGAGGCCAGATGGTGTTGACGGCGATGCCCTTGTCTTTGAGCTCTGCCGCCATGCCGAGCGCACACATGCTCATGCCGAACTTCGCGATCGTGTAGGCGGTGTGGTTCTTGAACCACTGCGCATCGAGGCTGAGCGGCGGGGAGTTGTTCAGGATGTGTGGGTTGTCGGACTTTTCGAGGTGTGGGATGCACTTTTGCGAACAGAGGAACGTGCCCCGCGCGTTGACCTGATTCATCAGATCGTAGCGCTTCATGGTGGTTTCGAGTGTTCCGGTCAGGCTGATCGCGCTGGCGTTGTTGATGAGCGCGTCAATGCCGCCGAACTTCTCGACGGCCTTGGCGACAGCGTCGGCGACTTCGTCTTCGTTGCGAATGTCGCACACGATTCCGAGACCCTTGCCGCCGGCCTGTTCGATTTCTTCGACCGCCGTCCACACGGTTCCCGGCAGCTTCGGGTGAGGTTTGTCGGTTTTGGCGACTATCACCACGTTGGCGCCGTCTTGCGCGGCGCGCTTTCCGATGGCGAGTCCGATTCCGCGGCTCGCTCCGCTGATGAACAACGTTTTTCCGTTCAGCTTCGACATTCTCGGCTCCTCAGTGGGCGGACCTTGTAGCACGAGCCGGCCGCACCCACACGGGCACGCCGCTCACCTGTCCGAACGCCGTCCAACCGGCGTCACGGAGGGCGAGCGCAGTGCGCGGCACGATGATCCACCCGAACGCGATGGCATCGGCTTCGCCGGCGAGCAACCGAGTCTCCATGTCGAGGTCGGTCTCGACGCCGAAATGTTTCCGGGCTTCGGGGCTCAGGCGAGCGGCGGCCAACCTCGAGAACTGCGAGCGCGCTGGCGCGAGGATTGGCCGGTCGGCGGCGACGAGGTAGCCGGCGAAGTGACCGGCGACGACGCCGTTTTCGGTCGTCGCACTGGCGAGTAGACGACCGACGTCGTCCAGGGCTACGGGCCTCGCGTGAACGGGCGTGGCAACGACCTTCGCCGAGAACCCCGGAATGGCCGCAAGCAAGTACACCCCGAGCAACACGTGTGCGAGTCGCCGAGCTTTGCTCGGGAGCGCGTGCAACACGTGGGCGGCGACGACTGCCGCGGGCGCGATGATGACCGTCGCGTACTGGGTCCAGACCGGTGAGGGCAGTAACCCGACGAGGAACAAGAGACCGACGGTGATCGAGAACGCGCGACTCGATCGGTCCTCGAGCAGCCAGACCGACGACGCGGTCGCCACGAGGAGCAAGAGCGTTTGCAGGCCGACACCATCGGCGTCGGAGAGGTTCAGCGGATTGAGCATCAGGTCGAGGGCTCGCCACTTCTGGCCGGCATCCTTCACCCACCCGTCTCCGGGGTAGCGCAACGCGTGATACCCGAGGTTGCCGAACCAGAACCGCGCGGGGTGGCTCGCCGCAACCGCACTCACGCCTAGCATCGCGACGGAGCAACCTCCCGCTGCGGCGCCGAGCGAGCGCGACCGTAGGGGCGCGCGCCAACAGACGGTCGAGGCAACGACCAAAAAGAGCGGCGCCAGGGTCAGACGGAAAGCGAACGCCACGCCCGCCAACAGCCCCGCGGCGAGAGCTCGTCGGGGCGAGAGCTCGCCGCCGGTGAGGACGACGAGCGTCGCCATCGTGAAGAAGATCATCGGCGGATGAGTCTTGACGGTTGTCATCCACTCGAGGACCAACAGGTGGCCCAAAAAGAGCAAGGTGGCGGTGATGCCACCCGCCGAGCCGGCGCTCCGCCGGGCGGCGTGGAACACCAGCACGGCCGTCGCCGCCCCGAAGCCGGCGGTGAGATAGCGCGCCGGGGCAATGCCGACGCCCACCGCCCACTGCCACGCCCCATAGAGGTAGGCGGACAGCGGCATTTGCGGAAAGAAAAAGTCTCGATAGGGCACCAAGCCATCGAAGACGGCTTGACCGGCGAGCAAGTAGTAGCCCTCGTCGTCGTCGACGATTCGGCGCTGGCCGATCCAGGAAAACAGCGCCAGGGCGAGCGCCCCGACGACGATCAGCTCAGTTCGTCTTCGCCCCACCGGATGCAAATTTCGGTGTGACTCCGAGCTCCTTCAACACGTGTCCAGCTCCGTCCACGGCGTCGAGCACCCAGAGCGCGTAGCGAATGTCGACGTGGATCGAGCGGGTGATGCTCGGCATGAACAGCCAGTCCGAAGCCATTGCTTCGTAGTTCCCGTCGAAGGCGAGGCCGACGACTTCTCCCCTCGCGTTCAACGTCGGCGATCCGCTATTTCCCCCGGTGATGTCGAGATCGGCGAGGAAGTTCACCGGGACTTCGTCGAGATCTTCGTGCACGTACGGTCCGAACTTCGCCGAAGAATGAGCGTCGAGTAGCTTTTTGGGCGTGTTGAAGGGCTTCTTGCCGGTGCTCTTGCCAATCACCTCGCTGAGCACGGTGAAGGGCTCGTAGACCGGCTTGTCTGGCTGCGGGCGGTACCCACGGACCGTGCCGTAGCTGACGCGCAACGTGCCGTTGGCGTCCGGAGCCAACGAGCTGCCCTTCATCTCACCGAGGGCGGCGGTGTATTTCGGTCGAAGCAACATCATCGCACCGGCGACGGCGTCGTCACGAACTTCGCGCTCCTCGATCATCGGCACGAGCTTCAGCGCCAGGCGGATAATCGAGTCTGCGCTCCGAGCGAGCTCACTCGGTTTCGCGGTGGTCAGCAGCTTGACTCGAAGGTCGGCGTCCTCGAGCTTCGTGCCCTGGTACAGGCCCGAAACCGCACGCTCGATGATCTTGTCCGATGGATCCGCGCTGCCGGTGATTGCTTTGAGTGCTGCGGGGCGAAGCGACTTCGGAAGCTTCGAGGCGCGCTCGGCCACGAACGCCAGGCTCGCCTGGTCGGCCGCGCGGTTGTAGCTCTTCTGCATCCGGCGTTGCCCCTGTTCGAGCCGTTGCCAGTTGCGCTTTTGAAATCGTGGGTCGCGATCGGAATCGTTTTCCTTCGCCCGCTCGTTCGCCATGCGCACGATGGTGACTGCGGCGTCCAGTAGCAAACTCAAGCGGGTGAGCTCGGTCAGCGACCGGTCGGACTCCCGAGTCTTTTTTCTGGCTTCGCTCATCGCGTCGAGCTTTTGGAACACGTCGCCGTACTTGGTTTGTCGCGCGGGATCCGAACTCACGAATTGTCGGAGCTTGTTCTCGAGCTCGCTTCGCTCGGTCGCGGCCCCGCCCGCACTCAGCCCCTCTAGAGCTCCGCGGAAGTACTTGAGCGCGTTCTTGAGCCCAAAGACGCGCGGTGCAGTCGCGATCTTTGCTTCGGGATCTGTCTTGCCGATGTCCTCGAGCAAGACGATCGCGTCGCGGTAGAACTTGATGCGCAGCGGGTACTCCCACTCGACCGCTTCGGTGGTTTCGGCGGCGGTGTGCAACCTTTGGGTCCGGCCCGGATACCCCGCGACGAACACGAGATCGCCGGCGCTGAGCGGTTTCGTGGGGAGCTTCAAGTGGTGCGGGGGCTTGTACGGAACGTTCGTTTTCGCGAACGGTGCCGGGTTCCCGTTCGGGTCGACGTACGCCCGGTAGAAGGAAAAATCGCCCGTGTGCCGCGGCCACATCCAGTTGTCGGTCTCCCCGCCGAACTCCCCGATGCCGCGATGCGGGGCGTACACCAGGCGCACGTCTTTGATTTCGAGACGCGTGATGAGCAGCCGCTCTGCTCCGCCGAAGTAGGTGGCGAGGTTGCACCTGACGTTCGCTCTGGCGGATTCGCATTTGGCGATCAGGCTCTTGGTTCGTTCCTCCACCTTGTCGTGGCGCGCTTTGTCGCTGGGGAGGGCTTCGAGCCCGTCGTTGACTTGTTTGGTCACGTCCTCGAACTTTTGTGTGACGTAGACGCGCCCGGTCGGGCCGATGGACTTTTCGTCTGCTCGGGTACGCGCGACGTATCCGTTCTCGAGCAAGTTGTGTTCTTTCGTCGAGTTGAACTGCAGCGCACCGGTCACGCAGTGGTGGTTGGTGACGATCAGGCCATCGGCGGAAACGAAAGATGCCGAGCAACCGCCGAGGCTGATGACGGCGCCGAGGGGGTGCGCCATCGGATCGCTGAGTTTCTTGGGATCGATCTCGAGCCCGAGCTTCTTCAATGTGTCCGCGTGCTCGGGGATTTGCCGTGGAACCCACATTCCACCTGGGCTCTCGAATTCGAAGGGCTCAGCCTCCACCGGAGCCGGAGGCTCGGGACTGGTGCGAACGGGTGCGTCCGGGACCTGAGGCGGCGCTTCGGTGCAGCCGAGCGCGAGCGCGCACGAGAGGACAGTCATGTGTCGGCGGGTCATGCCGGGGGCATAACGCGTCCCACGAATAGCAACTAGTGTGGGTGCCGGTTCTCCTCGCAGAAACCGCTCTGCCGACTTCTGGAGTCCACGCCAGTCGGCCCACTGGTCGATAGTGGCCTCGGGGGCGGGTTTCTTTCATCAGAGATCGGCGGGAGGTGACTAACGAGCCGAGGCTCGTTACTCTCTATCTCTAGGTTCCACTTCTGATGTTTTCACCGAGGAAAAAGCAGCGCGTGTTCGACCGATCTCGCATGGCTGTGGTGCTTTCTGCCGCCGCCGTCGTCGTCGCTTGTGGCGCTCGCGACGGCCTTTTTCTCGAAGAAGACGGGCCAGGCGGTCTCGGGACCGGCGGATCGCCCGGGGTCGGTGGCACAGTCGGCGCCGGAGGCACCAGCAATACCGGTGGCGGCGTCAGCACTGGTGGCGGGCCAGGCACTGGCGGGTTCAGCGGTGGTGGAACCAGCGGCTTTGGTGGAACCGGCGGCTTCGGCGGCGGAACCGGCGGCATCGGTCGGAGCTGCGGCAACGGCAATGTCGATCCAGGTGAAATGTGCGACGGCGCGAATTTCGACGGTGAAACGTGCGCTAGCGTGACGATGGGGGGCTTGCCGTTCGGCAACCTCGGCTGTTCGCCGACCTGCACGTTCGATACCTCTCGTTGCATCGGTGGGGTGGGCGGCGGACCGGGGCCCGGCGGTGGGCCTGGAACTGGCGGCTTCGGCGCGATCGGTGGTCAAGGCGGAACCGGCGCGTTCGGCGGGATGGGCGCCAACGGAGGCACGGCAGGCAACGGCGGAATGGGCGCCATCGGTGGCGGCCCTCAGCTGTGTAACCCCGCGTTCTGCCCCCCCATCGGCTTCGGATCGCCGTGCTGCCTGTCGCCGCGAGGACCATGCGGAGTCGACTTCGGTTTTGGATGTCGGCCGAGGCCCGGTGGCGGTGACGGCGGACCCCCCTGACCGTTTGACCGTTCGGTCAAACGTCCTCCGCCTCTTCAGCTTGTAAGCTCTTCGCCGTGAGCACCGCGGCTTCGCGCGAAGGCAAGCCCGACGACCAGCGTTTCGGCGTCGTGGTTTTGTGTCTGCTCGGCGCGCTTGGGCTCGTCGCGTGGACCATCGAGCGCGTCGTTCGTCGCCTGGGCTTCGACTACGACCTGGTGCTCTGGTCCGACGACTACTTCATGACGAGCATGCTCAAGCTCCACGCGGGCGAGCCGCTGTATTCCTCCATCGCCGACGCCAACTCGACGATCTACGCGCCCGGCGGTCCTTATGTCCACCACGCTCTGCTCGGCCCCCTGGGACTCGACGGCTCGCTGCTAGCCAACAAGATCCTCGTCCAAGTCTGGCTCTTTTTCGCCGTTTTCGTCGGCACGGCCGCCGTCACGGAGTTGGCTCGCTCCCGCGGGGTCTACCCGGAAGCCGGTCCGCGGCGGCTGACCTTCGTCGGACTCGTGTTTCTGACGCTGGCGCTCTCGGCCTTCACGAATCCGACGGCAGATTCTCTTCATCCCGGAACCCTCGAGCTCTTGGTGCTCGGGGCGGCCCAACTCGCGTTCGCTCGGTGGGATCGTGCGAGCATTCGGTATCGCTATCTAGCGCTCGCCCTGTTGCCGCCGCTCGGGCTACTAGCCAAGCAGACTTGCGGCGTCGCTCTGCTCCTGGCGTGCTCGTGGGTCGCCCTGCGCGAGCTCCGGCGAGCGCCGCCCGTCCATCGCTGGCCGTGGCTGACGTTGCCCGCGGCGACGTTCTGCGCCGCATTGGCCGCGCTGACTTGGTGGACCGACGGCATGTTCAAAGTGTGGGGGTTCGACATCTTGTCGAAGCATCACTTCGACTGGTGGAAGGTGAGCGATCTCTACGAGGGCTACGGGTTGTTGTTCTACCCGGTTGTCGGCGTCGTGCTCTACGGGGCCGTCGCGGCGTTCCGCGGAGGGACCGACGCGGACCGCGATTGGCGCCGCGCCGCATCAGTCGCGGTCTTCTACGCACCGTTCGCCCTCACGGCGCTGTTCAAGGCGATGGGCGGCCCCAACAACCTCGCCGTCGTCGGCTACGCCGTGACGGTGCTCGCCTTGCCGCTTCTGCTCGGCGAAGTGTTCCGCAAACGTTCGGGGCTTTTGCCCCTCGTTGCTCTAGGCATCGTGGCGACTCAGATCGCGCTGTGGTACCCACGGCGCCGCGTTCCGGACGACTTGGACTTCAGGAATGCCGCGACCGTGTGTCGCTACGCCGCGTCCCGCATGAAGTGCGGAGAAGAGGTCCTCGTCGGCAGAGGGGCCGTTTGTTACGCGCGGGGAGGCGTGGCGATCCCTCGCGACCGGGTGATGTCGATCATCGAAGTGAGCGTCGCTGGTTACGAGTCCGAGCTCGAGTTCTACGACCGGGTGACTCGCATGGAGTACGACCTGATGATTTTTCCGATGAACGATTTGCAGTGGTTCGGCCGCCCGTTGTGGGAGCTGATCCAGGGCAAATACAAGGCGTTTTACATGACCATGCGCGAGGACAAGCTCGACGGGGACTTTTGGTACCACGGCTGGCAAGGGTTCAGCTCCAAGCCAATCGTGTTCTTCGAGCGCACCGCCGAAGCGGGTCGGCACGAGGTGTCCGACGCGGGGATGCGCTGCGATCACGATTGACGCCGCTCCAAAGCGACGCCAAGAGTTCGAGAGTTCATGATTCGTGTGTGCTTTGTCTGCCTCGGCAACATTTGCCGCTCGCCGACCGCCGAGGCGATCATGCTCGGCCTCGTGAGAGAGGCCGGGTTGAGCGACGCGATCGAGGTCGACAGTGCAGGCACGTCCTCGTACCACGTGGGAGAACGTGCCGATCCGAGGGCGCGAGCGGTGGCCAAGAAGGCCGGGGTGGAAGTGTCGGGCAGTGCGCGCCAATTCGAGGTGACCGACTTTTCCCGCTTCGACTACGTGCTGGCGATGGACCAGGCGAATTTCGACGATCTGGAGCGACTTTTGCCGGACGGCGATTACCGCGGCCGGCTGTCGTTGCTCCGACGTTTCGACTCACTCTCGAGCGCCGGTGCGAGCGTCCCCGACCCCTACTACGGGGGTGAAGAAGGCTTTCGGGAAGTCCTCGAAGTTTGTGAAGCGGCCTGTCGCGGCCTGCTCGAACACATCCGCGCCGAGCACGGGCTGTGACACCGGAAGTCAGAGCTGCGGTCGAGCGCGTGCTTGGCGCGCGTGTCGAGCGAGCACGCCCGGTCGCTGGAGGCGACATCAACGATGCGTTCGCCGTCGAACTCGGCGACCGCCGCACCGTGTTCGTGAAAGAAAACCCTCGTGCCGAGACCGAAATGTTCCCCGCCGAGGCGCGCGGTCTCGCTTGGATGGCCGAAGCCGACGCACTTCGAGTTCCGGAGGTGTTGCACGCGAGCGGCGAGCCCGCGTGCATCGTGCTCGAGTACCTCGAACCCGCCCGTCGCTCCACCGGCTTCGACGAAAAGGTGGGCCAGGGCCTGGCCGCACTCCACCGATTCGGTGCGCCGGGTTTTGGTCTCGACTACGGGAACTACATCGGACGACTGCCGCAGAACAACGATGAAGCCCCCGACTGGGTCTCGTTCTATCGCGATCGACGCCTCGGAGCGCAGCTCGAGCTGGCCGAGAGCCGAGGCCTGGGCGATGCCGATCTTCGTCGCGACTTCGACCGCTTGTTCGA
>JAJDAH010000177.1 GCA_029261965.1 Polyangiaceae bacterium
GAAAACGACTTCCCCGTCTGCTGCAAACCATTGTTACGCAGCAGCCGGCAGCCCACGGAGCCTTGCGATTTCCTCAACTCGAGCTGCTGCGATGCTCAAGTCGACACGTCAGAGCTCGGGGCGGCTTCTTCGACTCGCCTCTTGCGAGCGGCAAGGGCGCCGGGGAGACATCCAGCGGTCGAACCGGAACTGCAAATGGCGCCAGGTCGCCAGACGCGCCGATCGCTCCATCACGCTCCCCGGTGGCCCGGCCGTCGCGGGCTGCACGGCGGATCTCTTTCCCCTCTTCCTGTCTGCGTAACGATCTGCAGTTGAGCTGCGGGGCAGCCGAGCAATTCTACCAGCTCGACGTCCGCGAATCACCGAGCTTGCCGGGCGCGAAGCGACCCCGGCAAGCGCTTCACTCTCTCGACTTCCCCGTCTGCTCCAACTGCTTGTTAGGCAGCCGTGGTGCCTGCGGCTATGAGGCGGCCTGAACAACCCGAGCGGTTGAAGAACACGGCCGGAACGACTAGGTGAATGAAGTCGTGCCACGAGTGTCGTTGATTGTCGCGCTCCTCGGAGTATCCGCGTGCCAGGCGACGACGTCGGAGGCTCCGCTGGAGTCAGTTGACCGTGACCTGCGTGCAAGTGAAATCGACGCCTACTCAAGATACAAGAACAAGCGGCTTCGAACGAGCGGAGTCGTTCAAGAACTCGGCGTCAGAGCCGTGGACGAGTACACGGCTGAGCACAGCTGGATGCAACTGAAGAGCACGATGCACCGGAGCTCGGTCGCGTACCCCTTCGTGCAACTTCGAGACTCGAACGCACCTGGCACGCGGCTGTTGTGCTACTTCGAACCCGACGCCATTGACGAACTTGAAGGGGTGAAAAGCGGGATGCTGCTGAAGGTAGCCGGCAATTTCCAAGAACACGTGAAGCACGCGGATGGGAGTCTGATGGTCGTGCTGAGCGGCTGCGAGTTGGACGACTAGACCGCTGTGAGGACTGCCTAACTGGTAGTTCTGCTGCAGAAGGATATCGATTGGTAGGCGATAAGAGGGGACAGAGATCCAGCGGAGAATATGCTGGGAAGGGGGATTTTGGGGGGCGGGAACGGGGGAGATAGTATTGCGAGGGGGGCGTGAAACGTTGGGAAACTTGCGAGGCTAATTGATAGTGCTGCGGGGTAAGGCTGCGGGGGAATTTGGGGGGCGGGGCTGGGGGCACCGCTGAGGCGGGGCGGGGCAATGCGCTTGGGCGCGGGCATCCAGCCTTGCAGGCATCCACCTCCGCGGGGCGGGATAGTGCTCGCTAGTTGGGGCCGGCGTCGGGGTTTTTGGGAGGTGGGGGTGTGGCCAGGGCTAGGCGGAGGTTTTGGGTCATTTCGTGGGTTGGACCGGCGGTTTTTTCCAGCTCGGTGAGGTGGAGCTTGGCTTCGGTGGTGGCGCCGTGCTGGTGGATGAGGAGACCGAGGTTGTAGCGAGCGTTGATGTTGGGGGGGTCGAGCTGGAGGACTCTCGCGTAGCCTTCGCGGGCTTCTCGGTACTTGTTCTGGGCGCTGGCGACGAGGGCCAGGTTGTAGAGGGCATCGACGTCGCGGGGATCGTCGTCGAGCATTCTCTCGAAGTTACGCTTGGCCGCGTCGTAGTCTTTTTTCCAGTAGGCGACGACGCCCAGCAGGAGCGACGCGGTCGCGCCGCGGCCGTACTCGACGGCGAGCTGGCCGGCGGCTGCGGCACCCTTGGCGTCGCCCATGGCAAACAGGGCGTGGCCCATGGCGTAGTGGGCGAACGGTTCTTTCGGCTCGACCTCGAGAATGGCGTGCGCCTGAGCGATGGCGTCTTGGTGGTGACCCGCGCGGGCGGCGGCTTCGGCGCCCATCGCGAGCGACCGGACCTCGGCTTGGCAATCGGCGTCCAGGGCGAGAGCGCGTCGGGCCTCTTCGTGCAGATCGGCGTCGAGCGCGCGACGCGCAGCTTCTTGGCGGCAGGAGCAGGCGCGCGGGCTCTGCATGCATTGGGCGCGCACCTTGGCGGCTTGGGCTGGGCGACGTTTGGCTTCTAGCCCGTCGAGAACGGGGGCGAGCGGCTTGAGGTCCCCTTTGGATTGCTCGCTGAGCATGTGGGAGGCCGCGGAGATGACGACGAGGCCGACGCCGGCGAGGATCATGGTGAGTCCGTGGCCAGAATCGGGCGGCGGGGCCAAGCTGAGAGGCTTTCTCTGAGACTTCGGCCCGGGGGGCTTTCGTGACGACTTGGGCGAGCCCCTGGCCGCTCGTTTTTTCTTGCGGGCGGCCGGCTTGCTGAGCGGCAGAGGTTGGTCGGGCTCGCTTTCGGGCTCGTCGTCGTCTTCACCGTCGATCGACTCGTCTTCGAGAGCGACGGAATCGACGGCTTCGTAGCCCTGGCTATCGACGGGCTGCTCGTCGTCATTTGTCGATTGCTCGGACATCGGGGCGAAGGCACGACAGTATGTCGGTCAAAGTGGGAGGTCCAGGCACGGACGGCGGTTCGGGCTTCAGCCCGGGGCGGGCGACGGCGGGGGGAGCACCCGCGGGGGAACGAGGCGCCTCTTCGGCGCGACCGGCTTGGCTTCTTTTGGAATTCGATAAACGCGCCCGGCGATGATCTTCGTGGACCGGAGACGATTGGCATCGCGGATCGCCTTGATGGTCGTGTCGTAGCGCCGGGCGAGCTTGCCCAGAGTTTCGCCGCGGCGGACGCGGTGCCGCACGTAGTGTTTGGGCGGCTTGATGGTCTCGGATTCGATCAGGTGCAGGTACGCGCGACGCGCAGTTTCCTGAGCGACGGGGTTGAAGAAGCGAACGTGGATGTGGGTGGCGTGCCCTTTGGCGTGCCGGATGAGGGCGGGCCGCCCTCCCCCGCCGCGGAAGACTCGGTCGAGCCACGCGGCGTTTTCGCCGATCGACTCGGCATGGCGACGAAGGAGCCGCTGGATCGAATGGTCGATGAGAATCAGCGCGACGTCGGTTTCGGTGATGAACGCGCGGACGAGCGCCCACGAACGATGCACGTCGAGGTTCTTTTTGGTGGCCCGACGGAACCAACGCGGGTCCTCGCCGAGGTAGAAGTACCCGATGTCGACATCGCGTCCCGACTGGTGACTGACGTGAGGCGACAGCGGCCCACCTCGCTTCCCGCTGATGTGGCCGATGTAGATGGGCGGCGTGTTTGGAAACTGCGCGTGCACGAAGCCGACGGCCGTCGCGATGGCGTCGACGGTTTCCTGAGTACCCCATGCGCCATGCGAATCGGTGAGCTTCCATCGCGGGTCTTCGGGCATCGGCACGCCGTTGATGAGGAGGCCGCCGTTGGTCCGACCAACCGACATCGATCCGAGCGACGCGATATCTTCTTGGACCTTCTTGGCGATCGCCTCGTCGCTCAGCCCATCGAGCGGATGCGGTGGAGCCTCGCCGACGCCCACGGGTTGGTCGAGCTCGTCGTCGACCTCGTCGTCGGGCGCGTCATCGGGGTCTGCGTCGGCGGGTTCGTCGGGCGCGTCCGGCGTCTCCGCGAGAGCAGCGCTCGGGGCGGGAGCTACGGGCGCGCTCGTCGCATTCGTGGCGACCGCCGGCGCCGAAGTGCCCACCGGCGGAGAAGCGGGCGGGGGCGCCGCCGCTAGTGAGCAACCTGAGCCGAGCGCCATCGCCAGGACAATGATGGGGAGCCGCACCATCGGGCCCACCATCCTAGTGTGGTGGACCAGGAGTCCACCACACTCTGGAAAGAAACGGGACACGGATCAGATCAGTGCCGTGTGCCGTCGAAACTAAGAGGGCCCGCCCCCGGGGGGGCCCCGCGTGTAGGTAGGCAACAACGATAC
>JAJDAH010000178.1 GCA_029261965.1 Polyangiaceae bacterium
TCGTGAAACGACTGCCACACGGATCGAGCGCTGACGTCACAGTCGTGCCGCTCGTGCATCAGGATATGGCCTCGACACCACAAGAATCGCTGGAACGGATCGTGCTGAGTGCGCTCAGTGAGCATCTCGCGCTGGCACGCAGCGCAATCGGCTGCGCGTTCGCTCGCCGGGCGCGGCTCGGTTGCCGCGCTGAGTGTGCTGTTCAGCGCGTACCTCGCGAGGGAGCTTGGAAAGGAAACGCTTGGACTAGTCGCCGTTCACGCCATCGCAGTTACGACCAGCCAAGTCGTTTTCGACCTCGGACTCAGCTCCGCCGTAGTTCGAGAGGCGACGCCGCTCTTGGCGCGGTACGAACACCAACGAGCGGCGGAAACGATCGTGGGCGCTGCGACGCTGGCGCGTCTACTGATCAGCGCGCTCGGCGCGCTCGCCTATCTCGGTGTCGCGCTAGCGCTGAGCGAGCGGCTCGGGTCGACCTTCAGCGACATCGAATTCAGTATCGTCGCGCCGTCAGCCGCACTCCATCTGTTTGCGGTTGCTCTCCAGCACATCCTCGGTCCTGTCTTCTTCGCGCGCGGCCAGTTCGCGGTGCAATCGACTCTGGACTCGACCGGTGCGCTGGTCGAGAAGCTCTGCGCGGTACCGCTCTACGTCTTGTTCGGCATCGACTATTTTTTTCTCGGGCTGGCCGCTGGGCGACTCGTCGTCGCCAGTGTGGCCATTTTCGCCCAACGCTCGACCCTGCGGCACATGAAAATCGAGCGCTCGACACCCCAAAAAATGCTCGCACTAGTGAAGGAGTACCGGGCGCACTATCAGCGTGTCCTCTACCGCCAGGGACTTCGGCAGGCCGACCGCATGCTCATCGCTTTACTCCTGCCTCTCGAGTCGCTCGCGACCCTCCACGTCGCACGCCAAGCGTCAACGTATCTGCGTTACGTCGCACGCGCGTTCACCGACCCGTTTTCGGCGAGCCTAGCCGCCGCGCCCACCCTGCATCGCCACCAACGCACGACGGCGGCGTTCGTCGTCGGCATCCCGCTCGTCGTCGCGGCACTCAGCCCGTGGGTGATTGAGCTCGTCGGTGGTGAGCGCTACAAAGACGACTGGCCCATTCTGCTGGTGCTCTGCCTGAGCTACGCATTCTACGGACTCAGCGAGCTCCAACTCGGGATCATCACCATGCTCGGCCAGAAGGACGAACGCGCCGGCGGTGACGCGATCGCTGGGGTGCTCGGGCTCTTGGCTACGGCGACGCTGGTCGCCTGCTTCGGGGAGATTGGCGCGCCGTTCGGCCAGCTCGCAGCATTCACGTTTCTGTACTTGGGCGCGCGACGCAGGGCGCGCCGGATCTGTCAGGCGTGATCTCGGATCGAAACTCCTCGAACTTGCCGCTCGGATCTCGCGGGACATGGTCGACGTACTCGATGCGCAGCTCGAACGGGTGTTGGAGCGTCTGCCCAATCGAACGCTCGAGGACACGCTCGTCGGACGAAGAGAGCGGCGCGGCGACGGCAACGCGGACATCGACTCGCTGGAGGCTGAGTTGAACGACTTGCAGCTGCCGGATGCCCAACGAGAAAGCGAATTCCTCCGTCAAGAAGCGTGGGCAGAACCGTTCTCCCGAGGGCAACGTCAGCAGACCACGGGTTCGGCCCTGGATGCGATGAATGACTGGCAGGCCTCTGCCGCATCCACAGTCGTGACCCCACTCGGCGAAATCCCCAACCTCGTAGCGGATCAACGGAGTGGCGAAGTTGTGAAGATCCGTCACGAGCACGCGACCGAGCGAGCCGGGCTCGCAGGGAGCGCCGGCACTGTCGACAATCTCGACGAGAACGTTCTCGGACTGCACGTGATAGTGCGGCGCTGTTGGGCACTGGAAAGCAATGGCGCCAATCTCCTGCGCCGAGTACGAATCGACGAGCGGTGCTCCCCAGAGGTCTTCGCAGGCCGGACGCAAGGCCTCCGGTACGACCTCGCCATAGGTGATGACCTGATGAAGCGACTCTGGTTTGCTGCCCGTCGTCTTCGACTCGGCAAGAAGCCCCCACAGGTTCGACGGATAGGTGAGCAGATAGCGGGCTCGCTGGTCGACGAGCCACGCGAGCTGTTCACCGAACGTTGCGCCGACGTCGAGACTCACCATGGGCCCGGTGGTGTACCCGGGCGCCCACGGCTGGGGGCCCTCTCCGCCAGGCTTCTTGTGCACCCGACGCAGCGCCGCAACCTTCGCGCGTAGGTCCCGCGCGTGCCACGAGTGGTAGCGTAGATTGAGCGCGCCGTGGAAAAGTCGACAAAGCGTCGTCGTCTGCACGCGCACCGGCCGACCTGTGGAACCAGACGTGCTGACCGTCATCTTCGCCCCATGGGCGGCGGGAAGGGCCGAGCTCATGTGGGTATTGCCGGCCTCTTGAACGTCGGTGCGCGTGAGCACCGGCAAACGACGGAATCGATCGAGCGTCAGGGCCCCCGGCTCGAGGCCTCGGACCTCATCGAGGCGATCCTCATAAAGCGGCACTGACGTCATCGCATGCACCAGCAGCTTCTCGAGCTGCAGGAGCTGATTGCACAAGAGCGACTGAGGATCCCACCACTCGGACTGCTCGAACTGGAATGCCAACGCGAACAGCGCGGCATCCGCCGGCTTCGATATGGCCGGCCAAACGACCTCGTTCACTGCCGAGGGCGGAACGAGCGCGATACGCGGTCTACGTTCGCTCAGATGACGCCCTCGAAAACGCAACCGACCGTCCACTCGGCTCCACCGTCGGGTGCGATCGCGTCCATCCCCGCATCGCCCGCATCCGACCCTGCGTCGCCACTCGAGCTGGGTGGCTCAAAGAGAAGGGCATCCATGTCGTCGAAGTTGACGAGCGGCTCGTGCTGCTGGATGTCACCGCACTTGTCGACGAGATCGAGCGACGTGACTCGGATCCCCCGAGGAGTACCAAGAGGAACCTGGCCCGCGAGGTCCAGAATCAGTCGCTCGCCGACCACGGTCACGGTTCCGGATATCTCCGCGACGTCCTCGAGCCCACCCTCATCGAAGAACAGATAGTCGACAGTGAACGTGCCGCGATCGATTTGCACGATGTCGGTGGCGTCGATGGTGATCTGCTGAGTCGCGGGATCGTAGCGGGTCGTCCCGAGTCGGAACTGAGAGCAGCCAAGAACCATGGTCGCGCCGTCGCTAACGGCGCAAGTTTCACAGCTGCCCGTGGCGAAATTGAAGTAGTCGCCGCTCGAACAAGTGGTCCCGGCGTCCATCGATGCGTCAACACCAGCATCGGTGGGTGCCCCGGCTCCGCCGGCCGCACCCGCCGAGCCGGAGCTACCTGCCGTACCCGCGGTACCCGCGGCACCACCGGTCGCCGCCGCACCCGCGGTTCCAGCAGCTCCGCCTCCTGTTCCACCCGTTCCACCCGTTCCACCCGCTGCGCCGGTCCCGCCGGTCCCTCCAGTGGCTGCGCCGGTGTCCATCGAGGCGTCGGTTTGCCCCCCGGCTTGGCCGCTCCCAGAGTCACCGCACGCGGGCGCAGCCAGACTCGCCGTCATCACGCCCGCCAATCCAAAACCACCCAACTTTCTCATGGGCGGCAGCCTACCACTTCATCGGCGATGCCTCACGGCCTCGCACCAGCAGCGCTAGTGAGCGGGGGCACGGCGCGGTATCCTCGGACATGCACGCCATCATCAGAAAGACCCGGCTTCCCTTCATCGGCGCAATCGGGCTGCTCGTCTCGGCGGGTGTCGCCTGCTCGAGCTCGGGAAACGGCGACGGATCCAGCTTCGGCGGGGGCGGCGCGACAGGTAGTGGCGGCAGCGGCGGCACTCGGATGGACGGCGGGGGCGGAGTCAGCGCGGCAAGCGGCGCCGGCGGCGGTCTTCTCGGTCGACCGTGCGTCGCTGACACCGACTGCGGCACCGACGAGTTTTGCTCGGTGACGCAAGTCTGCACACCGGACGGTTCGTGCGGAAGCGATGGCGACTGCGTAAGCGGCGAATATTGTAGCAGCACACGCGAATGCATTCCCCTCGGCACTTGCACCGCGGACGCCGACTGCGCGGAGGTCGAAACCTGCGACCCGAACGGTGCGTGTGTCCCAGGCGACGGGTGCGGTGGCCAGGAGTTCGGCATCGAAATCATCGCACCGAACATGTTCATCGTCCTCGATCGCTCGTGCTCGATGCGGCGCGATCTCACCAACACGATCAATCTCGCTGGACCGAACAAATGGACGTTCGCCGTGGCGGCCATCAACCAGCTCACGACCAACTTCGATGGGCAAATCCGCTGGGGGCTGAGCCTGTTCCCCGACCGCACCGGTGGTGACTGCCGACAAGACGCCCCGGCGGTACCGCTTGCCGACGGCATGGAACCGACGATCCAAGGGCTCTTGAACGCAGCTCTGAACCAGAGCGATACGAACTACCCCGACGGACCTTGCGTCACCAACATCGACACCGCTGTCGAGCAAGCCAGCCAGCAACCCGACGTGATGAGCGTCACGAGACCGACCTACGTGCTTCTGATCACCGACGGCAAGCAGGCCGGGTGTAGCCGCGCCGGAGGCGACTCTGGAACCGAGATGATCCTAGCCAGCATGTTTGCCGGCGGCGTGCCCACCTTCGTGGTGGGGTTCGGCGACGCCGGCTCGGGCGGAGTCATCGATCCGGTTCAAATGGACGCGTTCGCCGTCGCCGGTGGTGTGCCGCGCAGCGGTACGCCGAAATATTTCCAAGCAGACGATGCGCTGCAGCTCGATCAGGCGCTCGCGCTGATCGCTGGAAGCATCGTGGGGTGCAACTTCACCCTCTCCGACACTCCGGCTGATCCCGCCGATGTTTTTGTGTTCTTCGACGACCAGAAGGTCACTCGGGATCCGAGCGGAGCCGAGGGTTGGGACTACGATGGCGCATCGAACTCAATCACGTTCTACGGCAGCGCTTGCGACAGTCTGAAAGCTGGCCAGGTCGTCGATGTCGACGTCGTCTTCGGGTGCGACGAGCCCACGCCTTTCTGAGTTCGTGCGCATCATTCGTCCTCCACGGCGTCCATGCGTCGGCGCACGACCTCCTGGCTGTAGGCGCGCATCAGATCTTCGTAGCCGAGCCACCCGATGATCGCATTGGACGCGGGGTCGACCACGGGTAGCTCGGGATAGTGCGAAGAGGCGAAGCGTTCGAGCGCGAGGTCGAGCTTGTCATCGACCGTCACCGAAACGAATGGTCGCGCGCAGTCGGCGGCGATCGCGACCTTGCCGACATCCTCATCAAAGAAGAAAGCGCGCATGGTTTCGAGAGTCACGACCCCCACGACGCCACCGTCGTCTCCTCTGACCGGGAAAATCGACTGCTGACTCTCGGTGGCCTCGTGCAACATGTGATCCAGTCTGCTGGTCGCTTCGAACGTTCGCACGTCGTCGTCAGGCCTATACGCAGCGCCGACAGCAACGTGCTCGAGCGCGTCCTGCACGTATTCGCCTCGATGCGCACCTGAGTCGCGTCTGGTGGCGACCTGTTCGGGATAGATCGACCAACGGCGCATCATCATGAAAGTCGCCGCCTCGGCGAGCATGAGCGGAACGAGCAAGTCGTAGCTCCCGGTCATCTCACTCGCCATGACCAAGGTGGAGATTGGAGCCGCACACGCGCCACCGATGAAACATGCCATGCCCACGATCACGAAGGCTCCGGGCTGCGGCACGATTCCCGGTAAAATTTGATGAAACGCCAGACCGAAGGATCCACCCACCATGCCGCCGATCACGACCGACGGGCCAAACACGCCGCCCGCGCCTCCAGAGCCTACCGTCAAGGTGGTGGTGAGAATCTTCAGCAAGGCAATGCCGAGCAGCATGGCCGCACCCACCCACCCCACCCCGAGGACCTCGGATCCCGCACGCAATTCGGGGGTGAGCGCTACCTGCAGCAAACCGTAGCCCACACCGAGCGCATGCGGTGTCACCAGGAACAACACTCCCACCCCGAGGCCACCCAGCGCCGGAACGAGAGCTCTCGGAAGCCGGAGCTTTTGGAATTGCTCCGCTCCCCATCGGAGAGTCTTGATGTAGATGACAGCGACGAGGGCCACGCCCATCGACATCACCAGATACAGAGGCAACTGGCGTGGATCGAACTCGTAGCTCCCTTCGGTCGCGAACATCGCCGTTTCCCCGAAAATGAGCGTGAACGTCGAGTAGCCGACGACCGAAGCGAACACCGCGGGGACGAGCGCGTCGACTTCGAAGTCGTCCTGATAGAGAACTTCGACGACGAACAGGGCCGCGCCGAGGGGAGTTCGGAAGATCGCGCCGATGCCCCCCGCGGCGCCCGCAATCAAGAGCAAACGCCGCTCGCGCTCCGAAAGTTTGAAGAGGCCCCCTACGCGCAAACCGATGGCAGCCCCCATCTGAGAGATCGGCCCCTCGCGACCCGCACTCCCCCCGGTCCCGATGACGATGACCGACGCGAGCGCTTGCACGATTGGTCCGCCCAGTCGAGCTGTTCCACGATGAAAGGCTTGAATGAGCGCCTGATTCCCGAATAGGCGATCACGCGGAGCCAGGCGCGTCATGAGAATGCCCGACGCGAGCCCGCCGAGCGCCGGCGCCAGAACGATGATCCACAACCGGGGCTCCCGGACGGGCATACGACCAAAGAGGGACGCTTCGCCCGCGGGCTCGAGAACACTCACACCGCCGAGCCGGCCGAACACGACGTGGCGGATCGCATCAGTCCCGAGGAAGAAGAGCGCCGCGCCCAGGCCAGCGAGCACACCCACCAAAATGCCGAGACCCACCCATCGCGAGACCGTCCGGAACTCGAACAGAGACGCGAATGCGGTGAGATCTTCGAGACCCGGCAGCCTCGCGGTTCGCTTCATGCCGGCGCAGGATGCTCCGTTCGAACACCAGTGAACAGGGGCTCGCGCCAACGGCCGGCGGGTGCACCAAGGCCGAACACTGTGCGAAATACGAACACAGGACGTAGGTATTTCCCCATGTTTTCGCCCCGAAGGAGTCCGGCACGAGTTTTGCGACGCACGCCAAGAGGATGTTTCAGCGCTCGACTCTCTCGCTCGTGGTGCTCTCACTCACGTTCGCCTGCTCCGATGGCAGCCGGCCGGACACCGGCAGCGACACGGCTTCACCGGATCCTCTCCGGTACGAGCCCGCGCGCCGACTCGACCACGACAACGTTCGTTACTACGGCGACGAGCCACTGCAGACTCTCGAGCTGCCCGAGCCGCCCAAGAGCGGCTTTCGGCTGATTGCGCCTCCGAAGGAAGTCGAGGCCGGGGGCGAGAGCGTCGAATGCACATCTTGGCAGGTCCCGGACCTGAAAAATCGCTGGATCTACACTTCCACGCTCCACGCCACGCCCGGACTGCACCACGCCGTGCTCTACGGGCTGGGCATCGACGAGACTCTCGGTCCCGAGAGCTACCCGAGTTGCCGCTCGAGCGCTGACATTCGCATGTTCGCTCAGGCCGGAACGGTGCTCAGCGAGCCTCACAGCGTCATCGAATGCACGGACCCGGTGTGCACCGAGCTGCAACGCTCCGGCAGGTCGCTACACGACGGCGCCTGCGACCTCGGCACTTGTAGCTTCGCCGGACTCACCGTTCCCGTGGTGCTCTCCGCGAACTCGACTCAAGCTCACGGGACCGAGCAATTTGCCTTCGACGATGGTTTCGCATTCGAGCTCCCGGGCGGGTTCGAAGTCGTCACGGATCTGCACCTGCAGAATACGACGCCAGATCGGCTGAGGGTCGAATCGGCGTGGGACTTCTATACGATGCCCGCAGACCAGGTGACGAACCCCACGGCGATGTTCGTTTGGTTCTGGAGTCAACTCTTGATCCCAGCCCGCAGCGACAAGACTCTGACCACCACCTGTGAATGGGGCGGCGGTGAGGTCGTCGCCATCATGCCTCACACCCATCAGTGGGCCACGGGTTTCGACGTGACATTCGGCACCGCGGAGATGGACGGCAACATGCCGCAGCTGGGCACGTTTCGCGCCCAGCGCCCGGTCTACGACCGCACGAGCGTGGGACTCTCCGATAGCGACATCGAGGTCTACTACCCTCCGGTGAGCACCGAGGGCTCGAGCGCCGTCCAGTTCCGGTGCCACTTCGCCAACAGCACGGACCACGAAATGTACTTCGGTATCGGCGAAAACGAGATGTGCTTCCTGTTCGGCTACACGAGCCCGCCGGAGGGGCAGCGCATTGGATTCATCGCCGACGACTCGCCGGTCGACGAGACCGTGGCGGAACGATTGTGCGCCACTCTGGATCCCGTGACGTTCCTCAACAATCCTCTGCTCATCGAAGCGCTGTGATCTTCGAAGCGCTGTAGTCTAGCCGACTCGACGAAACACCGTTGCGAGCCAAGGCTGCTGATGCCGCGGCCGATCCGGCGGACGGTAGTAGTGCTCGATTTCTTCGAACCCGGCAGCAGTCACGAGCCCGGACCAGGTTTCGTGGTCGTGGTACGCGCCATAACGATCCCCCTGCCAACCCTCCTGATTGTCTCCGCGGGGATTCGACGAAAAAAACACGCCCCGCTCGTCTAGAGCACCGTGGAGTTCGCGAAGCACTCGCGGCAGCTCCTGCGTCGGCACGTGGAAGAGCACGGCGTTGGCAAAAACGCCGTCGAACGCTTTTCCCGGCAGGTCGAGCTCGAGCAGATTCTGATGCAGCACCGGGCACCCAGCGAAGCCTCGCGCCATCTCGCAAAAGCGCTGCGCGCCGTCGAGTCCGGTCGGTTGGTGACCGAGCTCGCGAAACGCGGCGAGATCCCGACCAGGTCCACAACCCAGGTCCAGAATGCGAAACGGCGGACGGCCTTCGAGGTGCCGAATCAGCGCATCGCGGTTCTGCGACACGTCGTGGCCCCGCGTACCTGCCCAAAACTCGTCGGCTCCGTCGTCGTAGTGCCCGATGGTGACATCGGTCACCTGCACCAAGTCTCGGGGTGCGAGCCTCGGCGCAGACGACCCGTGCGAGCCATGTGACCCCATGGCTCATCTTGTCACGGAGTCACTGACAGCGGCGAATCGGTCCACCCATCTGCATGCAATTGTTGCTGCAGCAATCGACGTCGTTCGTGCACGGAATGTTCGACGGCAAGCAATTACCCCCACTGCAGCTGTTCGCGATGCAGACCCCCGCGCAACAATCCAGCGGCGACGCGCAACTCCCACCGGGCGGCGCGCAGCCGGCGTCGACACCACCACCGCCCGAGGCCCCGCCACCTGCGCCAGAAGTGCCGCCGGCGCCGCTTCCGGACGCACCTCCAGAGCCACTGCCTGCACCACCGGAGACTCCGCCTCCACCCCCCATGGCCCCCATGCCGCCGCCGCCGCCGGTTCCGCCAGCTCCGATGCTGCTGCAACCGCTCGTGTCGAAAGTGCAGGAGGTCGAGCAGCGGAGTGTGCCCATCGGCATCGCCCCCATCGTGGCGGTGTCGCAGTCTTCGCCGTCCAGGTCGGAATCGTCACACATCTCACCGACGTCCACGGCGCCGTTACCACAATCATCGCTGGTCGCCGCGTCCGTTCCCCCCTCGCCACCGCTCCCCGCGGCGCCATCGTCGGTGCGTTCCCCATCGCTGCAAGCGGAGAAAGCCGCCGCGGACAGCGACAGCGATAGAATGATGACTAGTCCGTGGCGTTTTTTCATCGAGCGCATCCTTTGCATGGCGGGCCTCGCTCGGGTCAGTGGGCTCGACGGCGCGGCGTTATGAAACGAAGCGCCGCTGACCTCCCGGGTCCCCCGACGGCGAACATTTAGCCCGGCTACCGGGCGCAATTGCCGCTCGACCTCGGGTACCTGCGGCCCAATGCTGGATCGATGAGTCACATCCGCTACGAAAAGAGCGCCCACGTCGGCCGGATCGTCATCGACCGCCCGGAAAAGAGAAACGCCTTCAACGTCGGCATGTTTCGAGAGCTCGGGGACGCACTCGCGTCGACCGAGAAGGACGAGGACGTGCGGTGCGTTCTGGTTTCCGCCGCGGGCGACGACTTCACGACAGGACTCGACTTCGGCGAGGTGGCGCCCGCATGGGCGAGCGGCGAGCGACCCTTTACGGAGGAGCAGGTCGATCCTTGGGAGGTCATGGGGATCCAACGCAAGAAGCCACTCGTCGTCGCGGTTCACGGGCGGTGCTTCACTCTCGGCACCGAGCTTGCCCTCGCCGCCGACGTCACGGTCGCCGGCCCCGACACGCGTTTCTCTTTGCGCGAGGTTCGCTACGGGATCTTTCCAGCGGGAGGTGGCACATTTCGCTTCATTCGCGCGGCGGGCTGGGGAAACGCCATGCGATACGTGTTGACTGGCGACGACTTCGGGGCCGACGAGGCGCTACGACTTCACGTCGTGCAGGAGGTTTCGAAGCCCGGCGAGCACCTCGCGCAGGCGACGGCCATCGCGGAGAAAATCGCGGGGAACGCGCCGCTGGCCGTTCGCGCCGCTCTTCGTTCGGCAAGGCTCGGCCAGGCAGAAGGCTGGCGAGCCGAAGCCGAGAGCGTACCCGACAGCATCCTCGAGCTGTTGCAAACGAGCGACGCCCAGGAAGCGATCTCGGCGTTCATCGAGAAGAGGACACCGGTTTTCCAAGGGCGCTGACACGCTCCGATCGAAGCCAACTGAGAACTCGAGGAGGGGCAACGGGCGCAAATCGTCCCCAACCAGCCCCTAAAGTGCTAGGGGGCTCATCGTGAAGTCGTCCTCGGGCTTCGAGCGCCTCGGCCAGTTTCAGGCTCGCCGCTCGGTCGCGGTGGTGTTGCTCGGTTTCGTGCTCGTTGGCTGCGCGGTGCCGCTCGTCATGCAGCTGGGGCTGAACAGCGCCTGGACGGCGCTCCTGCCAAAAAACAAGCCCAGCGTTCAAGACCTCGAACGGCTCGAAGGGCGCATCGGCGGGCTCGCCACGCTCACCGTCGCAGTGCAGTCGCCGAGCAAGAACGTGGAAGGCATGCAGCGCTTCGCCAAGGCGCTGGTCGAACGCCTGACCAAGCTCGAGGGCTACGGCATTCGAAGCGTCGACTGGAACGTCGCCTCGTACGAAGACTTCGTCTACGCGCATCGACACATGTACGCGGACCTCGAAGACTTGAAGGACATCGAGAAGAAGCTCGAGGAACGCCTCGACTACGAGAAATACAAGGCGAGCCCACTTTTTCTCGATCTCGAAGAGGACGAAGCCGACGAGCCGCCGGCACCCGACAAGCTCATCGAGCGTTTCAAAGAGCGCGAGAACAAGAGGAAAGCAAAACTCGACAAGTATCCTGGCGGTTACTACGTGCACCCGGACCGCGATCTACTCGCGATGTTCGTCCGCGCGGACCTCAAGGGGGGCGACGCCAAAGGCGGCAAGGCGCTCATCCGTGCCGTGGAGAGCGTCGTGGCCGAACTCGACCTGACAAAATACGGGTCGGATCTCGACGTGGACTTCGCCGGAGACATCGTGGTCGGCGGTGAGGAGCACGAGGCGATTGCGGAGGAGCTGACCATCGCCACGTCGATCACGATCGGCGGCGTGTTCGTCGTTCTCTTCGTATTCTTCCGCCGGGCACGGGCTATCACCCTGATCGGCTTCGGTCTCTTTGTCCCCGTGCTCGTGACGTTCGCGTTCGCGGAGCTCATCGTCGACTACCTGAACACGTCGACCGCATTCCTCGCGAGCATCGTCATCGGCAACGGAATCAACCCCAACATCATTTGGCTCGCCCGCTACTTCGAAGAGAGACGCGCCGGGCTCGGCGTGGAAGAGGCGCTCGTTCGCACGCACCAACGCACGTGGCTGGCGACACTCACCGCTTCGCTCGCTGCAGCCGTGGCCTACGGCTCGCTCGTCATCACGGACTTTCGGGGCTTTCGCGATTTCGGGATCATCGGTGGGATCGGAATGGTGCTCTGTTGGTTCGGCGCGATGGGCATCCTCCCGGCCGCCACCGCATTGAGCGAACGGGTGCGCCCCCTCGAGCTGGAGAGCAGTGAAAAGAAGGCTAGCCTCTTTGGGAGAACGTTCTGGAGCGTCGTGAGCCGAGCCCCGAAGGCCGCGGTGGCAGTGTCCGTCGTTCTCGCCGTGGCCTCGAGCGCCATCGTGGCGATCGCCATTGCGCGAGATCCCATCGAGTACAACTTCAAGAACCTCAAGAGCGTGCGGGAAGGTTCGACCGATGCGCAAAAGCTGAATGGGCGGGTCGGAAAGATCGTACCGAGCTCTAAACGCGGCGACGCGATCGCCATGCTCGTTCCCAAGCGCGAAGACACCGCCTACGTCGAAGCGTTCTTGAAGAAGCAGCGCGACGAGGAGGGAGCGCCGTACGATGGCATTCGAACCATCGATTCACTCCTTCCCGGGGACCAGAAAGAAAAGAAGCCGGTCCTCGAAGGGATCCGGGAGTTGTTGCTCGACTTCAGAAAGTACGCGAAGGAAGAAGAAAAGAAGAAGATCGACGGGGAATTACCCCCGGAAAACATCGAAATCGTCGACGAGGCCGACCTGCCCGAGGACGTAGCGCGATCATTCAGCGAACGCGACGGAACTCGCGGCACCGTGTTGTTCGTCGAGAAAAAGCGAGGCGTATCCATCTGGGACGGGCGAGCGCTCGTCGCGTGGGCCGGCGCGCTTCGCGAAGTTCGAACGAAAGACGGCGAACGCCCTCCCATCGCGGGGCGGCCACCGGTGTTCGCCGACATGATCGAGGTCATCTGGACGGACGGACCCAAGGCCATCGTGGCCTCGTTTTGCGCCACCCTGGTGCTCGTTCTTTTGGGCTTCCGGCGCCTCCGCGAACGGGTGCTGACGATGCTGGCGCTGCTTTTCGGGATCGCGTGGATGGGCGCGTGGATGGCCGTCGCTGGAATGCGGCTCAACTTCCTGAACTTCGTCGCGTTCCCGATCACATTTGGCAACGGCGTCGACTATGGCGTGAACGTGATGCGGCGCTATGCCCAAGAGCCGGACGCGGGCATCGCGGCGGTTCGCGCGAGCGTGGAGGATACCGGCGGCGCCGTCATCCTTTGTTCGCTGACGACGATCATCGGCTACAGCTCGCTCTACACGAGCGCGAACCTCGCGCTGAACTCGTTCGGAGCCGCCATGGCTATCAGCGAAATCACGTGTCTCTTGTCAGCGGTCGTCGCGATGCCGGCCGCGCTGTTGCTCATCGAACAGCGACGCGCACGCGCCGCCTGAGCGGAGCCACGAGCGCGAGCCGCCCCGGAAACGCTCCCAGGGCGGCTCTCACTCGAGGACGGTCGTCCTACGGACAGTTGCTGAAACTGGCCGTCACGTTGGCGGTATCGGAGGCGATGACGCCGCCCGAATCGCTCACGCTGACGCTGACACTCTCGGTCCACCCTGCGGTGACGCACGCGTCGCACAGGAAGAACACGTCGATGATCGTGCTGCTCATCGCCGGGATGCTGCCGCCCGTAGTCGGGCTACCGCCGGCGTCTTCGAACCCGAGTCGGCTCATGTTGCTCGCCGACACCGTGTACGTCAGCGGCATCGAAGTGTTGTTGGTGAGCGTGATGGTGCCGATTTCTTGGTTGCACAGGGTCGTCTGAAAAGTGTGCGAGAAATCCAGGCTCGGAATCGAAATCATCGCGCCAGACGGAGCACCGCCCATGCCGCCCATGCCGCTCGAGCCGCTGCTCCCCGAAGCACCGGCGCTGCCGGAGGAACCACTCGTGCCGGCCATCCCGCCAGTGCCTGCGCCGGCCGTGCCGCCCGTGCCGCCGCCTGAGCCGCCCGTGCCGCCGCCTGAGCCGCCCGTGCCGCCGCCAGTACCGCCGGTACCACCACTGCCCATCCCGGCAGAACCACCGGTCGAGGGGCATTGATTGGTGCCGAGCGGGCACATGCCGCCGGTGCCGCCGGACCCGCCGGACGCACTGGACCCGCCGGTGCCTGCGCCGGCCGTTCCACCGGTGCCGTCAGAGTTGCTGCCGCTGCCGCTGTCGCCGCAAGCAACCGCGGTGGACAAAGCCATGAGCGCCGCCAATGGGGCGACAAGTAACGTCGTCTTGCTCTTCATAATCACTCCTCGCCCCTAGTGAAGTAAGAGGGCCGGGCACTCTTATAGCGCTCGGGCCGTAGGCGGCAAACTCTGACTCGGCTCCTCCGATTCGGCGACAAACAAGCCCTACGGAGCCACGATCATGCAGCCGAGCGCATCCGGCTCGCCGAGCCCGACCGGCGTATCGAGGTCGCTCGACAGCCGCCGGAAGCGTTCACGAAACTCTTCGAGCAAGCGGTCTCGATCCGAACGAGCTCTGAAAGGTTCCGGAACCGGGAGCTCTCGACCGTCGATTCGGTAAGGGCAAACCTCCACGATGGAAGGTTGTCCACGAGTGGTCCGACGGAACGTCAACCTGACGAAGTAACCAATCCGCGCCCAGCTCGTCGTCCAGGGCTCGAAGACGAGATTTCCTACGCTGTAGAACGCCGGTCGGCCTTCGTCGAATTGCACGCCTCGGGGCACGTGGGCGTGGTGTCCTATGACCGCGTCGACACCAGTTCGCATGACGTGGTGGAAGAAGCGGCGCACCTCGGGCAGCGGTTGCTCGATGTACTCCCCCCGGCCGTGATAGCTGAGCAAGACGACGTCGTATTCGGTCCGCGCGCGCTTCAACCGTTTTTGCAGAGCCGGCAGGCTGGCCCAGGCCACATGGTATCGCCCGGGATGAGCATCGAAAGGTGGTTGGTTCCAGATGTGAGTCACCGCGAACACGGCGACCGACCAGCCTAAAACCCGTATGACGGCGGGCGCGTACCTATCAGAAGGGCGTCGACTCGCGCCCGCGTGGGCGATTCCGGCGGCGTCGAGATGCTCGATCGTTTCGAACAGTCCGGCCTTGCCGTAGTCCCAGACATGGTTGTTCGCGAGGGATACGACCTCGATGCCCGCTTGCGAGATGGTCCGCGCACCTGCCGGCGGCCCGGTGAACACGAGATAGTTGCTCCGGCTCACCGTCGAGCCGCCGGGCTGGTCGCTGAGCGGAGATTCGAGGTTGACGAACCGCAGGTCGGCGGAAGCGAGTAAATCGCGGACCTTGCTGAACGGGTCGTAGTCGGGCTCGGTCCGGATCTTCCGTCCAAGAGCTCGACCGAGTCCGACGTCGCCGCCGCCGATGAAGACCAGCTCGTCCTTCCGACGTCGCTCCGCCTTCCCCGGTCGCACGGTCGGTGCGGGATCAGGCAAGACGGCGCTCGGCGCTACCGCTTCTCGTTCTGGCGCTCGAAGGCTCGATGCTGCGGGTGGCGGGGTGGCGTCCGCGCTTCGGCATGACGCCGCCCCGAGCGCGCAAGTGAGCGCGATGCAACAGGATCCGCGGTCGCGCCACATGGGAAGCGTCAGTACAGCACGCCTTCAGGTAATCCCGAAAACCAAGGCTGCCGCCACCGTCATTCAGAGTACGGGTGGCTCAGAACGCGGCCTGCAACTGAACGCGCACACGATCGTCTCCGAGGCCGACGTCGTCTCCCCACAAGCGAAAATAATCGGCCTGCAGCTTGAGAGAGTGACGCAAAAAGTAGTAGCTCGCGCCCCCCCCAGCTTCATTGCCGTCGCTCAAGGATCCGGCTTCGTCACCGCGAATCACTCCGTAGCGCCCGGCGATCTCCAACGGGACGCGCGGAACGAGGTATCCGACCTGCATCATCGCGCCCCAACCGTCGCGCGAGTCCTCGACAGGGATGAGGACTCCCATGTCGTCGACGTCGTCTCCTGGGTTTCTGGACCCGTCTCTAACGATGGTTTCACTGAGGAAAGAGAACCCGGCGACCTTGAAGCTGATGTCCGCCGTAGCCAGCTGCATGTCGGTCGTGCCGCCGTCCGCTGGCGCGCTCCCGCGGATCCCGCGGTTCGTGTTCGCCCGGTCGAGGAAAGCGTAGGCCATGCCAACGCTGATTCGCGGTTTCCCCCGTTCGAAGTCGGGTTCGTTCAGATCGTCGAACATGCCGAGAGGCAAGACCTCCACGCGCGCGACGTAGGCCATGCCGAAGTTGTTGTCGGAGAACGAGTTGCGCCCCTCTCCGATGAACACCCCGAGGGCGTACCTGAAGAAGTTCCCGATGTCCTTGGTTCGCAGGTCGACGCCAATGTCTCTGTCGAGGCTGAACTCGCTGTTGACGATTGAACGCTCGACGAGCTGCATGGCTCCCGAAGAGATGAGGTTCTGGCGATTGAACGGCACCTTGTATTGGCCGACGCGCACACTGATCGGCTCGAAATGCGTGAAGTCCCAATAAAAGTCGATGAGGGGACTCGTGGTCGGCGCTCCATTCTGCGTACCGAGGTCGCGTGGTGAAAAGCCGAGCTGGAGCTTGAACTTGTTGTTCTTTCCGAACGCATTGCCGGCAAACGACAAGCGCCCCCGGCGCACGGAAAAGGACTGAACGAGTTCCTCATCCTCTTCCACGTGCTCTACGGAGTAGAGGAACTGAGCGCGGAGGCCCGTGACCAGCTTGAAGTCCCCGTCCGCACTCTCGAGCGAGAGGCCCTTGCCCGGCACGAACTGAATTTTCGACAGCTCGACCTTTCGTTTCGCCATTCTCTCGGTCTCGCCGGGGGGCACGAGCGGGTTCGGAGGATCTGCCGACGAAGCGGGGGGCACCACGACTCGGGGCGCGTCCGGCTGAGCCGCGAGCTCGGAGCTGACAAGCGCGAGGGGGAGCGCCAGAACCAACCCACGCTTCTTCCACGTCATCGTCATCGGAGGCGCACGCTAGGTTCCTTGTGTGACGATTGCATGACGATCGCGCAAACCTGCGACGACAACGCGTCTGCGGCGCGGACCGAACGTGCTTCGCTCCACCGTTCGGCGGCGGCGAGCCACCGGCCGAGGCGGCCGCTCAGTCTTCGACGGGAGGAATTGCCTTCTCGTCGAAGTAGTCGAGCTTGTGTAGCGGCATGATCACCCCGGAAAGCAAGTTGAGCAGGTGGCCAGCCATTCGTTTGTAGAAGCGCGTGCCCAGAGTGAGCGACACCACGACTGGGGGCGTGTACTCCGAGGTCGCGATCTTTCGGATGAGCGAGTCACAGCGCTTCGACACGCTTCGGCCCTCGACAGTGAGCTCGACGGCCCGATCTCGGTCGCTCTTGGAAAAAACGTCCGCCGCCTCCTTGATCAACGACTCGACGCTCTTTCGAACCTCTTTCAGCTCCCCAATCACCTCGTCCTCGGGGAACGGTCCGCTCGCGATGTCGGCGACTTCGGTCAGATTCTTGGCGTAGTCGCCGAGCCTCTCGAGATCTTTGACCAAACTCATCAACAGCAGACAGTACGGCACGTCCGGAGGGTCTCGCAGGCTCAAATGGGCGACGAGGCGCTTGCGGATCTTGCGTTCGAGCTTGTTGACCTCGACATCCTTCTCGTAAAGCGCCGTACGCTCTTCTGGGGACTGTCGCTTCCCCCAGAAAACCGAGCTTGCCTCGAGGCACATGCCCTGGGTCAGCTCGAGCATTCGAGAAAAGTTGTCGTTGGCACGCGTCAGCGGATGGCGCTGGTCACGGAAGATTGAAACGAGTTCCTTCAGCATGTTGCATTCCCCTGCGTCACAGCGACCTCGAGATGATCACCAGCAGGGCCGGCAACGCATAGAATAACCCCACGACGTAGATCAACGCCGTCTTCTTCGAGGTCACCGCGACCCCCGCGAGCCAACCGGCGAGTCTAATTGGGATCCTCCTCGTCACTTTCCAGGGAAAGATCAAGAGAGTGCCGCTCAGGTTGAACAATAAATGGACCACCGCTATTTGCACAGCCAAGTGTGCCGTTTCAGCCGGTGCCGCCATCGAGGCCAAGAGCGCCGTCACCGTCGTCCCGATGTTGGCCCCGATGGTGATGGGAAACACTTGAGCCGTCGTCACGATTCCTGCGCCGGCCAGGGGCACCATCACCGACGTGCTGATCGAGCTCGATTGCACCATCACCGTCACGACGATGCCGACGACGATGCCGATGTATGGACTCGCGTCCAGCGAGCGCTGGACGTACGTCCGCAGGCGCGTGGCCATCAAAGTGCGCAAAGTGCGCACGATGAAAATCAAGCTCGTGAAGATGACGACCGCCGAAACGATGATCAAGAGAATCGCGACGACCCGTTTGTCGTCCGAGAGGCTCTGAAGCGCAGATTGGACCGGGGCCAGCGCGGCCTTGGTTGCGTCTTTGACGGGATTCGGGAGCTTGCCTGGCCCGCCGGTACCGACCATCGACGCGATGGCACCTGACGCTTTTTCGAGCACGCCGGTAGCCATCTCGAGTGGCAAGAGGAGCGCAACGCTGATGTAGTTGAAAAAGTCATGCACCGTCGCCGCTCCGAAGGCTCGGCGGAACTCGTCGGGTCGGCCCATGTGAGCGAGAGAGACCACGGTATTGGTGACGGTCGTCCCGATGTTCGCTCCCATGATCATCGGGATCGCATTCGCCACGGGCAGCGGCGATCCCGGGGCTGCAACCATGGCCACGATCATCGACGTGGTGACCGACGAGCTCTGGACGAGGGTCGTGGCGAGAACGCCAATCGTCAATCCGACGAAGGGATTGTCCGTCGCCATGAAGAACGACTCGAGAGCGTCTCTTCCGAGGCCCTTGAATCCAGTGCCGAGGCCACGGATACCCACCAGAAAGACGAACAAGAGGGTAAAAACGACGAGACCGCGCACGAGGGCGGCTTGCGTCGAGGTTGGCCCCTCGGGCGCCCGGGGCGGCGGAACCTTGGTATCCGAAGTCATGAGCGAGAAATCTCTCGACGCTCGCAGGGGGGTGACCGTCGGACCATCCGAACTCGGCGGCATGTACCACGAGGCATTGGGGCCGCTTTGTTACAGTTTGGTGACAGACCGTCGAAGCGACGCTCGGCTCACGGAAATCCCGGAAACGTTCCTGAAAACGACAACCCGTCGCCGTGGCCGGCGGACGCTCTCGAGCGTTCATGACCGGCCGAAGCGCCCCCCACTCACCAAAGACGGCGGAAGGAGGCTCATGACGACTCGTTCGAGCGCAGCGATGGTTGGATTGGTGGGATCGGCCCTGCTTGCGGCCCCCAGTGGTGGGGCAAGGACAAGGTCGAGGACGCAGGAGTCGCGCTGAGGTCGCTACAGCGCGTCAACCGCTCCGTTCGGTCAGCTCGTGCTCCTCGAGCTTGTTGTAGAGCGTCCGGCGACTGACCCCGAGAATTCGCGCGGCGAGACTCCGGTTGCCTTTGGCCTTTTTGAGGGCCTTTTCGAGGGCTCGATGCTCGGCCTTTTTGAGCGCCGCAGCGAGTTCGACCGCCGTGCTCTCGGCGGTCACGGGCGGATCGAACCCACTGGAGAGAGCAAAACCCTGGATGCCCTCTCGTTGTGACAGGCCACGTTTCACGTCGTCAGCCGTGAACCGTGGCCCTTCGGCCAGAACGACGAGGCGCTCGATGAAGTTCTGCAACTGACGCACGTTGCCCGGCCAAGGCTCGGCGCGGAGGAGTTCGAGCGCGGAAGCGTCCGGCGAGGCCGGCGGTCGGCCGTTTGCTTCCGCGGTGGTCCGTGCGAAGTGCATCGACAGCTCGTCGATGTCGGTGGGTCGGTCGCGGAGCGGAGGAACCGTGACCGGAACGACATTGAGTCGGTAGAAGAGATCTTCGCGAAACTTCTCCGCCTTCACCATCTCTTCTAGTGGACGGTGCGTCGCGGCGACGAAACGCACGTCGGCCTTGATCGTCTCGGTGCCGCCGAGCCGTTCATACTCTCGTTCCTGCAGCACGCGGAGCAGCTTGACCTGCACCGCCGGCGTGACGTCGCCTATCTCGTCCAAAAAGAGGGTCCCACCCTCCGCAAGCTCCACTCGCCCGGACTTGCGAGAGGTGGCACCGGTGAATGCCCCTCTCTCGTGGCCGAACAATTCGCTCTCGAGCAGCTGGTCAGGCAGTGCCCCACAGTTGAGCCGGATGAACGGTCCCGCCCGGCGCGGGCTGAGCTCGTGGATCTGACGCGCCACGAGCTCTTTCCCGGTACCGCTTTCGCCGCGCACCAGGACGGTCGCGACGCCGTTGGCCGCGCGTCGGATCGTTTCCTGAAGCTCCAGGATCTGTTTCGAGCCTCCGACCATCAGAGTGTCGGGCCGAACGATCGATTGCGGACCGACGTCCGCGTCGTGCTCGGCGACGTCGAGCACCTTGCGCAGCACGTAGGCGACCTCCTCGGCCTGGTAGGGCTTCTGAAGGAAGTCCGCCGCTCCGTTCTGAACCGCAGCGACGCCTTGCGAGGTCTGACCGGATTCCGCACCGGCAACGATCGGAACCGTCGGATACCCTTCGAGCAACGATTCCACGAGGGACGCGCCTTCGCCGGTCCTCATGGCGAGATTGACGATGGCTCCTTCGACGGCGCCCGCCTCGAGAAGGTCGACGACCGCCTCGGCGTCGGTCGCGACGGCAACCTGAATTCCCGCCGTGGCGAGCGCCCCCGCCAGAACCTCGAAGCTACGCTCGTCCGGCTCTGCAATCGCGACTACCGCGTGCTTCCGACCCATGCCAGCCAGAGGCTAATGGTGCGCCTCGAAAGTCGCAACGCTGCTTGTTGCTTTCGAATTTTCGTTCGGGTTGGCATGTTTGTGACCATGAGTCTCATCTTTCGCCAGCTCGTCGACGAAGAAACCAAAACCTATACCTATCTGGTCGGGGACAGCTGGAGCCGCGAGGCGGTCCTCATCGACCCGGTCAAAGACAGCGCCGAGCGAGATCTCGGTTTGCTGGGCGAGCTCGGCCTCAGACTCGTCTATGCCCTCGACACGCACCTTCATGCGGATCACATCACCGGCAGCGGCATGTTGAGGAGTCGCACGCGGTGCAAGGTCGTCGTCCCTCTGGCGTGCGGCGTCACCGAGGGTGATGTTCAAGTGGAAGATGGCAACGCCATCCGGTTCGGACTGCAGGCGATCGAGGTGCGCGCCACGCCCGGTCACACCGACGGCTGCGTCACTTACGTGATGGCCAACCGAGAGATGGCGTTCACCGGAGACGCCTTGCTCATCCGTGGATGTGGTCGCACCGACTTCCAGAGCGGTGACCCGAGAACGCTCTACCGATCGGTACGCGACAAGATTTTTTCGCTCCCGGACGACACGCTCATCTATCCAGCACACGACTACAAGGGACGCACCGCGAGCTCAGTTCGCGAAGAGAAGCTCTACAATCCACGGCTCGGGGGCGACAAGACCGAGGAACAGTTCGTTTCGATCATGGCCGAGCTCGATCTCGCTTATCCACGAAAGATTGACGTCGCATTGCCCGCGAACCGCACGCTCGGTCTGGACGAAGGCGAGGATGCACCTCCCCCGTCGTCGGCCCACGATCCCTGGCCAGCGCACCGCAGCGGCACCGGGGCGCCGAACGTCGCAGCAGCGTGGGTCAGAGAGCACATCGGCGACGTGCGCCTCATCGACGTTCGAGAGGCGGAGGAGTGCTCTGGTCCGGATGGGAAGATCGAAGGCGCCGAGCTCGTGCCGCTCGGAGAGATCCTGACGAGCTGTGAAGGTTGGAGCAGAAACGATCGAATCGTCCTCTATTGCCGTTCCGGAGGACGGTCGGATCGCGCCGCCATCGACCTCGAAGGAAAGGGCTTCAGGAAGGTGGCATCGATGACTGGTGGGATCCTCAGGTGGGCCGCCCTAGGGCTCGCTCGCGCGAGCGCCGGGCAAGGTTGAGCCACGCCAGCGCATCATTTTTTGGGATACAAATTCGCCAGGTACTGCGAGATTTGCGCCGCGTCCTCACTACTGACCTCGGCTTCCTCCTCGCGGACCATGCGCGAAATGACTTCAGACCAGTCTTCGCGCGTGCCGCCGCCGTACTCTTCGACCTCTTCGATGCCGTGGCACTCGCTGCATCGTGCATCGAAGGCCTCCTTCGCCGCATTGGCATCGTACGGCGCGGCCACGGCTCCGGAGTCATCCACCGCCCGTTTCACGATGTTTCGCGACATCGCCGCCCGTTTGCGTTCGGTCTCCTTGCGCTGCTTCATCGATTTCTGAAGATCGGGAGTTATCGCAACGAGGTAGGCGGTAACGAACGGGACGTCCCGCTCTTCGAGCGCCTCGCCGACGATCGACGGCTTGTCGAGCATGCGCGTCGTGACGCTGTGCCAGCCATTGCCGGTTCGCGGCCGGACGAGCACCGTGCGCATGTCGTGACAAGGCGTGCACTTCTTCACGAGGATTTCACGCCCATGGCTGAAGGCCTCGCGCGTGACTAGCGACTTCGGCTCCGGCTTGCCCTGCAGATCGAGGCTTGCGAGGATCCTTTCGACCCGCTCGATGTTTTGTGGATCGAGGGTCTTTCCCGAGATGTCGTGCGCGCGCAGTGCGTAAGGAACGCTGAGGACCGCCAAGATCACGGTGCAGAGCATGATGCCGAACCCGATCTTCGGCGTGGCCTCCTCGAAATGGCGAAAGAATCGAATGATGCCGATCTTCGTCAAGAGCAACACACCAATCGAGATGGCTGCCACCGCGTGCATGATCGTTCGAGCCGGGAGCTCGAACTGGTACTGCCAGAGCCGCGGCACCATGTTCCACATCATGACGACGTAGATGGCGACGTAGGCGAAACCGACCGCGCGGTGCACGTTCACCCACAGCCGAGGCGCCAGCGACTTCTTCTTCTCGGCGTCCCAATACTGGGGCCCCCAAAGCCACGCCTGAAGCAACATCGCCACGAGAGCGAGCCCGAGAAACGCGATCCCGAGCCACATGCTGATTGTCGTAGTCATTCGTGATGCTCCAACTTCCGTTGAATTGCCGCTGCCCGTATGGGGCGAACTCGAGGTGGCAGATACTGTCCTGTTTACGGCAAGACCGGCCAGTTTCGAGGCTGGTTACCCCACTTGTCCGGCGCAGTACGCCCAACACTGGCGCCTGGTTACGCGGCTGGCCCGAAACGGCTTGGCGATGGCATGCTCGCCCACGATGCATCGACTCCACTACTCGGCTTTAGCGCTCGTCGCGGCGTGCAATCCGACCATCGGCGAGCCGGCCCTAGCCGGAGCTCCCTTGCCTTCGAACACCGCGAAGGCGAGCAGAAACGACACGGGACCTCCCGCCGCGCCGGCGACACCAACAGCGATTGCTCAGCCGACGTCCACGCCGTCGCCTCAGGCGCCGTCCGGGGCGAGCACTACGGCCGCCGCCCGAGTCGCGGTTCCTGCAGGTGAGGCGGTCGACGTGCACGAGAGCGCTCGTTGCACTTGGACCGAAACCTTCTGTGGTCCGAGCGCGAAATGCCGTGCCCCGGTGGTCCACGACGTCGACTGCCCATCGAAGGCATGGACGCCACCATTCGAGGCTGACGCGAGAGCCGCTGCATGGATACAGTCAGGCAAGACCGGCGGGCCCCACGAACGAGTGGAGGTGGCGCGAGGGGGCCCACGTTGTGCGGGGTTCGTCCTCCGCGTCACCTACGGCAAAGCCGCCGGCATCGCCGAGAGCATCGCCCGTCACGAGCTCGCGCTGGACTGCGCGGAGTTCGGCGCCGTGTGGGAAGCTGCAGAGAAGAACGACATCAAACACTTCAAGCCGCTCGGCGGAAAACGCCACGTTCATTCCAGTGGGCGTGGGGTGTTCTTGCAGTACCGCCAGAATGCCAGCGAACCGCTCGAGACCCACGAGGTCAGCTGGTCCGCCACGGCGTCGAACGAACGTCAGTTCGTCCGCTTCGTTCGCGCTCTGGGTGAGGTGGCGACGAACCACGCCGACGTTCAGCTCAGCTTGATCGTGCCGCACGCCGGTTGAGCCGGCCTCGACCTCAATCAGCGCTCGTGATCCTGACGGGGCCGAGCAGAAACAGGGGCCCGTCTTCCGGCGTGAGCCCGAGAGAGCCGCCGGTTTCGTCCACCCCCTCGGGCGTCACGTCTTCTCCACCGCGGGAAACCACGCGAACCGGTCCTTCTGCCTCGAGACCGAAGGTCGTGGTGTGCTCGACCCACACAGCGACGACTCGCGCGCCGTCGTCGTCGAAGACGAGACCGTGCCGCCCGTCACCGAGCGCGAGGCGACCGACACCCCGACCGACCCCGACGAGATCGCTCAGCACCTCGACTGCCCGGTGCGCGGGTTTCGGCGTGAAGTCGCCGTTCATCAACCCGAAGTGATGCTCGATGTCGCCGGGTTCAGGGGCAACGTCGTCGCGATCCTTGAACACCACGCTTCGCTCGAGCCCAAGTGAATAGTTGTGAAGCAGCATGCGCGCCACGAAAGACGCCTGACCCTCGGGGGTCACCGCTGGCAAGTAGTTGATTCCGGTCGGTGCGGCCGCCGGATCGTAAGTGCTGTAGCCCCACTCGCCACTCCAAACGGGGACCGATAGTCCGTTGTCGTCGAGCAGCCGACGAATCGCTTCGATGTCCTCGGACGCGGTCTCCGGCGGCTCGGAGCGATAGAGGTGTATCGTCAACGCGTCGACGTCATCGAGTCCGCCTTGGTCGATCATGATCTGCAAGAACTCGTCGGCGGCGACTCCACCGATCGCGGTCAACAACGGAAGCGTCAACAAGGCGCCAACGGCGATCGTCGCGTCGGGATCGACGGCACGAATCGCCGGGACGGCGGCGCGAACGAGCGCGGCATAGTCGGCGGCGTTCGGGCCGCCGGAATTCGAACTCCAGAATTGCGGGAGGTTGGGCTCGTTCCATATCTCCCACGCGTGACCGCGGCCACCGAA
This sequence comes from Polyangiaceae bacterium, assembly GCA_029261965.1. Classification (GTDB taxonomy): domain Bacteria; phylum Myxococcota_A; class Polyangia; order Polyangiales; family Polyangiaceae; genus JAJDAH01. The sequence goes on from JAJDAH010000178.1 coordinate 24,720, forward strand.
ACGTTGGACGGCCGCTCGGGCGTACGCGGCAAACGCAGCGCGACCCGAATCGTCCACGACTGCTTGCGTCGGTCCATGAAGAGAATTGCCGTAGTCGAGGATGAATATCATCCGAAGATCGCGGTCTTCGGCGGCGGCAACGACGTCGTCGAATCCAGGTGCGGCGAAGTCGAAGAGTCCGACTGCAGTTTCCACCGACGCCCAATCAAGATCGTTTCTGACGAAACGCGCCCCGGTTTCGGCGATTCCTTCGAACGCCTCGATTTGTAACGCCTGCCGCGGCTGACCGTAGTGCGTGTTGACGGCCACCGTTTCTCGAAAAAGTGGACGCTCGAACCTTTCCAGGCAACCGAACGGCTCGCCCATGCCATCGCAATCGACGTCGAGCGTCGAAGCTGGCGCACCCGTGCCCGACTCACTCGAGCACGCCAGAAGCAGCATCGAGAGCACTGACGAAGGGAGCTTCATGGCGCCGATGATAGCGCCGGCGGCGACTCAGTGCGTGCCTCGGGCGATACGTTCGAGCGCAGTCGCGACCCGAGCGCTCGCTCCGAGCACCCCGGGACCGGTTTCGAGCTCGACGAGCTTCTTCCTCGCTTCGCGGTCGAGAGAAGGGTCTTCGAGGTAGGCGTTGAGGTGGGTGCCGAGCTCGTCTTTAGAGCGAGCGAAACGCGCCGCGCCCAGGTCCACCACCGGGCGGTAGTGCTCGAACTGGTAGTAGACATCCCAAACTGGCCCACCGAGGACGGGCGGCGACGCGACGTCGAAAGCGAGATTGATGACCGGCGTATCCCGCACCGAGAAATCGAGCGTCATCGTCGATGCCATGTTGATGTTGACGTCCGCGTGCTCCGTCAGGCTGACGAGAAACCTCACGTCGTCCATCGTGGGAAGCGCATTCTGCCAACCCTCGTCCGCCTGAAGCCACTTGGGCTCGGCGAAGATGATTTCTGGGTACTTGCTCCGCACTTCGTCGTACCGCCCGAAGGCATCCGCGGGCGCTGGTCGCAACAGCACCTGCGGGTTGCCTCTAACCGCGCCGCTCCGCACCAGATCCATCAGCGCCGCGACGTGCTGCGGGTCCTCGGGGCAAATCGAGATGTTCCCACCCGAGAAGCAGACCAACGGTCGCGAGGGGTCCGCGCCGGCCATCTCGAAGAACTCCGCCCGAGACATGATCTGATCCGATTCGGTCGCCGGTTCGAACTGCGGCGTCCCGACGACGTGAACGCTCTGCGGGTCCGTGTTTGGATAGTATCGGAGCAACTCGTCCCTCATCAGGTCGCTCCAAACCAGATAGTGGTCGAAGGGCGCAGCTACTCGTCCCTTCACGGTGATGTTGTCCCAACTGAAAATGAACGTCGCAGTCGGGATACGGAGTTCACGCGCGGCAAGCACCAACATCAGCGCCTCCGGCCGCCTCTGGTTCGTGAAAAAAACGACCGACGGGCGCATTTCACGGAGCAGCCGCTTGTACTCGGCGACCTCGGGGAACGTCTTCATGCGTTGCTGCAGAAGCGTGGCGATCGCATCCATCCGACGAGGCGACGACGCCATTCGCCCGGTGATACGCATCGCGCGCTGAACCGCGATCGAGCGGCGCCCTCCGGTCAGCGGCATCTCGAGCGACCTCTTCATCGCTTGGGTCCGTGCCCAGTAGACCTGGGCAAACAAGAGCGTCTGCCTCAGCAGCGACGTCAGCCGAGTATCTCGATACGGGGTGATGCGGTGAGTACGCACGTCTTCGTCGCCCAGGGCCGCGAACTCGGCCTCGTGCTCCCGGGGCATCGCGTGCATGACCTCGAGTCCACCTCGGCTGCGCACTTCTGAAGGAAAGCGACCCATCAGGAAGTGGCGAGCGCCCACGCCATCGCCGAGCACGAGCAGAACCTTCGTCACGGCTTCAAGGCATCCTCTGGTACGAGACAGTCACGTTGCGTCCGAGCGCGTCGGGGTTCGCTGATAGTCGATCCCAACAGGTGCAGCAATGCAATCTCCCTTCATTTCAACGACTTGTGCACCGCCCCGTCGGGTTCCCCGATCGGGACTGAATCTGGCAGCGCGGTCTTTCTGAGTTGGGATAAAAGGGCCTCTGATGTCCGGCACGTCGAGCCCGAAGCCATCCACCTACGCCGGCCTCTTCTTCGTCACCTTGGCGACGTTGATGCACGAGATTCTGCTCACGCGGATCTTCAGCGTGGCCATGTGGTACCACTTCGCGTTCATGGCCATTTCCGTGGCCATGTTCGGCATGACGGCGGGGGCTATCGTCGTGTACCTGCGCCCGAAAACGTTCACGGTCGAGCGCGCCTCTCAACAGCTGAGCCGGGCCGCGTTCGCCTATGCCGTGAGCCTGGTGATCTGTTTCCTCATCTACCTTCAGATCCCCTTCGACCCGGCGGCAAACACCGAGACGGTGATGCTGTGGGCGCTGGGTTTCGTCGTCATCGCGATCCCTTTCGTGTTCAGCGGGATAACCGTGGCCGTCGCGCTGACGAAGTTCCCCAATCACGTCAACCGCTTGTACGCGGCGGACCTGATCGGCGCCGCCCTCGGGTGCCTGTTGCTCATTCTGACTCTCGAAGTCGCCGGCGCCTCGACGAGCCTTTTGATCGTTGCGGCTCTCGCCACCGTAGGCGCTGCCCTGTTTGCTCTGAACGCCGACAAAGGCCTCCGACGAATCACGACCTGGTCCGCAGTAGCTTTCGTCGCGTTCGCCGGGTGGCATGGAGTGCTCGAGCGGTCGAACCGCCAGATCATCGAAATCCGAGACGTCCTGAAAAATCCCACCAAGGATCTCCATTACATTCGCTGGAACTCCCACTCGCGAGTCGTCGTCGCCGGCAACCTCGACCGGCCGACGCCCGCCACAGGCTGGGGCCTGAGCTACAAGACGAACGCCCAGCGAGCGCACATCCGCCAGCTCGTATTGGTCATCGACTCGTTCGCTGCGACGCCCATCACCGAGTTCGACGGCGACACGGAAAAGCTCTGGTACCTCAAGGACGACGTCACCAACATGGTGCACCACATCCGAAGCGACGCCGACGTCGCCATCGTCGGTGTCGGCGGTGGCCGCGACGTTCTCTCGGCGCTCGTCTTCGACCAGAAGTCGGTTCTCGGGGTCGAGCTAAACCAGAACGTTCTCCGAGCCATCACCGAGGATTTCGGCGAGTTCACTGGGCACCTCGACAAACACCCGAAGGTGACCCTCGCCGTCGACGAAGCACGCAGCTACATCACTAGAAGCGAAAAACGCTTCGACGTCATCCAACTGTCGTTGATCGACACGTTCGCGGCGACCGCTGCCGGCGCGCTGGTGCTGGCAGAGCATGGTCTGTACACGCGGGATGCGTGGCGCACGTTCCTCGAGCGCCTCAAACCCGGCGGCGTCTTGACGGTCAGTCGCTGGTTTTACCCAGCACGACCAGCTGAAGCGTTGCGACTCGTCTCGCTCGCCCGAGCCGCTCTAGCCGACATTGGCGTGGAAAACCCGCGACGACACATCATTCTCGTCAAAGCACCAAAAGCCAACGGAATGCCCGGGCAGCTCGGCAGCGGGGTGGCGAACCTCTTGCTCAGCCGCGACCCGTTCACCGCCGAGGACTTGGCGATCGTCAAACGCGAAACCGCTCGCCTGGGTTTCGAAGTCGTGGTCAGCGCCGAGGAGGCCGAGCATCCTTCGTTTCAAGAAGTCGCTTGGAGTGACGACCCCAGCGATTTTTACGAATCCTATCCGCTCGACCTTTCGCCGCCCGACGACAATCGCCCATTCTTCTTCAACATGCTTCGGTTCGAAGACATCGGCGACTCCCTCGCCGCCAACATGCTCGACCCGAATCACGGGCAACTGAAAGCGGTCCGGCTCTTGGTCGGTCTGTTGATCGTGGTCGCCGTCCTGACGCTGCTGTGCATCGTGGTCCCGCTCGTGCTCGCCACGAAGAAGGGCGTACTCCGCGGGAACTGGTCTCTGTTGACGTTCTTCATGGCGATCGGGCTCGGATTCATGTTCATCGAGATGTCGCAGATGCAACGACTCATGATCATGCTCGGCCACCCGACTTACGCGCTTTCGGTCGTGCTGTTCACTCTGCTCGTCGGGACCGGAACCGGAAGCTTCCTGAGCTCTCGAGTACGCGAGGATGGACGCCTCACGCCGAGAGTGGCGCTCGGTTCGTTGACCGCGTTCCTCGTGGCCTTCGGACTCCTCACCCCGTACTTGGTCGACGCGCTGTCGGCGTCCACGAACCTCGTACGGATCGCTACTACTGCATCGATCCTCTTCGTCGCGGGAATTCTGCTTGGGCTGCCGTTCCCCCTCGGCATGCGCGCCGCGTCGAATCGCGCCGAAGAGCTGATGCCTTGGCTTTGGGGCATCAACGGCGCAGCTTCGGTGCTCTGCACCGTTCTCGCGGCAGTGGTTGCGCTCAGCTTCGGAATCAGCGCGTCTTTTTGGGCCGGAGTCGCGTGCTATGTGGTGGCTCTCGCGGCGCTACCAAGAACCATCACCAAGAGCGTCGCGGCAACCAGCTAGACACTCCGAACCCCATTCGGGTAAGACGTCGAGCATGAGGCGGGATACGGTCTACGCCGCCGCGTTGGCGACAGCCATCTCGGGGGTAGGTTGCAGTGATGACGAGCGGGTCAGCTCCGACGGCACGATGACGCCGCCCGAGCCGGCATCATCCGAGTGGGGATCTTTCGGCGGGGACCCGACGAACTCTCGCTCGAACGAGCTCGAGAACGTGCTCACTCGCGACAGCGTCGGGACACTGACGCGAGCGTGGGAAAGCGCCGCCCCTGGCTCGACGAGCACGCCGGCGGTCGTGGACGGAATCGTGTACTGGGGCGACTCCAAAGGCACGCTGCACGCCAACCGCCTCGTCGACGGCTCCGAAGTCTGGGCAGAAGCAATCGCCTCGGGTTTTTCGGCGTCACCGCTCGTCGCCGGCGGACGTGTTTATCTCGGCGACTCTTCGGGCGTCGTGCATGCTCGGGACGCTGCTAGCGGGGCACCAGCATGGGAAGCCAACATTGCCAACTATGCGGCGGATGACGTCGAGATCGCCGGGCTTTCGCTTTCGATCAGCACCAATCTGTTCGGATCGCCATCCATCGTGGGAGACACGATCGTGATTGGGACAGCGTCGGCCCCGTTCACGCCCACTCAAGCCTTTCGAGGCAACGTCGTCGGAATCGACAGCGCTACCGGCACCGAAAAGTGGCGTTTCGACGTCACGGAACACGAGGGCACGATCTACGGCGTCGGGGTGTCGGTTTGGTCGAGCCCTGCGGTGGACGAGAGTCGCTCCACCATCTACATCGGTACGGGGCAGAGCTACGCCGAGCCTGCCAGCCCACTGAGCGACGCTCTTTTGGCCATCGACGCGGATTCCGGCGAGCTCGTGTGGAGCAGGCAGTTCACACCGAACGATTTCTACACGTTCGAAGTGCTCGTCGCCGCCGGCATGCAGGGGGAGGACTACGACGTTGGCGCCGCCCCGACGCTCTTCGAAGTTTCGGGACGCGCTGCGGTCGGCGTCGGTGACAAGAGTGGAATGTTCTACGCGCTGGATCGCGACAGCGGCGACCTCATCTGGGGCCGCGAGCTGACTCCGGGTTCAGCTCTTGGCGGAGTCATGACCGCAGCGGCATTCCACGACGGAGTGATTTTCGTCGGGTCGAACACTTGGACCAACTTCGGTGGGAACCTGAGCCTCACTGACATCCCCTTCGACGCTCCCGAGAACACGTGCGGGGTTTTTGCTCTCGACGTGAACGATGACGGTAACACGCGCTGGAACATCGAATTCGAGTCGGTGTGCATCGGCGGCGTCGCCCACGCCGCCGGGGTCGTCTACATCGGGACCGCCAACGGAACCGTGCACGCCATAGACGCAAAAACAGGAGAAGAAGTGTGGTCCGATCTCGCCGGTCCCGATGGCATCGCGAGCGGCACTTCCGTTTCCGGGGGTCATCTCCTGGTGACTCATGGATGGGCATTTGCCATCGGCGTCGACTCGCCGATCCTGGACGGTGGGCTGGTGGCGTACGCGCCGTCGGAGTGACGCACATGCGCTTGACGATAATCGCTCTCGCCGTACTCGCGACTGCTTGCGGGGGATCCGACGACGGCGACGGCGACGGCACCGGAGGGCGGGACGCCGGGGGCGCCGCGGGGGCTTCGGGGGCAGGCGGCCGGGACTGCAGCCAGATCGTCGGCAGCGATTGCCAGACCATGTGCCCCGAGTGTTGCCGACAGAAAGGCGCCGATGACGGCGCGTGCGTCGCCGGCAACATCGGACCTCTCAGTTGCGGTTGCGTCAGCGCACCCGGTAATTAGTGCTAGTTCCCTGGATCCGTGATCACTTGCAAAACTCGGCGAGTGATCTGTCTCTAGAGTAGCAATCGTAGCCGTCGGACAGGGCGACTCAGTCTTTTCCGAAGATGCGACCGAACATGCCGTGGAGCCCGCTCGAGTGAGCGGATCCCTCATCCGGCGGCGTCGGTTTCGACGGCGACGCTTCTGCCTCGGCAAGAGCCTGCCTGGCGTGCTCGTCCTCGGGAGCGAGGTCGAGGATCCGGTGCAGCGTCTTCACGTACTCTTCGTGGAGACCGACTTCTTGGTAGTACCTGGCCCGCTCGACCAGGCGATGGATTTTCTCCCGACGTTCGTGTTGGCTCAATCCCCCCGGCGCGTCCGATGCACTGAGCGCGGCCTTGCGATACGATGGAACTTCAGACGTCGGGGGCGCCAGCTCGGCGTCGAGCACTGCACGCGCGCGAATCGACGGCGGTTCGGAGTCGACCACTGGTGCTGCTGGAGCGCTCGGCGCCGAGGGTTCGTGACGAGCGTCTTCGCCCCCGGTTCGTCGAACGCCAGTCGTGATGTGCAGCTGGTCTTCGATCCGCTTCACGTGCTCTTTCGTCAGCGGTTCGAAGTCCACCCGAAGCATCTTGCCCTCTTTGCTCGACAAGAGAGTGAGAGTGGCACCGATTACGACAGCGGACTTGTCGGGAAAACCGACGCCGACGGTCGCTGCACCCCGCTTGCCGGTAGCGCTCGCTGGCAGAACCATCCTCCCCTCGCTGAGGCTGCGTCGATACAAACGATCGAGCAGCTCTCGTGTCTCGCACCGAAGCACCAGATCGGCGTCTGCCAATCGGTCTCCAGCCGACGCCCGTTTCGGCGAGGAGGTCATCCGTCTAAGCCCGCGGGAAGTCTACGCATGCGGAGCGCGGCTGGTATCGATTTTTCGTGGCCCGTGGGCCGGGAACCCGTCCGGCCGAGCGCGCATCTCCGCCACCCCCTGCTCGAACGAGACCACGGGCCGATAACCTAGCTCTTCTCGCGCTTTCGACGTGTTCACCGTGAGCTCCTGACCGATCAGGTAGATGACCGACTCCACCAGGAGAGGCTCGCCGCCGAGTTTGAAGGCCCGCCAAATCGCCTCGCTAGAGGGGGCGATGATTCGCGCCAACCAGGTCGGCACTTTCCGGTTTCCGGGCTCGACTCCCTGGGTTTCGAGCAGAACCGTGAGGAAATCTCGAAAATCACGCTCGGGGCCATCACTCACGAAATACGCCTGCCCACCCCTGCCGTTCTCGGCGGCCAAGAGTAGCCCTTCCACGACGTTTCGCACGTGGGTCGTGGCGTGGGGATAGTGGCCTCCGTCGAACCACATCCATTGCCTACGCCGGACGGCCGCCACGATCTGGGGCAATACCGAGGTATCACCGTGACCCCAGACGAAGGGCGGTCGCACGGCGACGGTGGTCAGGACCGAATCGCTGGCCTCGAGCACGAACCGTTCGGCCAGCCCCTTGCTCGACGGATACAGTCCCGCAGGATTTTTCGGATAGGGCCATGTCTCGTCGGCATCGCGAATCGGCGGGCCACCCGCCAGCACGGCCTCGGTGCTCACGTGCACGAGACGCGGCACGCCTGCTGAGCGCGCGGCCCGGATGACATGACTCGTGCCGTCCACGTTGACGCGCTGGAACTCGTCGGGGGATCCCCAGCTCTTGACCAAGGCCCCGGCGTGGAACACGACGTCCGCTCCCGACATCGCAGTTGCCATGGCCTCCACGCTACCGAGATCGCCCTTCACGGGCTCGGCGCCCAGCTGCCGAACCTTTCGCGCCGCGGCGGGGGACCGGGCGAGGGCGCGCACCTCTACGTTACGCCGGATGAGTTCGAGCAAGAGATTCCGGCCCACGAATCCCGAGCCGCCAGTGACGAACGCCCGTTTCACTGCCGGGCGCAATAGCACAACGCCGCAAGCGCGCACCGATTCGTCAGCGGCGATCCAGAATCTTCTCGAGCATCGAGCGCATCGCCGCGCCGCGATGCGACCGCGCGTTCTTTTCCTCCGATGAAAGCTCCGCGCTCGTCTTGCCTACGTCTGGCAAAAAGAGCAGCGGATCGTATCCGAACCCGTTGCCGCCGCGTGGCTCACTCGTGATCTGTCCTTCGTAGGTCCCGCGTGCCTCGGCAACGATGGTACCGTCGGGTTCGGCAAGACACATGGCGCAGACGAAGCGGGCCATGCGCTGATCCGTCGACATCGAAGCGACGCGCGCGAGCAGTTTTAAATTGTTCGCACGATCGCGCTCCGTGCGAGTGCCCTGGTTGCCGGCGTAGCGCGCGGAATGCACTCCTGGTTCGCCACCCAACGCATCGACCTCGAGCCCCGAGTCCTCGGCCAAGCAACGCATGCCTATCGCTCTGGCGTACGCAACGGCTTTGATTCGAGCATTGCCCTCGAACGTGTCCGCGTCCTCGACCGGCTCCGGCACTTCGGGCCACGACGCCAAGTCGACGACTTCGATGGATCTCGGTGAGAGGATCGCGCGCACCTCGTCCACCTTGTGCGGGTTCGACGTAGCGAAGAGAATCTTCACGCTGACGATGGGAGCGTCAGGGCGCGGGGGCCACAGCGTCGCCAGCTGGACACTCGACTGTCGTCGCCGGCTTGCATTCGCCATCCGGATGGCATCGTTTGACCAGCTGATCTTCGATGCAGGACTTGGTTCGTGGGGGACAAACGCTACAACGATCGCCGCACTTCTTGCCTTCGCAGGCGACGTACGGTTTGGCTTCTTCTGGTGTGGGGGCGGCTGTCGCCGCGGGCGGCGGGGAGGTCGCGGGCGCGGCCGCCGAGGCGGGCGGCTGCGTTTCGCTAGGGGGACCGTTCTTGTAGATCGTGCATGACCCAATCAAGACCACCGCTCCTGCCAGAATCCAACTCCACTTCACTTCGGACCTCCTCCGGCTCGTTTTATCGCAGGTTAGCCCGGCAGCTCCAAGTCTGGCGCCGGCGTGCCCCCAAATGCTCGGATGACCAGGGCAACGAGCACCGGGGCGGCTTCGAGAATGCGGTCTTCTTCGCCGCGATCGATGTAGCGGAGCGCCACCTGCTCCATGCCGCCGACGAGGGTGTACGCCGTGAGCTCGTCCGGCGGGCGAGTGAGCACCCCTTCGGCGTAGGCCTCGGCGACCCCCTCCGTGATGAGCGCTACCCAGCGGCCGTAGGACGCGTCGCGGAGCCGAGCATATTCGTGACCAGCCCCGAAAATTTCGCGGTTGAAAACGAGCGCGAGGCGGGCGTTCCGCCCCATGTTCGCGAGGTACCCCGCGATGCCGAGCTTGAGCCGTTCGATGGGGTCCCGGATGCCGCGCAGATCCCTCTCGGCATCGCGAAACACCTTCTTGATGCCATGATCGTAGACCTTGATGAGGGCGTTCTGAGTGTCTTCGAAGTGCTCGTAAAAAGTCTGCCGGCTCACGCCGGCACGCGCGACGATGTCCGCTACGGTCGTGCTCGCAAAACCCTTGTCGGCGAAGACTTCGCCGGCGGCGCGTATCAACCGCTCGTAGCGCTCTGCCCGACGAGCCTCGCGAGTCTTGCCACGGTCATATTTGCCGCGGCCTGGGCCGGCGCCGGGGTCTTCGGCGCGCTCCGCCATCGGCGACTTATCGGGTTTGTCGAAGTGGGTGTCAAGCCGGCTCAGAACTCGGCCGGGTCGGTATATGTGCCGAGCGTCTCGCGCAACACATCGCAAATCTCCTGCTCGGTGGCGTACGCGCGCGCAGCAGCGATGATGGGCGGCATCAGATTCCCATCTCCGCTGGCGGCCTGGCGCACTTCGCCGAGGGCCTTGTCGAGCTCGACCTTGCTCCGCCCGGCTTTGAGCTTCGCGAGATTCTCGCACTGCTTCTTCTGCACCGTCTCGTCGATGCGCAACGTGGGGATGTTGGTGCCCTCGTCGTTGACGTAGTCGTTTAGCCCAACCATGACTCGCTCCCCGTCGTTCAGCTTTCGCTCGAACTCGTAGCTCGAACGCGCGATCTCGCGCTGCGGGTAGTTTCTCTCGACGGCCTCCACCATGCCGCCCATCTCATCGATGCGACGAATGTAGTCGAGGGCTTCATGCTCGAGGCGATTGGTGAGCCACTCGACGTAGTAGCTCCCGGCGAGCGGGTCGATGGTGTTCGCCACCCCGCTCTCGTGGGCCACGACTTGTTGCGTCCTGAGCGCGATGGTCACCGCATCTTCAGTCGGCAGCGCGTAGGTCTCGTCGAGAGAGTTCGTGTGCAGACTTTGGGTTCCGCCAAGAACCGCCGCCATCGCCTGCAGCGCCACCCGGGCAACGTTATTGTACGGCTGTTGCGCGGTCAGCGAGACGCCCGCCGTTTGTGCGTGAGTACGAAGTTTCATCGAAGCGACCTTCGTCGCGCCGAAGCGTTCCTTCATGAAACGCGCCCACATGCGCCTCGCCGCACGAAACTTTGCGATCTCTTCGAAAAAGTCGTTGTGCACGTCGAAGAAGAAGCTCAGGCGCGGAGCGAACTCGTCGACCTGCATCCCCCGATCGATGCCCCACTTGACGTACTCCAAACCGTCGGCGAGCGTGAACGCGAGCTCTTGGGCTGCCGTCGCACCGGCTTCGCGAATGTGGTAGCCGCTGATCGAAACGGTGTTCCATCGCGGCACCTCGCGGGAACAGAATTCGATCATGTCGGTGACGATTCGCATCGCGGGCCGCGGAGGCACCAGCCACGCGTGCTGTGCGATGAATTCCTTCAGGCAATCGTTCTGAACCGTACCGCCAACCTGATCCCGAGCAATGCCTCGCACGTCGGCGAGCGCGACGTAAAAGCCGAGCAGGACGATCGCGGGGCCGTTGATCGTCATGCTGGTCGTGACCTTGTCGAGCGGGATCTGATCGAACAAGACCTCCATGTCGCGAAGCGAATCCACCGCGACGCCGCACATGCCAACCTCACCAAGCGATCGAGGCGAGTCTGAGTCGTAGCCCATGAGCGTCGGGAAATCGAAAGCGGTCGAAAGGCCCGTTTGGCCTTCATTGAGCAAGTACCTGAATCGCTCGTTCGTCTGCTCGGGTGCGCCGAAACCCGCGAACATGCGCATCGTCCACAGGCGGCCGCGGTACATGGTCGACTGCACCCCGCGAGTGAACGGGTACTCGCCAGGGAGACCGAGGTCGCGCGCGTAGTCGAGGTCTACGTCGGCGGGGGTGACCAAATCGGGCACGGGCACGCCGCTCCACGTCTCGAAGCTCTTCTGGCGAGGAGGCCACGTGCCGTAGGCCTTGGCGACCGGACCCTCGCGCCAGCGGCTGACCTGGTCTTTGAGCACCCTCAATGCTTCATCACCGAGGGCCGGAGCTTCACCGTCGGAGGTGAACGTCGGCTCGTCGACCACGTCCGGAACGCGCTGCGCCATACCGTCTAAATAGCGCCCGGGCGCATCGATGACCAGCGCGGGGTCAGAACGTGACGAATGCCGCCTCGCAAAAGCCACCAGGGTTACACGTGGGAATCATGCTCGAGGGGTCCACGCACGCGATATCCGGGCAGCCCACGTTCTGGCAGACCGCCGGCGGTGGGGCGCACTCGTTGGGGGCGGGCTGCCCAGGAGTGATGAGACACGTATCCGAGGCGACCTGTTCGCGATGGTAGGCGTCCGGACAGGACCCGCAGCAGTCGCCCACGAAGGTAGCGATGACGCAGTCTCCGTCGTCGTCACAGCGGGGAACGCACCGTTCGCCGAGATCGATTTCGTCCGGCTCGCAGTCATATTTCGGTTCGCACTTGCCGGCCTGACACTGGCTGCCCTTGAGCGCGGCGCAGGCGATCGCCGGGCACGCGATTTCCTCGCACGCCGGTTGGCACATCGACGTGTCCCCTATCTCCCCGCGCCCGACGATGCAGGGCTCCGCCTCGACGATGGAGCGCGGGTACGCATCTTCACAGCCGCCACAACAAACACCGACGTTGCTGCCGACGACGCAGTCCGCGTCGTTGCTACATTCGACATCGGGCCGCTTGCAATCGCAGACGGGCTGACCGCCGACTCGTCGAAGCTCGCACGTGAGCGTGCAGTCCGAGCCGCCGGTGCCGCCGCTTCCCGCAGACCCGCCGCTGCCCGATCCTCCGCCAGCTCCACCTGTGGCGCCACCCCCGGTGCCAGCAGCCGCGCCGGACCCTGCGGCAGCGCTACCCCCGGTGCTACTGCCCGCACCGCCCCCCGCGGTCCCACCGGTTCCCGAGCCGGCCGAGCCGGCCGAGCCGTCGGAGTCGAAGGCCTGGCCACCGCAGCCAACAGCCCCGAAGCCGACCAACAACCCCGCCGACAGCGCGACTCGAAGGAGATTTTTCATGCTCTGAGTCGTTGCGAGGGCCGTGCCATCCCCAACCCTCGGAAATTCCTCGGTCGCGACACCTCGACCAGGACATTGGTGCCCGAGCGCCTGCGCCAATGGCACATCCGCTCAGCGAAGGGCCCCGCGCGCATTTCCCCTCTCGCGGGCGATCCGCTGGCGCTTCGGCTAGGGGCAGCCGGTGGCGTCGAAAGGGTCGCTGGTCAGCGACGTGTTCGACTCGGTGAACGAGTCCGATACGACCCCGATGACCTGAAGCGGCCCAGCGCAAATGGCGTCGATATCCTCCGCCGGACGAAGACTCTGATCGTCGAGCACGAAGGTGATCCGTTTCGTTTGATCGGGCTCGACGAGCACCGGCAACTCGGATTGTGCCACCGCTTCGAACGGCGAGACCACCGTCGATTGGTCGCTCGCACGCACCAACGAAAACGTCTCGACGGACACGCTCGTGGATTCCGGGGAGAACCTACCCAGAAACAAGACCAGCTCGAAAGATCCCAAAAGCCGCGTGCCAAGCGTCAGCTGTTCTACCTGGACGCTGGCCTCCTCGACGGCCGCGGTGAGCTCGACCGTTCGATCGCCGCAGCCCAGCACCAGAATCGAAATGAGAGGACCCAGGATGTGAGTGCGGATGCTCATCGTGCGGCAATACTTACCAGCATGGTGACAAGTATGCCTGAGTTCGTAAGCTAGGGCTGTGCATCGTTGGCTGCCCGCGGCGCTTCTCGTCTGCCACGTCGGATGCGCCCGGCCTGAGTCTCCGCCACCGATGAATGCGCCTACGCCCCCGGCATCGACTTCGAGTCGAGGATCGCCGCCGACCACCGAGGATGCCGCCGCTCCGACGAGTCCCGACTCTGGGGCGGGCCAGAGCACTGGACGGCCACTGGCGCTAACCGCGTCCGACCCGAGTGGACGATGGTTCGTCTACTGCCAGGCGCGCGAAGACACGAATGGTGACGGCCGACTGTCGGTGGAGTCCGACCCATTGGGACGGCTGGACGGCGACACGTTCGCTCGATACCTGGCGCTATCCGACCGGGAAGTACTGATCGAACAGTGGGTGGCTCACGACCCCTCGGGCCGACACGTCGCGTACGTCGAAGCGGGCCGTCTGATGCTGCACGACGTCGACACGGGCGCGCGTGTCGACCTGAGCGCCCGCGGCGCGGACACGCGCGACGATGGCCTCGCCTTTCGTGGACATCGGGCGGCTAGCTTCGGCGATGGCGGCAAGTACATCGTCTACCTGAAGAAGAAGAAACTCCGCGGCGTCGCCGTCGTCCGTGAGCTCGCCACGGGCCACGAAGTCGAAATCGATCCGGGGCCCGTCGAGCTGTGGCGTGCCGAGCTTGGACCCGGGGCGCACTGGGTCGTCCTTCGAGTCATCGGCGACGATTCCAATGGCAACGGGCGCCTCGATTGGCCAGTCCCCCCCGCCGGAAATCGCGGGTGCGCGGGGCCGATCCCCTCCTACGATGCGTGGATCGGTCGCGGTGACAAGGTGACCACCTTGGTCGCTCGCGCGGCTGGCGGCCCGACGCGCTTTCGCCCCGAGCTCGTCACACCGCTCGGCCGTCAGTTGGTCCATCGAAGGGCGTCTGGGGCACTCGAACTCGAATCGTTCCCCGGGAGACGCGAGGTGGTCCCAGCAGCGTGCGAAGCCAAGCTCGTTCGAGTGGATGCAGACCGCCAACGGCTTTTTGCCATCTGCACCGCAGACGGAAAGCGTGGTCCGCTGTTCGTCGTCGAACGGGGTAAGCGTCGCGACTTGCCCATCGAGCTGGCGCCGGTGGCGGTGGACTGGACCAGGGACGAGACCGAACGCCTGTGGCCAGTCTACCCCGGGCTCATGGCCGCTCTCGTCGATCTCGACGACCTCAGCATTCATCAGCTCCGATCGGGAGACCGAGTTGCGGCGACTCACGGTACGCGAGCTCTCGTCATCCGAGGACGAGAGCTCGTGGTTTACGACGCGAGCACCAAGAAAAGCACCGGGCTCGACGCCAAAACCGATCCCATGCCGAAAACGCTCCATGCTGGCCCTGTGGTCGTCGTAACTCCGTGGATTGTCGATCTCGCCTTGCCTCGCCTGATTGGTCGCGGGCCACCCGGCCTTCTCGCCGTGAGGAGCGATGGTCATGTATTGGCACCGTCGACACCTGGCACCGCAGAGCGGTTCGCCTCCGGCCAGCTCGCTTGGGTGTCAGCCGGCAAATCGCGGAGATGAAACGCCAAACACCAACCACGGACTCTCGGGGACGATTGCGCATGGCGATCTAGCCAGCGGAGGCTTAGACTGTGTCGCGTGAGCCGTATCCTGCTCGTCGAGGACTATCCGCCCCTCGCTACGGTGCTCGGCGTCGCGCTGCGGCGCGCTGGCCACTGCGCGATGAGGCTGGACCGCGTGGCCAAGGCGCTCGCGCTGAAAGAGGGCTTCGCAGGGGCGGTCTTGGACATCGACTTGACCGACGGTTCGGGGGTGGACCTCGCTGAGCGCTTGATCGACGAAGGACGGGTCGACTGGGTGATCTTCTTCACGGCGAACCGAACGCCGAGCGTTCTCGAACGTGCACGTACACTAGGTGTCCTGATCGACAAGGCCGCCGGCGTGCGGCCGTTGCTTGCGGCGGTGGAGAGCGCGACAGCGGCCGCGGCCAAGGTCGTGGGCGCGGAAAACGCAACACTGACGCGCACACCGGGTCGTTCGGGCACTCGCAAACGCGTGCGCCGCTGACGCCCGCGCTTTGCGGCGTTCGTTGCACGTGCGCGGTGACCGCGCGCGCGTGGCGCATCTGCCGAACGGTGCTACGCTTCTCCATGAGGCAACGATGTACTCAGTCCGACATTTCGTCGGGCTTTGGCTGGGTCTCAGCGTCGCCATCGTGGCGTATGCGTTCATCGATCTCTCGCTGACGCCGCGGCTGCTCATGGAGCAAGGTCTGTCGCTTCGGCCCGATCTGAGCCAAGTGCCCGATCTCGTCCATTGGGGAGGAAGACTTCTTCGAGAGAGTCGCGCAGCCCTCGTGGCCAACGCCATCATCATCGGTGGTCTCGGCGCCCTCGTTTTGCAGGGAGCCGCCCGCCGACTAGGTGCTCTCGCGCGGCCGAACGAGGCCAAGGCTACGCGGGTGAGCATCTACACCGCGAACAGCGGCCCGCCATCCGTCAGCTGAGTTCAATCGCCGGCCGGGACTATCAACCGAATCGCGCGGGCGCTCACCTCGATTTCCACCCGTGGTGTCGCCGGAAACTCTTCACCGTCGATTTGAGCCGCGATGGGCGTGCCGGCCGGCGGCGGCGTCAGGTCGAGCAGGATCCGACTCCCTCGGAAGCCCTTGGAGTGCTCGACGCCAATCTGCTCGAGGATCTCGGCGGTGAGTGGATTGTCCTCGTGGTCGAGAATCGCTTTGGACGTCCAATCTCGCTTTCCACGAAAAGGCACGACCTCGAAGAATCCATCGTCGTGCTTCGAGTCGTCATCGAAAACCCAAGCGCCGGCATAGATGCGAGTGCCTTTGACGATGAGGTCCGTGAGACCCGGAATGTCATGCCGCTCGCCGTCGGCCTCGACGATCGCTCGGAACTTGTCGTCGACGACGTAGGACTCGAGAAAGGTGCGAATCGCCGCGCCGGCGTACACGGCTTGGTCGCGGTAGATGGCCTGCAAAGGGCCGAGGCTACCGACGACCTTTCGGTCACGATTGCGCGCGGCGAGAACCCGCGCGCTGAAACCCCACCCCGCGGAGTCGAAGAACCAGCTGTCTGCCACCAGCGTGCCGTCGTCCTCGAGCGCTCGGATCCTGCCCGCATCCAGCCTGGTCTCGTGACCGGCGATAGCCACGGCGACGTTTCTTTCGAGCATGTCGTCATCGGATTCGAGTCCAAAGCTCCGCCCCTGGTCGTTCGCGGTACCGGTCGGCAACATGGCCAAGGGGACGTCACCCGCGCGTCGGCTACCGAGCAATCCCGCGGCGACCTCTCGAAACGTCCCGTCGCCACCCATCGTGACGACGACCCGATAGGGATGCCCGTCGAGAGCTCTCGACACGAGCTCGATGGTCTTGCCCTCGGGTTGGGTGGAGAAAAAATCGCAGGCGACTCCTGAATCCCGAAAGTAGCCGAGCGCTCGCTGGATCCTCGCTTGATTCTTGCCACTCTGGGCCGTCGGGTTTCCGACGAGGAGGTGGGTCGATGTGCTCATTGCGACGGTGGGGAGCTTAGCCCATCGCCCGACGACGGATGCCCTCACCCTGGCGGCGAGTCAGCGACCGTTCTTTTTGCGTGCTGGCGGCTTCTTTGGCGGCTCCGGCTTCGGCTCGTCGTCATCCCCCGGCTGGGGCGACACCTTGGGCTTCTTGCACACGACGACGCATGCGTCGACTCGCTTTCGGCACGCTTCCTCACACTTTGCTCGCCCATCGCAAGCATCGACGCAATCAGTGAAGCTCGACTGACAACGGGTCGTGCATCGCTGGACGCCGGCAGGGAAGGTTTGCGCTGGAACCGGAACCGCCATCCCCGAAAAGGCCACTCCCATCAGCAGCGCGAGCCCTATTCGAACACCCTGAGACTTCATCCGCACATGCAAGAACGGCCGCCCGGGCGAAAGCTTGAGCCGTTGACATCCGGTTTGAACGACTCATGCTCGTCGGTGGAGCCCGGAGGGCTCCGGTTCGCGAGGCGATGACGCCCGCGATCAGATAATCCCGCCTGGAGTGAAAGCCCGGGCGAAAGGAGCCAAGAATGAATCCAGAGGTCATTTCGTGGTGGAATCGCGCGCGGCGATCGCGCAGCGGCGAAGAATGTCGCGCTAGTGCTTGTGGACCCAGTGCACGTTCGGCCCGTAGCTGGCAGCCCACCGAGAGTCGTCAGACCGCCGGGGGCGAGGGTGGCGCATTCGGCGTACGCCGGCCACTGCGCTTTTTGTCCCAGAAGCTCGAGCTCGACGAGAAACAAGTCGCGAAACTCGCGAAAATTCTCGACGAGCTGAAGACCGAACGAGCGCAAGCTGCCGTGGACGGTCGGCGCACCACATCCGCGCTCGCCGATGCGCTCGACGCTGAAACCTTCGATCTCGAGAAGGCCAGCAAGGCCACCGAGGCACGTGTGGAATCGGCGCGCAGGTTGAAATCAGCCGTGCTGGAAGCGCTCAGTCGGATGCACGAGCTGCTCGACGCCGAGCAACGCGAAACGCTCGCCTACCTGCTGCGTACCGGCGTCCTGTCAATGTGATGATGACCGACGACAGCGGGCTCTTGGACAGCTATTCGCGAGCGATCACCGGCGCAGTGAAGGTGGTCGGCCCTTCGGTGGTGCAGGTCACCACCGAAGGGCGAAAGCGTCGTCGCGGGCGCGGGAACCCCGGGAGCGGGTCGGCCTCGGGATTCGTTTTTACGCCGGATGGCTTCATCCTCACCAACAGTCACGTCGTTCACCGGGCCCAGGCGGTCCGCATCCGCATGGCGGACGGCGCCGAGACGACAGCCCACGTCGTTGGCGACGACCCCGACACCGATCTCGCAGTCGTGCGCGCCCACACGAATGGACTCGAGGCCGTGACCCTCGGGGATTCGG
>JAJDAH010000179.1 GCA_029261965.1 Polyangiaceae bacterium
AGAGCACCGACACATGTCGATTCGCGGGCTCGCATTGCACGCTCAGCGCGTCGGCAAGGTCTTCGCCCACCCGGCTACCTGGGGAAAGCTCATCCGCGAGCGCGGGTGGAGACGACCTCGATTACGTCTCTATCCTCCGAAGAGCAAGAACCCCCCCATCCCCAACGCCGCCGTTTCCGGCGTTTTCCGCCGCTTCTTCTAATACCGAGGGTCGCAGTGGCTACGTGAACGACGTGCTGCAACGAGTAGAGATGCGCTGCGGCGGGTAACATCTGGGTAACGCGGGAGCTGCTGTCGTCGGTCGTCGGCTGATTCGCCGCAGTCGCAGGTTCGACTTTCCTGCCCAGCAAATTCAAGAGGTTGCCGAGGTCTGGGTTCCCCTTGAGATGAAAGTGAGCGTCGGATGGCGCTAGTTGCCCGCCCACGCGCCCGAGCGCACAGCCTCGGACCGAGGTTTCGCGGGCTCACCGCCAGTACGGGTCCGGCCCATTGCGGTGTGCCGCCGGACCTTGTCTCCAGCGTTCCCTTTCGGCTCGTTCTCGCGGTCAGCACAGAGCGGCGCGCCTCGCCACTTCCCAGCCCTTTGGGTGGCGCTTCTGCTTTCACGGTTCCCGGAGGGAATCCTCCGAGAAAAGACAGCCCGCCAAGCCGAGGAGCGCCGGCAGCCCGCGCGGGACGAACGAGCCGACGGCTCACGCAGGAAGACAAGGTATGAGCAGCAAAACGAAAACGAAGCAGATTGTGGCGGTGGTAAAGCGGGCCGAGGGTGCCGACGCCAAGAATTTCTGGACGCGCATCGGAGTTGGCTTCGAGAACCGCGACGACAGCTGGAACCTCGGGTTCGACTACTTCCCGACGAATGCCGGCACCACCGTGCAGCTCCACGACTTCGATGCGCGCGACGACGACGGAGAGCCGCGCGAGCACGCCCGCGGAGCGTGATACCGGGTCGCGGCGGGCGGCCTCCCGGCCCCCCGCCTGCCGGTGATATTTTTGCGTGGGTCGAACAAGAAGGCGTGGCGTCATGGAGCGCGCGGAGAAAATCGGATCCGAAAACTTGGCCCACGGCCCGGCCGCTTGTGAAGGAGACCTGATGGGCAACCCGGCGCGCGCTTCGCTACGGAATCTTCGCCTTGCGCCCGGGCGCGTCGTGAAGGTGACGCCGGTCTTCGACACTTACTGGCGCTTCGCAACGCTGCGGCAGAACCTCTTCATGGGCCGGGTGCGCGGGGCGCCCCCGCCGTGGACCGAAGACCCAGTTCTGCTGAAGCACCGCTTCACGAACGCGTACAGGGCTTCGGACCGCGTCAGCCAGTATCTGATCCGGAACGTCCTCTACAAGGGGGAGCAGACGGCCGAAGAGATATTCTTCCGAGCGCTGCTCTTCAAATTTTTCAACCGCATCGACACGTGGGAGCACATCGAGAAGCAGGTCGGCACGCCGACGTGGAAGTGCTTCGCCCTCGAACGGTACGCACGCGTACTCGACGGCTTGATGGCGCGCGGGCAGAGCGTCTACTCGGCCGCGTACATCATGCCGTCTCCTCCTTTCGGCAATGCACGGAAGCACCGGAACCATCTGCAACTTCTCGAGCGCATGATGCGTGACGGCGCCGCTGACCGGGTCGCTGCCGCGCGATCGCTGCGCGAGGTTTTCGAGACTATCCGCGGGTACCCGTCTCTCGGAGACTTCCTCGCGTTCCAGTTCACCATCGATCTGAACTACAGCTCGATGATCGACTTCTCGGAGATGGAGTTCGTCGTCGCGGGGCCCGGCGCAAGGGATGGGATCCGCAAGTGCTTCGCCGACACCGCGGGGCTTGACGACGCCGCGGTCATCCAGTGCGTGGCCGACGTCGCAGAACGCGAGTTTGACCGCCTCGGCCTCATCTTCCCCACGCTTTGGGGACGACCTCTCCAGCTGATCGACTGCCAGAACCTGTTCTGCGAGGTCGACAAATACGCCCGCGTCGTCCACCCGGAAGCGCAAGGAACCTCCGGGCGCACGCGCATCAAGCAGAACTTCTGTCCGAAATCGACGTCCTTGCCCCAGTGGTATCCGCCGAAGTGGCGGCTCGAGCCGCCGCGCGCTGACCAACCCGGCGAACACGCCAAGCACGTCCAGCAGCCCCTCAACGAAGCGTGTTCGACCGCGTAGTGCCCGAGCTCAGTCCCGCCGGGTAGAATGGGCAGTTCATGCTCGACGGTGATCTGCAGCGACTCCGGGAGGGCATTCCTCGATTCGTCGAGCTCTGCGACACGACCATGTGGTCTCGGAGGATCGCGCATTTTCATCGTGAGCTAGACGCCTCACCGTTCCGAGCCAAGCTCGTGGCTGATTACCACTGGCTTGAGGTCGTCCTGGGTTCCGAACTGGAGCACGTCGAAGGAGGCGACGCAGCTGCGCCTGCCGCTACCGACGCACTCGCGGCGCTGAACTTCGCGCAATCCGTGGTCCACGCGCACGACCACCTGACTGTGACCGGCCAGAAGCAGCTCGAAGGACGCCTTTACAGAGCGCTGCAGTCCGACACGGGGTTCTCATCTCTCTACTCGAGATGGACGTGGCAAGACGCCTGCTCGACGCCGGCTACGACGTTGAGTTCGCCGACATGGATCGCGTCGCCCAGTACGATCTCCGATTCTGGAACGGCACCATCAAGGGCGAGATCGAATGCAAGCCTCTCGACGGACGTTGGTCGCAAGATACATCGCCGCGTCGGAGGACCGGTGCCAGCGGAGAGCATCTCCTGGACGCCGCTTGACCTTGCTCCGACCAATCTCGACACCTGACCCTCAGGCAGGCGACGGTAGAGGCGCGAGGTACTTCAGCTCTCGTCGCTCGAGATCGAGCGTCACGCGACCCCCACGGGTGTGACGCAGCTGCCGGAAGACCGTGAACCCCTGGAGAATCGCGACCTCCCATTGCCATAGTGGAATTCGATCCACCTCGTACCCCTCCACGAACTCACTCACCATCTTCAACAGGTCGTAGTCCACATGATCGAGGCCGTCGAACAAGCCGAGTTGCTTTCCGCGGCTGAACGCGATGGCAGAGACGGCCTCCTCGACGATCGCTGCGCGCGCCCCGTCCTGAGCCTCGTCGATCTTGGGATCGCTCTTCCGCTTGCACTTAAGAAGCGCGCGAACCACGGGCGACCAGCCGAGGTGCACGGCGTACGCGAAGTGGAAGATGTCGTGATACCGGTAGCCATCCGGATCGGCGATGTTGTCCGTGAGGCGGTTGCCAAAATTGATCCCGTTGCATCGCAGTATGACGATCCGCTGCTCGCCTTGTGATCGCTCTCTGAATTCGATCTCGAGCTTCCGCGGGAGCTGTTCCTCTTCGAGTGCGCCTTCGTCGAAGAGAGAGGCGTACTCCCGCACCGACGGCCAGCGGCTCCTCACCTTGCGAAGATTGTTTTCCGCCGCGACCTCGAGTTCGACGCCCGTGTCGCGCGCCGCCGCTCTCAGCACGCACCAGACCCGCAGCGCCTGATCGCGAACGCCCCCTCCCTCCGCCGGACCGCCGACAGCGGCAACAAGTTCGCCGACCGCCGCACCCAGTTGTAGGAACCGGGCGAGGGGCTCGGCGTCGCGAGCCGCGCCCATGTCATCGACAGCGAGTTCGGCAATGACGCTTGGCTCGAGGACGGCGGTCAATCGCACGAAGTACCAAAGGAAGTCGCCGAGTTCCTCGAGCATCTTGAGGCGGTACGCCGGGTACGCTTCTCGCTCGCGCTGCTCCTTCTTCAGTTCCGCGACGACGCTGCCGGCTTCACCCATCAAGCCCGCTGCCAGGAGCTCGACGTGATTCGAGCGGCCGACGAATCGGTCCGTCTCCTTCGCAGCGTTCGCGAACCGCATCAGCCACGTCATCGTGTCGCTCCCTTCTTGAGATTGCTCCCGCGCTTCGCTCGACGAGGCTGGCTCAGATCGGTGATGAGTCCAGCGATCGATTTCTTGTTCCAGCTCTTGCTCTCGCGCTCGAGCGTTGCGTACGTCGAGACGCAGACCAGAGGGCCGGGAGGGAGCTTGGCCTGCTCGCACACGAACGCCTGCAGACGCGCGAGGCCCAGCAGATTCCCGAGCGCCTTCTGCACGTAGTAGTGGGACCGATAGAGCGCCGTCAGAGCGATCCTTTCGTTGCGCATGATCTTGAGGCTTACGTGGGAGAGACAGGGACCGCCGATGAGGTGCTTTCGGTCGCTCGCTGGCTCATAGAGAGCCAGATCGAGGTTGACGTCGGATAGCGACAGCTCGTAGCACGCGGTCTTCGTCGACTTGCCCGAAAACTCTCTTTGAATCTTCTCGATGCAATACTTCAGAGGATTGAACTCGCCGTTCGGTCCGCGGCGACGCACGAGGCGATGCGCATACGTCCCCCACCGCAACTCTGGCAGCGGCTTGATCACCGGGTAGATTTCATTCGGATAGGTCTCGTAGACGCCCTTGGGGCCATGGCGACGATATTCACCCGCCGGAAAAATGGTCTCGGCGACGGTCTCGAGTGGATAGTGACCAGCGTCCCGGAGGAACGCGTCGACGCGTTCTTCGACGCGACGGTCGTCGGCGTCCCGCCGCATCGGGTTGGTGATCTCTAGGACGATGTTGTAGTCCTTCCAGTCGTCGCACGTGGTCAAGTGCTGCGCGGCGGCGAGCCAGCCCGCCGCACGGCTCTCCGCAGTGATCGCCTTCATCGCACGCCCCCACCTTCGATCTCGATGACCTTGACTGCTCGCGCGTCGATGTACGCTGCGGGAAGCCAGGCGTGGCCTTCGTTGCCCCACCCCGGGCCCCAACTGTTCCGAGCGAGGAATGCGCTGTCGCCGTTGATTATCGCCATGCCGACGACCACGACCGCGTGGAGTCGCCGGTCCTTACCACCATCCTCGGTCACGAGGTGCGACTTGCGGTCGGGAGCGTGAAACGATCGCGAGATGCACAGAACGAGCACGTGGGCTCGCTGGATGCCCAGAGCGGCTGTCAACACGCCGCTGGGGGTTCCCGTCCGCACGGTGGATTCGCGCGTCCAGATCGCGGTGAAGTTCGACCGTGGGGCCCACGAGTCCGATCTCGCGGCCGAGTACGGACACTCCTCCTCCAACGGTTGTCCGTCGCACTCCAGCGCCTCTCGAACGCTCGAGAGACCCACGCCGTCGTTGAGCCGAACGTGGGCTCGCTTGGTCGCATGAAAGTGCAGGTAGTCGGCGGACAAGAGTCCGATCCGCTGCGCCGCCAACATGTGCGCGTCGCTCATCGCGAACGCGAGGCACGTTGGGCGTGCGCCCTGGTCCCGAACGCCTGGCAATTTCGAGCGCATGTCGACGGGTGCTGTCATCGCTAATGGAGGGCCGGCTGCTCGAGCGCGGGTCGCTGGCGGCGAGGAAGGCCTTCCCCCTCGGCACCGAAGGTTGAGAGCGAGATAGTGAGAGAGCGGAGCGCAGCGGCCTTGGTTTCCCAGGGGCGTCGCTCCGCGAGGTCGAGGCGATGAACGCCAGGCGGGGGTCCCTTCAGGACAAACCGCCGCCGCGATGGCCCACCGACGACCTCAGCATCATCCTGGTCACCGAGATCCTTGAGAATCGTGAAACCTGCGGCCTCGATCGCGCCCGTCTCCCACAAGTATCCAGCGCCGCCGTGTTCTGCGAGATCGGCAACGAAGAGGTCTTGGGGCCCCGCCTCAATCGTGCCGCCATCATCGTGCTCATTGAGAAGCCAGACGTGCGCCCTCCAGTCATCGGGCGCGATATCACCGAGGATGCGCTGCTTCGTCTTCTTCGGAGCGACATTCCGCAGGGCCGCGACTGCCGTCGAATCCAGGATCTTGTGCGCGAGCAGCCCGAGGCAGGTCGCCTCGTAGCTTACGGCCATGCGAAGCGAGAGCTGATAGACGTTCAGCGGATCGACTAGCTGCTGCGTCGTCCACCTGTGGCGCTTCGCGTGATATTTGAAGAGCCATTTCGGCATCAGGAATTCCGCGGCGAATGCGTCGGCGGCGATCTCCTTCAGGTCGCGGTTCGCCGTCTGCCCGGGGAAACAAATCTCCCGGTCGAGGCTCCCGTCGTGCTCGAGAACGAAATGGCCGAGTTCGTGCGCAGCAGTGAAGCGCTGCATGTGCAGGCCGCGGCGGGTCGTCACCAGAATTCCAGCGCCGACGTCGGGAAGGCGGAGGCACGCACCCAGCAGGCCATCGAGCGGACGAAAGAGGAGGGACACACCGAGGTCGGCGATCGCTCCGAAGACGTCTACGGGTCCGTCGCGATCCTCGACGCGCTCTCGGACGCGAAACGCCGTATGCGTCTCCGTCGCGCCGCGGGTACCCAGGAGGATGGCGTCGCGAACGGTGTTCATTTCGACTTGTCCGTCCCGTCGCGGTTCTTCAAAAACTGCGCGAACCGCAGAACCTCGTCGCGGTCCTTGTCCGAGAGCTCGGAAGCCGCGCGCTTCAGTAGCTCGAGCTGTGGCGCCTCTCCGATCGGCTCCTCCCCTGTGAAGAAGCTCACTGAGCGCTGATAGAGCCTGGAGAACTTCGCCAACTCGATCGCGTCGACACGGCGATTGCCGTGTTCGATCTGAGAGACTGCCGGTCGCGGCATCCCGACATGTTGGGCAACCTCTTCTTGTGAGAGGCCGAGATACTCGCGCGCCTGGCGCAACCGCTCAGCCAGTTGCCTTCTAGCTTCGTCGGACATTGATCGACTCCATCCTCTGGGTACCCGCAGTGCGGCGGGTCATGGTGGCGGGTGAGCACGCGGCGCGCAGCTTCGGAAGCAGGTCGTTCGCGAGATCGTCGAACGACACGTAGCCGCCCTTCCTGATCATCCGCGGGTCGAGGTCGCGCCCGGTGAACTGCCGGATGATCGGGGAGGCCTTCACGACAGCCTTCGAGTCGATCTCTGGCATCCCCTCCCAGACCGACGCGGTCCCGGCTACGGCAGCGTCGAAGCTTTGCGCCTCGTCCTTCCACCACTTCTGGAGGGCGGTGCGCAGCTTCGGCTCGACCGCGTCGAACTTCTTCTTGCTGATGGTGGGGAGCGCTGTTTTCGTCGCCATTTGAGGCCTCTGTTCGATTATCTTACAATCTGACGCCTCACTGTTCGATTGTCAAACGGATTCCCTCCGCCGCGCCCTATCTGAGGGAAAGTGCTTGATTTTCCATCACGACGGTGACGATCCAGCCTTCGTCGACGAGGTATGTACCCTGCGCGACGGTCATCCCCGACGCGTTCCGCGCGAGCGCCGAGAACGTGTCGGGCGGGCTGAACGAGACAACGACGTCGTCCCAATCGAGCCGCGTTCGAGTGAGCGGGAACTGGAACTTGTAGAACGCCTCCTTCGCGGCGAGGAAGAGCGTGCCGGGTGAGGCTGTCGACGCGGCGAGCGCCGTCGCCTGGTCTTGCTCTCGATCGTTCGGGCAGACGCGCCGAACGATATCCGCCTCCGCGGAGTCCTGGCGGTCGTGCTCCAGATCGACACCGACGCTGCGAAGTTTCTTTGAGCTCGCGACCATGACGATGCAGGACTGCCTCTTGTGACTGATGCTCCCTACCAACCCAGAGGGCCACAATGGCTCGCCTTCGGGGCCGAACAAGACTGGAACAGGTCCATACCCAGCACGTCGAAGAGCCCTCCGGGCGACCATACGACCGATCGCGAACTGCGTTCGACGGTGGGGCGCCCAACCCTCCGTCGCTGCGAGCTCCTCCGGGAGCAAGTCGCCTGCCGCGTCCTCAGCACCCAGTTCGATAATCACGCTGTCTGGCAACTGCCCCCGCAGCCGCTCGGTGACTCGAAACAGGGTTTCCATTCTCGTGTCCGTTCCTGCCAACAATGTGTCAGGTTCCGTCGGGGTCGTCACTCGGTCCCCGCCTCCACGCGATACCTGATCAACGTCGCGGCGATCTTCTTCGTACTCACCCGACCACGACGACGCCTCGCGCCGAGGTGCATTCGAGGACGAGGCGCGCTCCACGCCGGAACCGGCGGCTCTGGAGGCGCGGGAGGGGGGCCGACGTGTGTGGCTCCCGTGGCCGGAGGCGCGTGCGATACCACTCCGCAATGTGGATGCCCAAGACAGCAAAACTGCGTCGTCGAACCGGGCAACTTCGCTACCGGCGTCACAAGCTGCGTTCCGGCGGGGGCAACGGCAGCGTATCAACCATGCGCCGTGGCCGCAGCGTGCCAGCGCGGGCACGACTGCATCGGTGGAGCGTGCAAGCCATTCTGCGGTAGCGTTGCCGACTGCCCTGGGCAGTCCAGCATCTGCGCCCAAGCGACATCGAACGGAGTTCCCATCCCGGGCGCGAACTTTTGCACGAGCGGGTGCCTGCCGGAGTCACCGAGCGCGACATGCGGGCCCGGGCTGACGTGCGTATTCGTGGAGTTGGGCGGTCCGGGAACTGATTGCTCCGTCACCACCGGAGCCGGCGGCAACTGTTCGCGGTTGGAGGAATGTGCTCCAGGGTTCTCCTGCACAGGTCCTCCCCTCACATGCAAGAGGTGGTGCCGCGTGGGCCAAGGTGATTGTCCAAACTGTTTCCCAATCCCGCCGTCCTTTTTCATCGGCACCCAGAGCGCTTCGCGACAGTGCCAGTAGCGGTAGCGGCGGTTCTCTCGGGCGTCCGTATTCGAGAGCAACCGGGTACCTCGAGGCAAGAAGACTTCGAATCGCAGGTTGCTCACTCTGTGGCTCGATGCAGCACGTCACCTCACGTTGTCGTTCCGAACCACCAGCAGCGCTGCCGCCATCATCGCCAATCCGGCGCTGGACAGGAACGCGACCGGACCGCCGAACCACTCCCAAACCAGGCCGAACAGAACGCTCGCCGTCATGCTCAGCGCGCCGAGCGTCAGGTGATACCACCCGAAGGAGGTTCCACCTCGTCCGGCTGGCGCCAACTCGGCGACCAGCGCCCGCTCGGGCCCCTCCGAAAGACCGTGATGCAGCCCGTACACGATGAACAGCGTCCAGATCACGCTCTGCGACTCGGCCAACGCGAAGCCGACGTAGACCATCGCGTACACGATCCATCCGATCGCGATCGTTTTTCTCCTGTCCCATCGGTCCGCGAGGTGCCCTCCCGGGATCGACGTCGCCGTCTTGACCACATGGAGGCCGAGCCAGAGAACGGGCAGGCTCGTCAGCGGCGCCCCGTGCTCGGTCGCGTTGAGCAATAGGAAAACGTCACTTGCGTTTCCAAGCGTGAACAGTCCGAGCGGGACGAGGAAGCCTCGGAGCGACGCGCTTGCTGCCTCGGTGGGGAGTGGCGAAGCTGCGGCCTCGCCGCGCGGTTGTCGAACCTCCCTGGAGCCCACGACGAGCACGAGCACCGCGAGCCCACCAGGAATGGCCGACAGCCAGAACAACACGCGCAGGTCCTGCGTCCATGTGGAGAGCACGAGCAGCGCGAGAAGCGGTCCGACGACCGCTCCCGCATGGTCCATCGCCCGGTGAAAGCCGAACGCCGCACCGTGGTGCTCGGGCTCGACCGAGCCAGCAATGAGCATGTCTCGCGGGCTGGTCCTCAAGCCCTTGCCGATCCGGTCGAGCAGGCGGACGCCCAGCACATGGGTCGTCGTTGCCGCGAGCGCAACGAAGGGCCGCGAGACCGAGGAGATCGTGTACCCAACAATGACGAGAGGACGGTTCTTCCCACTTCGGTCGGCCCAACGACCCGCGACGAGCTTGAGAACGCTGGCAACGCCGTCCGCAGCGCCTTCGATCCATCCGAGCGCGAAAGCACCAGCTCCCAGAACTCCCGTGACGAACGCAGGGAGGAGCGGAACGATCATCTCCGACGCGGCGTCGGTCAGCAAGCTGACGATTCCGAGAACGACGACGTTGCGAACCAGCCACGGGCGGCGAGCGGGACGCGACGAGCGGTCAGCAGAATCAACCATGACGCTTCTTCCGGGTGGCAGCGGTGGTCCCCACTACCCGCGGTCGTGCGAGCCGCCTGAACTCACGAGCTCTCGCCAAGCTCTCGGCCATCCGATCAGGAGTAGCAGCGCGAGTGGCGCTCCCCAGTTGGCGCCGCGCTCGATGAATGCGAGGATCGATAGGCCAGTCAAGGGTCGGAGGACCGCGGTGAACAGGCCCCAAAAGGTCATCCACAAGAGCGCGATTCGAGTCGGCCGAAGCAGCACCAAGACGGCGAGGCTGACATCCAGAGCCCCAATGACAGGCATGATGGACAGGGCGGTTTCCGCCGAGAAACCAAAGAGGGTGATGAAGGGAACCCAATCGGGGTTCTGCATGAGCGCCACGCATCCGTGGCCGAAGAACTCGGCAGCCACTGCGACCCTCAAAACCCATTCGATGTGCTTGCCCCTGGAAGGCGGCACGGCCGGCTCTCGGTGATGCTGGGGTCGTTCGTCGGGCACAGCGATCGATCCGTACTACGCGACCTGGCCGGCGTTCGCCACGAGCGCGCCGCGATCGCTCCAAAGCGCCGTGTTGACGGTCTGCGGAAAAGCTACCATGTGTTCGGAGGCCGTTCGCGTGGAATAGTTCTCCGCGCAGGCGCGCACTGGATGCGACGAGCAAGGAGGAAACGATGCACTTGACCGACGCTGGCCCATGGGAGCACAGCCACACCTTCGGCACCGACGCGCACACTCACGGCGAGCGTCGGACCCGATGGGTCGTGGCACTCACCTTGTTGATGATGACCGTCGAGATCGCTGCCGGGATTTCGTTCGGCTCGATGGCGCTGCTCGCAGACGGATGGCACATGGGCACCCACGCCGCCGCTCTCGGGATTGCCGTTTTCGCGTACGCTTACGCTCGGCGGCATGCCGCCGACCCGCGTTACACCTTTGGTACGGGAAAAGTCGGCGCTCTTGCGGGCTTCGGCAGCGCGGTTGGGTTGGCGGCCGTTGCACTGTTCGTCTTCGCCGAGAGCCTCGACCGCCTGCGCGCTCCCGTGACGATCAGATTCGACGAGGCCATCGCCGTCGCCGGCGTGGGTCTCGCCGTGAACCTCGCGAGCGCGTTTTTGCTTCGCGGGGACCACCACCACGGCGATGGGACCCATGTGCATCATCACGATCACAATTTGAGGGGCGCCTACCTGCACGTCATGGCCGATGCCCTCACGTCCGTCTTGGCGATCATCGCCTTGGTCACCGGCAGGCAGTTGGGCTGGACGTGGATGGATCCGATGATGGGTGTCGTTGGGGCGCTCGTCATCTCGCGATGGTCGTACGGCCTACTCCGCGACACGAGCGCTGTCCTTCTCGATGCCGAGGTTCCACCCGAGCGGCGAGCGCAAATTCGACAGGCCATCGAGTCTGACGCGGACACCCGGGTCGTCGACCTCCACGTCTGGAGAGTAGGCCCGAGCCATCTCGCGGCCGTCATCTCTGTCGTTTCTCATGAGCCGCAGGAGCCCGAGCATTACAAGGCGCTGGTAACAGAGTTTACCGACCTCTCTCACGTCACGGTTGAAGTACACCGCTGCCGAAGCGAGGGGAGCAGCTCGAACACTGCCGGTTGAGCGCCGGCGCGTCACTCAGCATCCGCGTCCGGCGTTGGGGCACCCGAAGCGCCATTCGCTACGACCGCGAAGCGCGCAAACAGTGGCGGAATCACCAGCAGGTTCAACACCGTCGCGCCAGTCAAGCCTCCAAGGATCACGGCCCCCATGGGCGCCTGGATCTCGTTACCAGGCTGTCCCGTGGCGAGCACGATCGGGATGAGCGCGAGCGCTGCAGTGATTGCCGTCATCAGGATGGGAGTGAGGCGAGCGAGGCTGCCTTCGATCACCGCCTCGTGTAGCGGCAACCCCTCGACGTTGAGCAGGTGTCGATAGTGGGTAACCATCATGATCCCGTTGCGCGTGGCAATTCCGAACAGAGTGATGAAGCCGACGAGAGACGCGATGGTGATCACACCGCCGCCCAACCCAACCGCGACGGCGCCACCCATCAGCGCGAGCGGCAGATTGAACATGACCAACGCTGCGTCGCGTCCGGATCGGAATGCCCAAAACAAGAGCCCAGCTATCCCGAGGATCGCGACGACCGATAAGCCCAAAATGGTTCGGCTGGCGGAGGCTTCAGCCTCGAACTGACCGCCGAGCTCGAAGTGGTAGCCCGTTGGAACCTCGACGTCCCGGCGAACCGCTTCGAGAACATCATTCGCGACACCACGGAGATCGCGACCCGAAACGTTGGCTGTGATGATAATCCGCCGCTGCGTGTTCTCACGATTGATGAGATTTGGCCCCATCGTCTTTTGCACGAGGGCGATGCCAGAAAGCTCCGAAAACTGGCCCCCGCGCACATCGACTGGCGTCGACGCCAACATGGCGATGTCCGAACGGTACTGGGGAGGGAGTTTGGCGATCACGTCATAGACACGCTCTTCCTCCCACCACCGACCCACCGTCTGGCCTGCGAATGCCATTTCGACGAACCGTGCCAGCTCACCAGGCGTCTTGCCGAACGCCGCGAGCTCCGTGGTCTTGGGCCGAACGACAATCTGCGGGATATCCGTCTGCTGCTCGACGTTGAGATCGACGATGCCGGGGATGTCCTTCATCGATGCCTCGCCATCGGCGGCGAGCGCTCGTAACGTGTCGAGGTCCTCACCGAAGAACTTCACCGCGATGCTGGCTCGAACCCCGCTGATGAGGTGCTCGATGCGGTGGCTGATGGGTTGGCCGACGGTCACTGCGAGCCCCGGAATCGCCGCTGCTTGCTCTCGGATTTCTTTCAGAAGCTCGTCCCGATCACCTTTGGACAGATCCAGGCCGACTTCCAGCTCTGAGAAGTTGACGTCCATTGCGTGCTCGTCGCGCTCAGCTCGACCGGTGCTTCGGATGACCGAAGTCACTGCAGGGTGGTCTAGAAGAAAACGCTCCAATCTGCCGACGATCCGATCGGAAGTCTCGAGCGAGGTACCGGGCGCTGTCGCTGCCGCGATGTTGAGCGAGCCCTCGTTGAATTCCGGTAGAAACCCGCGCCCAAAGCTCGTCAGGGCGACGATGGAGGCGACGACGCCGGCGGCTGAGACCGCCGCGATGGGGATCGGCACTCGCAGCGCACGGGTTACCACAGGGCGGTAGACCCGCTTGAGCCCGCGAACCAGCCAGCTGTCGCGCTCGGTTCCGCGCTTGCGAGGCCGGCCCAGCAGGAGCAAGCACAGCGCAGGCGTGGTCGTCAGTGCTACGAGGAGCGACGCCCCAGTGCTGGCAACGAACGCGACGCCGAGTGGGCGGAGCAAGCGGCCCTCGATGCCACTCAAGAAGAACAGTGGCGCGAACACCAACAGGATGATCGCGGTGGCGAACACGACCGAGCTCCGGATCTCTCGCGACGCCGCGTAAACGACGTCAAAAGGCTTGCGCCGCTCTTTCTCCGGCAACAAGGCGTTTTCACGCAGTCTTCGGTCGATGTTTTCCACGAAGATGATCGCGTCGTCCACCAAGCCGCCAATGGCGATAGCGAAACCACCGAGCGTCATGGTGTTGATGGATGCGCCGCTGTACCAGAGGATGAGCAAGCCTGCGAACAACGACAACGGCAGAGCGAGCACCGAAATCAGCGTGGTGCGCCAGCTCATCAGGAACAGGGCGAGCACGATGACAACCAGGATGGTGCCGTCTCTCAGAACGTTCGTCACGTTGGTGAGCGCCACGCGAATGAAGTCGGCTTGTCGGAATCCCTTGCGGTAGAGCGTCATTCTCGGAGGTAATGAGCGAGCGATGTCGTCCAGAGCTTCATCGACGCGATCGGTCAATTCGAGCGTGTTCGCCTGCGGTTGCTTCTGCACCTTCATGACTACGGCGTGCTGCCCTTCGACGGCAGCTTCGCCGCGCCGCACCGCCTCGCCCATCTCCACGGTCGCCACGTCGCGGAGCGTGATGGATACTCCGTCGCGCTGTCCGACGACGGTGTGGCCGAGCGCTTCTAGCGACGAGAGCCTCCCCACACCCCGTATGAGGTACTCCTGCTGGCCGCCGACGTAGAATCCCCCCGGGGTGCTCTCGGATACACCCTCCAGCGCCTCGAGAACATCCTGCGCGCCCACCTTGTTGAGCATGAGGCGCTCCGGCAACAACGTGACATGGACTTGCTTCACGCCTCCGCCAATCGGGACCACCTGGGCAATGCCGCTCACACCCAGCAAGCGCCGGCGCACAGTCCACTCCGCTGCGTCCCGGAGCTCCTTGCCAGAGACGCCCTCCTCGCCACGCAGACCGACGAACATGATTTCTCCCATGATCGACGAGGCCGGCGCCATGATGGGCTCGACGCGTGAAGGCAACGAGGAGCGGGATGCTGCGAGCTTCTCGCTGACGATCTGTCGTGCCACGAGCGGCGCCACATCCCAGTCGAACTCGACCCAGATGAGAGAGATCCCAATAGCCGACGAAGAGCGGATCCGCCGGACACCGGCTGCGCCGTTGAGAGTTTGCTCCAACGGCACGGTGACGAGTTTCTCTACCTCCTCCGGCGCCATGCCGTCCGCCTCGGTGACCACGGTGACGGACGGTGCGGTGAGATCCGGCAGAACATCGACCGGCATTCTGACGCTCGCGTAGAAGCCGCCGACCAGCAATGCGGCCGCCGCCACGACCACCAACCATCGGTGGCGAAGCGAGCTGTGGATGATGGCATCGAACATCGGATTGAATCGATCAGTGTCGGTGGGATTCCACGGCACCCATGAGCGACGCGAGGTGGACGTCGAATCCGCCGACCGTCACGATGCGGTCGCCCTTCTCGAGTCCCGACGCCACCTCGACGAAGGGCCCGTCGCGATCGCCCAGCGTCACTGCACGCTTGTCGAAGCTCTCGCCATCGACCTGGACGAAGACGAAGGGCCGAGTGTTGATATCGATGACGGAACCGGTCGGAACCGCGAGCACGGTCCGCGGGGTGCCGATTCTCACCGAGAGCACTACGCTCGAGCCGATTGCGAGGTTGGGGCGAGCCTTATCCTTCGCGTGATCCTGCGTGGTCACATGAGGCTCGACATCAACGACCCACGTCGCGACCCGAGTCTGGGGATCAATGACGGGTAGAGACGAGAGAAAACGTGCATCCCCGCCGGCCAGATCGATGCGTTCACCCGTAGCGAGACGAGCCGCCGCAGGTTTGGCATCGACGAGCTCGGAAACCGGCCGCGCGACGAAGCGCGACCGAATCCAGACGTGCTCCGTTCCCCGGATGCGCAGGAGCGGAGTACCGGGCTCGACGGGCTCGCCGTTCGGCACCATCACGTGGGCGATCACGCCGTCGAGCGTTGACTTCATGACCAGGCCACCGGCGCCGCCAGGTGCGACCACTCGACCCAACCGCCGTCGCGCTGATTTCAACTTCGCGTTCTGACTGCGCAGCTCGTGCTTCAGCTCGGTCAGGCGGCGTCGCGGTAGCACGCCTTGGGCGACCAGTGGCTCAATCCGCTCGAGCTCGTGCTGCGTGTGCTTTCGCTCGAGACGCGCGTCCTCCACGGCGAACTGCAGCCGGCTGAAGTCGTCGCCCGCTACAGTGGGAGAGATCGTGCCGATGATGTCCCCCTTCTTGATATTGAGCCCCTCGGCTAGCGTACGCTTGCGATTGTGGAAGAACCGGCCACCCGTTGCCGCGCTGATGGTGAGCTGGTCGCCGGACGCGGGCTCCACGGTCGCCGGGAGCTCGATCTCCTTGGCCATCGGGCGCTCTTCGGCCCAAGCCGTGCCGAACGGGATCTTCCACTGCGACTCCTTGAGGAACGATATCGCCCCACCACCCTCATCGTTGCCTTCAGGAGGCTTGCTCGAAATCACGATTTTGCCGCATTCGAAAACATCCGTCTTGCCGTCGATCGCGTAGGCCATCTCGAGCGTGTAGGTGCCTTCTGTCGGAGCGGGCCCCTCAGGCGTGAATATGCCTGCACGCGCCACGCCATCAATGCTGGTTTCGGTTGCAACGCCCGCGCTCGTCTTGAAACGAACCGTGAACTTGCCTTCGGTCACGGCCTGGAAATCTCGAAGTCTCGTGACGTGCGCGTGGTATTTTACCGGTTTGCCCGGCGAAGGCGGTGGAAACTCCACGAAGAGCTCGTGGTGCTCTGTCCAATTCGTGATCGCAACGGGCTCGGGTTCGTCAGCAGCCTCCTCGCTTCCTTGTGCGTGTGGATGGTCGCCGTGGCTGTGGTCGTGCTTGCAACCAATCAGCGCGACGACAGCAATGCCGACCGTCGCGGCCCACCGTTTCGTTGCGGTCATCGAGGCCCTCGTCGCGGGCTTGCGCCACAGGCCTTGTCCAGCGCAGTGTTGAAATGCGTTCCAGCGGCGCTCATGACCTCGAGCCGCGCGTTCAGAATCTCTTCAATCGCATCGATTCTTGCCTGATGAACCGCCTCGGTGACGCGATACGCATCGAGGAGCTCTGCGATGGACGCCTCATCGGCGGAATACAGCAGTCGTGCTTTCTTGCGCAGGGTCAACCCATCCCTAACCATCTGGTCGAGTGCGGCTAAGCCCTTCTCGAGCTCGGCAAGACGCGCCGCCTCGGCGCTCATTCGGGCGGTGTGAGCTCGTCTGAGGCGGCTCGCCTTCGCCTCGGCGAACCGACTTTTTGCGTCCGCCCGCTGCGCCTCTCCCTGCCCGTAGTCGAAGAACGTCAGAGGCACGGTGAGCCCGAGGGAGATACCGTGCCCCATGGAGACGGCGCCCGCGACGGTACGGTAGCCGGCAAACAACTCGAGATCTGGCACCCAGCGCCGACGGGCGGCCTTGGCTTCGAGCGTGTTCGTTCGAGAAGCCGCTTCGAGGCTGCGTACTCGTGGGTGAGACCAGCCCGATCGCGGAGCGCTCGCGACTCGAAGAGTCCGTGGCCCACCGGCCAAACTCAGTAGGTCGGGGCCGTCGGCGGCAATCTTGTCGCCTGCCCACGCCGCCAGCCCATGACGAGAAGACGCAGAACGTGCCCACAACGACGCGACCTACCGGTGGAACAGGCGCGCTTGCGAATCCTGGCGCGGCAATTCGTCCGGTGCA
>JAJDAH010000180.1 GCA_029261965.1 Polyangiaceae bacterium
GCCCCCCGGTCCGCCGGCGGCGGTCGTTTCGGGTGACGACGACCCGGAAGAAACCATGGTCGGCGAGGTGACGCCGGAAATGCTCGCTCAGGCAACGCGACAAGACGACGAGCAGGAGCGTCCGACGGCTCCGCCAAGCACGGGCATCGAAATGCCGATGCCGGACGACGACTCGGACGCCACCTTGCCGGGAACGGACACCAGCGAGCTCGAAGGGCACAGCCCGAGCGACGTCACCGAAGTCCGCCCGCCGATGACCGACGAAGACGGCGCGGGAGTCGACGAGCTCATCGACGAAGATGACATCGTCGATGACTCCGACATCATCGACGACGACGACGAGTAGCTCCTCCCGGGCTCAGCGAGGGTAGGGCTCGCCGCGGAGGATCGTCATGACCCGATAGAGCTGTTCGGCCAACACGAGCCGCGCTAGCCGGTGCGGCAGCGTCATTCGGCCTAGACTGAGTCGGAAATCCGAGCGTTTCAGGACCGCGTCGGGGAGGCCCTCGGCTCCGCCCAGGACGAAGGCGATGATGCCCTTGTTTTGGCTGCTCCACTCGTCGACTCGTTTGGCGAAACCATTGCTGGTCAAAAGCTCGCCCTCCGAATCCAGGGCGACCACGAAGGCCTCCGTGGGAATCGCTTTTTCGAGCTTTTTTGTGTCCCGCACTTCGATCTCTTCGCAGGCGCTGTGGCGTCGAACCCGCTCCACATAGTCGTCGACGAGCGCTCGGAGCTCGCGCTCCTTGAGCTTGCCCACGACGACGACGATGAGCTTCACGGGTTTTCGGGGCGGTCGGGCACGGGGATGCGGCGCGCGTCCATCCACAGCCCGTCGAGATCGTACACCGCGCGGGTCTCGCCGTGGAAGACGTGGACCACGACGTCGACGAAGTCGAGCAACACCCATCGGCCCGAGGGGAGACCTTCGGTCGAGATCGCCGGCACTCCGGCATCGCCTAGCGACGCGTCGACTGCCTCGGCGATGGCGGAAACATGGCGGTCGCTCTGGCCGGTCATCAGTACCAGAAAATCCGCGTAGTCGACCTTTCCGGTTACGTCGATGATCTCGACGCCGAGTGCCTTCTTGTCCAGGCCGGCCTGTGCAGCCAGCAACGCTGCGCGCTGACTTTCTTGGGGCGGACCCTCGCCGTTCTTGGGCGGATCGCCGCCGCCGCGACTTCTCGGCGACCGCCCCGAGGTCGACGTCTGCCGAGTGCCCGTCTTTTTTCGTTGTCGAAGAGCCACGCTAGGAAGTGCGAACCTGTCCCTGTCCGAGCACCACCCACTTTTCGGCGGTCAGCCCCTCCAGGCCCATCGGGCCGTAGGCGTGCATCTTCGACGTCGAGATACCGATTTCGGCGCCGAGGCCGAGCTGGAAACCGTCGTTGAATCGGGTCGAGGCGTTGACCAGGACGCAGCTCGATTCGACTTCACGGAGCCAGCGTTGGGCTCGACGGTGACTCTCGGTGCAGATGGCGTCGGTGTGATTCGAGCCGTAACGAGCGACATGCTCGAGGGCGCCGTCCAAGTCGGGCACGACCCGCACGGCGATGATCTTCGCGAGGAATTCCGCGCCCCAATCGTCGTCGCCGGCCACTTCGACGGTCGACACGATCTGGCGGGTTCGTGGGCACCCGCGAACCTCGACTCCCTCCTCTTGCAGTCTTCCCACGACCAGAGGCAACAGCGTCTCGGCCTCGTTTTCGTGAACCAGGAGGCACTCGAGGCTGTTGCACACCGATACCCGCTGAGCTTTCGAGTTGACGGCGAGGTCAGCCGCCATCGCGTGATCGCAGCCGTCGTCCAAGAAAAGGTGGCACACGCCTTTGTAGTGTTGCACAACCGGCACTCGAGCGTTTTCGGTCACGAATCGAATCAGACCCTCGCCACCTCGCGGGATGGCGAGATCGACGAGGCCGGTCAGGTGTACGAGCTCTCGGATCCCCTCGCGGTCGGATGGCGGAATGATCTGCACCGCGTCGGCGGGAAGCCCGACGTCTTCGAGCGCGGCTTTGAGGATTTCGCCGAGCGCTTGATTGCTTTCTTTCGCTTCCTTTCCTCCGCGTAGGAGGGTGGCGTTACCCGACTTGATGCATAGCGCCGCGGCGTCGATGGTGACGTTGGGGCGCGATTCGTAGACCATCGCGACGACGCCGAGCGGCAGCCGCTGCTTGCCGACGAGCAGGCCGTTCGGAAGCTGCTGCATGCCCGAGCGCGAGCCGACCGGGTCCGGAAGGGTGACGATGTGCTCGACACCTTGGGCGGTCGCTTCGACGACCTTCGGGCCCATAGCGAGTCGGTCGACCATCGCGTCGGCCATGCCGGCCGCACGAGCGCGTTCCGTGTCGCGAGCATTGGCTCGACCGATCGTGTCGACCTCCTGCCTCAATCGGGACGCGATGCGCCGGAGCGCTTCGTCTTTGATAGACCGGTCGGCCGCCGCGAGGCGGCGGGAGGCGCTTTTGGCGCGCTCGGCAAGCGTGCGTATCTCGTTCACGGGGCGCCTCGAAATTCTCGCGTTATCCTAGCAAAATCGAAAGCCGAGGCTCACTCGGGCGTCGCGTCCGCGGCGGAGCTCGGAGACGCGTCGACGGCCAGAGGTGGGGCGCCGGCGTCCTCGACCGGGTCCTCTTCGACCCAATCACCCTCGGCTTCCTCGTCGAAGGGGTCACCGCTCGCTGCTCGGCCCGCCTCCCAGGAAGCGACGCGCGGCGGCTCGTATTCAGGTGCCGGTCCCGGTGGCAGCGCGTTTCGCGTATTGCAGGCGCCGAGCCAGAGGACGGCGATCGAGCAAAACAGACCCTTCAAAGCTCGACGCCCCCGCCGTCCGGCGACTTGATCATGGGAGCAGGGCCCGGCATCGGGAGATCCGGATCGTCGGGGTCCTCGGTCGTGCCAAGCCCCGATCCCATTCGATCTTGCTCTGCGAGTGGAGACCCAGCGACGTGCGCGCCGCGCGCTCTCGGCGCTGCGGTCGGCACCTCCGCGCTACCCGTAGGCGGGGGAGGCTTTTCTGCCGTCGGCCCGTCGCACGCGACGAGCACGACGAGCGACGACACGATGACGCACTTCAAACCCATCGTTCGTCGTCCACGGCGGAGAGCGTCTGCTGGATGTCGTACTTGTGCTCGTAGCCGAGAACTTCCCGCGAGCGCGTGTCGTCCACCATGCAAACGTAGCGGATGAAATCGAGCTCTGGGGCAGGGAACGACGTCATCCTCCACCGCCACATGCGGGCGAGCCCTCGCTCCGCGAGTGGGTGCGGTACCGGTACGGTCGCGCGGCCGAGTGACGTCAGCGCCTCGCTCAGTGCCAGCGGTTTGGGCCCGGCGACGTTGAAGATGCCGCGAACTCCCGGTTGGAGCGCGAGCCGGATCGCCCGGACCACATCGTCTTGATGAACGACCTGGACCATCGGGTCGAAGCCCATGAGTCGCGGGACGACTTTCAACCGGAGGTAGTTGCTCGGTGCGTTCTTGACCGTGCCTAGTATGTGCGTCGGCCTCAGGATGACTGTCTCTGTTTCGGGCCGCTTCCAGAAGAAGGATTGCGCGAGCATGTCGAGCTCCACGAGATCCCGCATCTCGCTGAACTTGCCGGCGGCCAAAAGTGGCGCGTCTTCCTTCAAGAAATGGGCATTCTCCGGGCGCGGTCCGTAGACGTTGGCGCTCGAGAGCAACACGACTTTTGGCACGTTGTACTGGCCGACGTAGTCGAGCAGTTTCTGGAATCCGGCGACGTTCCAGGTGTGATGGTCTTCGTCGCTGCCGCGCGGGTTGTGCATCACGCCGAGATGCACGAGGGCGGCGACTTCGCCGTGGCGGAAAATGTCCTGAGTCTTCTTCCGTCGCACGTCGATCTGGAAGTGTTCGATGTCCTTGGGGCGGTCGAGGAAATCGCGCCGGTCGACTCCGATTACGTGCCGCTCGCGATGCAGCTGGCGGGCGAGTCTGCGGCCGAGACGACCGCAGATCCCCGTGATGACGACGGTGCCGCGCTCGGTGTCGACGCTGTTCGGCGGGGTCAGGTCGCTGGAGCGCCGCGCCGCTCGGCGCTTTTCTTCGTTCCGTTTGCGCTTCGGGTGCCCGGGAGGGGGCAAGAGCGACGAGGGAGTGGGCTTGCGGGGTGCGTCGGGCATCTCGGCGGGAGCTCAGAAGAAGATGCTCTTTCGTTTTTTCAGGCCGCGATTGAGCATCGATTGGATGGTCTGTTTGACTACCCAGACTTTCTCTTCGATTACGGCGTCGTCGTCGTCGGGGTCGCCGCTGAAGCGCATCGCTTCGCCGAAGTGCAAGTGATACTTGGTGGGTAGCGGCATTTGGGCTCCGGGCACGAGCCATTGGGGCACGATCGGGAACGACGGCGCGCCGAGCGCGCGGGCCGCCCACTTTACGTTGCCGAAGTTGATGAATTGCTCCTCGGCGCCGATGACGGCGACTGGCACTATCGGGGTATTGGTTTCGATGGCGAGCCGCATGAACCCGAGACCGAAGTCCGTGAGCTGGTAGCGCTCGGTGAACGGTTTGGAGACACCTTTTGCGCCTTCGGGGAACACGAGGAGCGGCTCGCCTTGCTTGAGCAGCAGTCTGGCGTTTTCCGGCACGCCGACGACCTGGCCGACTCGCGCAAAAAGTGTGGCGACGAAGGGAAGGGTCACGGCCCATTTTTCGACCATGGCGCGAATGAGTCGCGGCGGATCGGCGTCGAGGAACATCGCGGCACCGATGATTGCGCCATCGATGGGCACCTGGCCCGAGTGGTTGGCGATGAGCAAGACCCGACCTGCGGGAACGTTTTCGACGCCGTGCACCGAGGTGCGAAACCAGAAGCGATGAAAAAAAGCTGCCGCCACCACGGCGTACTTCGCCGTGTCCGGGTCGATGCCAAAAGGGTCTCCGCCAACCTCTTCGTAGTGCGCGCGCAGTTGCGCCGAGCGGTCGTCGAAGTCCGAGCCCAGCATTTTTAGGGCCAAATCATCGGCTGTTCGCACGGCGCCGCCATAAAGGCGCTGGGCCAGCGGAATGACGTCGTTGGCCGCGAGATCGGTGAGTCGTGCGAGGGCGTTGCTCGGCTCCCTCATATTCGTCGACCCACTGTAGTGCATGGGTCGGTCGGGATCGACGCTCATCCATACCCCTCGTTTTGAGCCCGGAAATGGCTCCCCCCGCGCCCCTTCAGCTACGGTAGCTGTCGTGATAGCGCCCCGACCGCTGCGACCGGGCGACACGGTTCGAGTCATCGCGCCGTCGGGGCCTTTCGACCGTGCGCTCGTTCTACGCGGCATCGGTTGGCTGGGTGAACGGTACCGAGTGCGCTTCGATTGGGGGATTTTCGAACGGCAAGGGTTTCTGGCTGGAAGCGATGCACGAAGGGCGTCGGAGCTCGACGGGGCGCTCAGCGAACCGGATACGGCGGCTATCCTCGCCGCGCGCGGCGGCTACGGGCTCAGCCGCATCGTGGCCCGGGCGAACTGGTCGGCGCTCCGTCGAGCGCCGAAGTGGATTGTCGGTTTTTCAGACATCACCCTGCTGCACGTGGAGGCGGCGCGGGTGGGGGTCGCGTCCTTGCACGCGCACAACGTGGCTGGCATGGGCCGTGGATGGGAGCCGGCTCGCCGCGAGTGGTGTGAAGCGCTCGAGGCGCCGCACCGATGTCGAGATTTCACGGGCTTGAAAACGTGGGTCAGCGGGACCGTCGAGGGAGTGCTCGCCGGCGGGAATTTGAGCATGTTGCATGCCGCCCATGCCGCCGGCCGGCTCAGAATGCCCAGCCGGGCGCTGCTCGTTCTCGAAGAGGTCTCCGAGGCCCCGTACCGCCTCGACCGGATGCTGACCGCCCTCATCTCCTCAGGTGCTCTGGACCGAGTCGCTGGGGTCGTGCTGGGCGACATGACGGACTGCGGGCCCGGGCGATACGGGATTTCCGCCTCAGAAGTGCTCCGCGAGCGGCTCTCGACGCTTCGGGTGCCGGTGCTGGCGGGGCTGCCAATCGGGCACGGGACCGTCAATCGGCCGGTCCCCCTGGGTGTGCCAGGGCGGCTCGAACCAGGCCGATTTCGAGTGTGCCCGGGATGAGATCTGGCCATCGGCTTTGAACCCGATCGGCTTCGGCGTAGAATACGGGTGTTCGCGACGCGCCGCTCCCGTTCTTGTTTTTCACCGCCCCCGGAGGTCCCCGTGGATCTGTTCAAGTCACTTGCATATCTCTTGACTCTCGTCGGCTCCGCAGGGGCCATGACTGCGGCTGGCTGCGGTGGCAGCGGTGGCGACAGCGGCGCCGACGGGCAACCGTTTGGCGGCGTTGGCGGCGTCGCTGCGGGTGGCGTCTCGGGAATGGGGCAAGGTGGCCTCATCGGAGGCGGCGCTGGCGGACAGGGCGGCGCGGGCGGTGGTTTCGGCGGATTCGGCGGGACCGGTGGCATGGGGGCGGGCGGTGGCCCGATCATGGACGCTTGCGCCGGCATTCGAGAGGAGACGGAAACCGGACGCGCACCAGTGGACATCATCGTCGCCGTCGACACTTCCGGCAGCATGGACTTGGAGGCCGGTTGGACTCAGGCGGCGATGCCCGGGCTGGTCGCGGCGATTCAGAACAGCGGCATCGACGTGCATCTCGTGATGATCAGCGGTTGCGACATCACCGTGCCGGGACCTCTCGGTTCGGGGCAGGCATGCCCTAACGACACGAACATGCCGAACTTCCTTCACGTGAATCAGGGGGTCGGGAGCAACAACGCGTTGGACGTCATCATCAACACTTTCAGCCAATGGCAACCGATGATGCGGCCGAACGCCCTGAAGTCGTTTTTGGTCGTGACCGACGACAACAGCAACAGCAATGCCGGGACTTTCACCAACGCGGTCAACGGGCTCGATCCGAACCTATTTTCACCCGGCAACTGGGTTTTCAATGCGATTTTCTCGTTCGCGGGCCTCCTGGGACCCGGACCTTGCGCGTTCATCTCCGCGGCGGAGGGAACGGTCTATCGCGACTTGACGATTCAGACGATGGGCATCGGCGGGGACCTCTGCTCCCAGAACTTTCAGCCCATCTTCGACCAGGTGGCGACGTCGACCGTGACTCGAAGCCCGCTGGCGTGTGAATGGGACATTCCGATGACCGGCATGCAAATCGATCCGGCCCTCGTCAACGTCGTCTTCACTGGCGGCGGCACGCAGAAGACCCTGGGCTTCGTCAGCGACTCGTCCCAGTGTGCAACGGTTCTGGACGGCTGGTACTACGACGACAACATCAACCCGACGAAGGTGTTTGCGTGTCCGGACACGTGCACGAACACGATCCGTGGGTCGAACGCCCTCAGCATCGAGGTGCAGTTCGGTTGCGCGACCGAGATCGCGATTCCGAAGTAGCCGTCAGGTCGCGATTTCTTCGCGGGTGCGGCGTCGATGAAAAATCCACGCGATGCCGATGCTGATGACGTACAGAATGCAGAGCGGGATGGCGAGCAGCAGCTGGCTCATCGGGTCCGGCGGCGTGATGACCGCGCCGAGCACGAACGCGACGACGACGAAATAGCGGCTGAATTGGATCAGATGCCGGTGGTTGACGAGGCCGGCGACCGACAGGAAAAACACGAGCACCGGTAGCTCGAAAACGACCCCGAACGCGATGATCATTCGCGATACGAAGGCGATGTACTCGTCGATCATCACCGTCGGCTGCACGTTCAACGCGTCGCTTCCCACGGGACCCGCGAAGCTCAGAAAATACTGAAAGGCGATCGGCGACGCGACGCGCCAACAGAAGTAGCCGCCCGCCAAAAAGAGCCCGCACGAAGCGACCACAAACGGCAGCCCCAACCGCTTTTCGTTCGAATAGAGGCCCGGCGCGACGAAAGCCCAGAGTTGGTACAAGAGAATCGGAAGCGCCAGCACGAACCCCGCGAACGCAGACAGCTTGATGTAGGCGACGAACAACGACTGCGGCGCGGGGAAATGGAGCGTGACCCCGCCGCTCAGCTCACCCGCATTCCAAGCCGACACGAACGGTTTGGTGAGCCAGATGAGCAAGGGTTCCTTGAACCACCACGCCACTCCCGCGCCGATGATGAATGCGATAGCCATCTTGACGATGCGGGAACGGAGCTCCGCCAAGTGCTCCCAAAAGGTCATGGTGTGCTGTTCTTCGGGATCTTCGCTCATGCGGGCTCGGTCGGGCCCGGCGGGGGCTCGGGCGGGACGGAGTCAGGGGTGACTGGACCGTCCCCGTCGGTTTCGTCTTCGTCGGCGACCAAGTCGTCGGGCAGCGCGTCGTAGGAGTCGGGCCCTTCGGTGGGGTATTCGCGAGAGAGATCGTACTCCACGCTCTCGGCGTAGGGATCCTCGTCGCCGCCGGCCGTTCGCGCAGAGCCCCGGACACTCGTGCCCACGTTGCCGCGCAAAATCGAGCGCAGCTCGTTCATCCCGCCGTCGATGCCCTCCATCCGCAGGATCTCGTCGATACCGGTCTGCTGCCGCACCTCGGTCGTCAACCGCTTGAGCTTGCCTACCCAACCACCAACCGTACGCAGCATGCCCGGAAGCTTTTGCGGGCCGACCACCACCAGGGCGACCATGGCGATGACCGCGATCTCGGTGAAGGAAATCCCGAACACCCTGGAAAGCTACCTTGAGCGGGCCGCCCGAGCAATCAAGGCTCGATGAAGATCGGGTTCGTGAACGCGAAGGGTTTCGTTTCCGGCATGAACACGTTCGGCAGGGCACGAACGCCCTTCGCGAGCACTATGACGAAAGTATTGCCGGGCGCCACGATTTCGATGGTCTTCTCGTACCGCACGACGTCCTTCGTCGGCTTGATCGGGATCCAGCGGACTCGGTTTCCCTGGCTCCCGAGCAGCACCTCGACCTCACGCACATCGATCCACGGTGCGGCGCGGACGCGGATGTAGAGCTTCACGCGCTTGCCCTTGCCCCGAACCGTGCCGCCGGGCCCGACGCCGTCGATACTGATGTCGACGACTGGACCGCTCGTCACGGTCACGTGTCCGTCTTTGACGGCGCGAATTACGGCGGCGGGATCCGCGTCGAGGTCGTCGGCGTCCGTCTTGGCGGTGCCGTAGCGAATCAAGTTGCGAG
Source organism: Polyangiaceae bacterium (assembly GCA_029261965.1). Taxonomy (GTDB): domain Bacteria; phylum Myxococcota_A; class Polyangia; order Polyangiales; family Polyangiaceae; genus JAJDAH01. The sequence continues at coordinate 9,099 of JAJDAH010000180.1, forward strand.
GCAGTCCAGGATCATGAAACGCGAGCTTGTGCGAGTCGCTGTTGCCCGTCGCCGTATAGCGGCGTCCCTGGCCGAGTAGATGTGTCCAGTCGGCGATGACCTGGCGGATGCGAGGCTCCATGGTCGCGTCGAGCCCGTTGAAGATCTCGATGGCGTCGAAGTCGGGGTCGTATTCGTCCTTGAACGTTGCGGGGATCCGTCCCGACGTGGGATCCATCCGATATCGATGAAAGTAGCCGATGACGCTCCAACGGGGATGGTTGACCTGCAGAATCGCGCCGGGCGCCGCCTTCCTCATTTCTGCGAACAGCTGCTTCGGCGTCGTGTCCGAATAGTCGATCTTCGCGTCGAGCGGCGTCGGGTAGAGGTTGAAGTGGCCGAAAAGGTTCTCGGTCGTGCTGACCTCGGTGCCCGGCAGCGTGAGCACGCGTGAGGCAAGTTGGCCGGCCTTGATGAGGTAGTCCACCGTCGGCTGGAGGTCCGTAATCGCGTAGTGGTCGGTGGCGACGGCGAACTCGAGCCCCTCGGCGGCGACGGAGATGACGCGTGACGAGCAGGCGACGTCCGCGTCGACGCTCGGGGCCTGATGCAGGTGCAAGTCCGCCGAAATTTGTCCCGGAGTTTCGATGACCCTCGGCAACTTGCCGGCCACGCGCGTCGTCACGCCGTTTTCGATGGTGACGTCCCACGTGGCGGCGTCTCGCTCGATGCCCGAGGTCGCGAGGACGTTGTAGCGACCGACCGGCAGTTTTCGTTTGAACTCACCAAGGCCGCTCCACGCGAATCGGTTGACGCCCGTTTCGTCGCCATCGTTGCCGAAGTTCGGGTTCCTGGTGCCTTCGATGCCGCGGAACGTTAGCTTCGCGGCCAGCTGGCGACCGTTTTCGTCGGTCAGGGTGGCTTCGAGCAGTCCTTCGGGTTTTTGCGGCACCTGGGCCGTGGAGATGGTCTCGTAGGTCAGTGCCCGCTGCACGACGGCCGTTTCCCCTGGGGCGATCGTCGCGCGGGCGTACTTCACTTCGATCGCCGGTGCGAGTCCGTAGAACAGGCGCTGGAATCCGATCTGCATTTTCTTCGAGCCGAGCGTTTCCAGTTTGAGATCCCCGCTGGCTCCGCGACGGCCGACCCACCGCCCGGAGCCGGCGAACGTCGGTCGGGTCTTGCGCACCCCGTCGACGAAGTAGTCGGTGTTGCCCCACTTCAGTCGATCGGCGAGCCACAGGCGGCTGACGCTGCCGCCGGACTTGTGTTTGTAGTTGCTCGTAATGACGAGGCGGGGCTGATCGCCGGCGAGTCGGTAGCTCGTCGTGACCTCGAGCACTCCGGCGCCGAGCCGAAGCTCACCGACCGTTTCGATCTCCTGGCCCTTCGTTCGCACGACCTTGGCGAACAAACTCTTCGGCAGGCGACCGTCGTGAACGTAGGACCGCAGAAACCAGAGGCCGTCGACGCTCTTGTATCGTTTGAGCTGGGGAGACGATGGGGGACGAGGCGAATTGGGAAAGAAGTCGACCAACCACCCGTCGCTTTTTCGAACCACGGCGGTGACGACGCTGTTCTTGAGGGCCAAATCGCCCGCCTCTGCAAACATGCGGTACTTCGGCGCCACCATGTCCGGGGTGACGATGAATGCTTCGGCGGTGCCACCCTTTTGGGCGTCCACCCGCGGGGCGAAGAGCCCGGCGAATATCGCCAAGGCGCCGATGGCAACGAGGCGCACGCGACGGGGGTCTCGCCGGAGTCGGGCCAACTTGCCTTGGGGCCGCACGGGGCCCGAGCCTACCCGACCCACAGGCGGTGACCCACTTACGGGTCAAAACTCCGCTGTCAGCGCTTGCCTACGAAGATCCCCTGCTCGTTGGCGGTCTGAATTTGATGCCGCAGGTCCCGTTCCCGAGCATCGAGGCCGGTTTCCCCGCGATCCGTTCGTCGTTTGAGAAAGGCCAGGTTGATGAGAGCCAGTTGCTTCTTTCGTTTGGGCCAGTAGCCGTGCTCGTCTCCCGATAGCGCAAAGAAGTTCCAGAACGGCACGAACATGTAGAGGTTCGTGATTTGTTGGAGCTCCTTGGGGTGCAGGATTTGGCCGACTTCACCGGCGAGGCCACGCATGATGATTGCCCGGTCGCGCAAGACCAGCACGATGATCAGAAACAGAAAGATGAAGTCGAAGGTCCAGAACATCAGCAGCTTGACAACGAGGCCATAGCCGCCGAAAAAGCTGACGAGGAAGTTGTGAAGGAAATGCAGTCCGACTGCCGCTGACCACCCGCCGATTGGGGCGATCACCTTGATCGCCACGCTCTTCGACTCGGCCGCAATCCCGATCCCGAGGCCAGTCATCGCCGTGAACGAGGCGTGCCCGAATCCGGCAAAAACCGTGCGGAGCGTGAAGACCGCGACGCCAAGACCTGCGCTGTCACCGAGCGCGCCACCCACGTAGAGGAAATCCTCGAGCATGGTGAAGCCGAGGCCGATGACCCCTCCGTAAATCGCACCGTCCAGCGGGCCATCGAGCTCCTTGAGCCACAGGGCCGACAAGACCCAAACGAACAGGACTCCAATGCCTTTGGTGCTCTCCTCCACCAGGGGAGCGACGACCGAAGCCGTGGTACCGTCGGCCAAAGGGCTGTCGCCGAGGGCGAGCCCTACCGCGAACCCTCCGATCTGGTTGCCGATGATCGCGAAGGTCGTCGCCCCGAGCAGGCCCCAGAGGAAGCACAGGATCAGAAGCCACCAAGGTTCGGGCTCGTACCGGTCGACGGCCTTGATGAAGAGGAAGTATAGCCCCACCAAGAAGGCGATTCCCCCGAACAGGAAGAGGGCCAGCACAATCACGGGGCGAGCTTATCAGGCCGTCCCCACGCGCGAGGGAATCAGTCGGCTCTCTAGAATGCGACGACTTTGCCGGTGTATTCGATGGCCGGGATGGCGAGGTCCTTCTCCGCGACGAGCACGATCCCGCCGGGCAGATGATCGTAGGCGTAGAAGTTTCCGCGGAGGGACCCAGCCGGGGCGCCAGCTGCATCGACGAGCTCGAAGCTCCGTGGCTCGCCAATCGGTGCGGCGTCGAGCGGCAGCGCGTCTCCGCCGCGCAGTCGCCCGTCCGCGTCGGCCGAGAACATGCGATATGCGGTCGGTGCGCCGTCGGGTCGAATCACCTGGGCGACGCTGTTGACGAACTGAGTGCGCCGGAACAGCGCGGTGTAGGTGTAGTCGCTAACCCAATACGGCTGGCAGTAACCCATGATGTCTCGGACGTTTCCGGGGCTCACGAGCTCGTTCGAGACGATGTTGAAGCCCCAGCCGCCGATTTCCGCGTTCGGGTGCGGGTAATTTCTGTCGCTCTGCTGGCCACCGAGCATGCAGGGCGCGTGCTCTCGGCCGTGGGCGTGTCCAATCTCGTGCACGACAGTGCTGGTCGAGTTTGCGCCGGCGAAATTGCCGCCGTAGCCGAGCCCGATGCTTCCTCGGAGGAACGCGGCGTCCTCGTCGACGAGCGGGCTCAGGCCTCCGATGCATCCGCGCCCGCAGAACGCGAAGATGCTGTCGGTGGGGTTGAACATGCCATAGTAGTAGACGTTCGGAGGAACACCGTCGGTGCCTCGCTGCACGAGCACGCGGTTCAACAGCTCGCCCCAGCCGCCGCCGCTCGGTTCTACGGCGAGGCCGAAGGGTAGCGGGTTCGACCGAATGCTGATGACCACATCCGGGACCGGGTACATGGCCATGAAGGCATCCCGGATCCGCGTGAGTTGGTCCTCGCCGAGGTCCGGGAGGCGGCCCGATCCGTCGGCGTCGTATCGAATCGGCACGATGACGACCTCGAGGGGACCCCCGGCGTTCTCAGTCGGGATCAGCGATTTTGCGACGTCCGGGGGCCAATGGGCGAAGTTGTCGATGCCAGGGTGCTCGACCGTCGGGTCAGCCTCCAGCAAGGTGACGGAGTAGCCGACGTCCGCGGTCATCTGCTCGGGTGGAATCGTGAAGTTGAACGTGGTGGCGAAGTCCTCTTCGACCGAGACCCCATCGATGAAACCCCGGAGCTCCTGAACCGGGAACATCTGCCCCGACACCGTCTCCATTTCGAGTCGCGCGACGATCTCGCGGGGCACCCAATCCTCTGTCGGTTCCACGAAGACCCTGAGCGCTGCCGGGCGAGACTGGACGATCGGCACGTTTGGCGGACCGGTCTCGAATGCGATCATGAGCGGCGTCTTCAGCGCCTGGTAGATCGAGACTTCTCGAAGCAAGAGCCCCGTCACCAGCTTCGATTCGGCTGCGGTCGTTCCGGGCGGAACGTTGGTTCCGGAGTTCCCGTCGCTGGAGGAGCCGCAGGACAGGACGAGGACGCCGAGAGCCAATCCGAGCTGCTTGTGCATGATATTTCTCTCCGCACCGTGGCGGCGCGAGCCACGTGCATTTTCTAGGCGAGGGTGGGGGCGCGACAGGTGAAGAAAGCGGCTTTTGGAAGGCACATAATTTACCATCTCGTGGCCGGTTGCTCAAACGCCGACTTCGCCCGGGCGCACCGCGATCTGCACCATATTGCACTGACGGGCCGCTCGGCCGTTCGGTCTGAATCGGCTCAAGCCAACAGCTGCCGCGCGATCACGAGCCGTTGGATTTGACTGGTGCCCTCGTAGATCTGAAAGACCTTGGCGTCTCGCATCAGTTTTTCCACGGGGTAATCTTTGACGTATCCGTTGCCGCCGAAGACTTGGACGGCGTCCGTGGCGGTTTGCATCGCGGCGTCCGCACCAAACCCCTTGGCGAAACTCGAAACGATGGGCTCGCGGACCCCGTTGTCGAGGTTCCACGCGGCCTTCTGGTAGAGCAGGCGCGTCGCTTCGATCCGGATCGCCATTTCAGCGAGCATCGCTTGCACCATTTGGTGCTCGGCGATGGGGACTCCGAAGGTTTTTCTTTCTTTGGCGTAGGCGACGGACTCATCGAGGCATCGTTGCATCAATCCCGCGGCCCCGGCGGCGATGTCTGGGCGAGTTTGGTTGAACGTCTCCATGGCGAGCTTGAAACCGCGCCCTTCGGGCGCCAACAATTGCTCCTTGCCGAGCTTCACGTCCTCGAAGTGCACTGTCGCCGTATCGCTCGCCCGCTGGCCGAGTTTGTCTTCGTGTTTGCCGGTTTTCACTCCGGGCGTATCGCGATCGACAATGAAGGCCGCGATGCCCTTGTGCCTCATCTCGGGATCGGCAGTCGCGAACACGACGTAGAAGCTGGCGAGCGTGGCGTTCGTGATCCAGCATTTCTGCCCGTTGAGCACGAAGTCGTCCCCGTGCCGGGTGAATCGCGTCTGCATGCCGGCAACGTCGCTGCCTGCCGCGGGCTCGGTCGTCGCATAGCTACAGAAGATGGGCTCGCT
>JAJDAH010000019.1 GCA_029261965.1 Polyangiaceae bacterium
TCGTACTCCCGAAGGAACTGCAGCTTCTTCGCTGCGCTGAAACGCCGTCGCTTGGCCTTCTCCAAAACCTCAGGATCGGCAGTCGCCTTCCCGTTCTCTGTCGTCAACATGCAAGAGACACCTTCTCGCCCTTGTCAGTAATTACGAAATTTTTTGGTGTCTCACCCACGTTGGCACAGAGGGGCACCACCCCGGACGTCGGATCCGCTGTGACTGGGGTGGCTCCTCCGGCGGGATTTCGAGCCATGTCTTCAAGCTCTCGAGCGCCAAGCCAGATGCGCTTGCGAAGCAGCTCTCGTCACCACCGCGATGCTTCCCCTCCCCAATGCCCTCGCCTCGGCGGCGAGCCACGGCCGCGTCTGCCGCTCGTCCATGGCCGGCGACAACAACGCGAACTTCTGGGAGATCTACTCAACTCGTGAGTCGTCGATCTGCGTCATGCATTGATTGCACCGACCCAGCGTTTCCATCCCGTTTCCAGCGCATCACGTTTCCATTGTTCTCGGACGCCGCCTTAGTAGTTGCTAGATCAATCAAGGAGCACACACAGGGCCATTCGAACACGGGTGGTCGTCCGTAGCGCTGCTGACGTCTTGCACATTGAGTCGAACGACCTCCGCAGTCGAGTCGGGGGCAACGATCAGCGAACTGGTCAGGACCCATGATCCGGGCACCTCAGCGTTGCCTATGCTCGAACAACTTCCACAGTCGTCCCCAGTGCCACCATCGCCATCGTACTTCAGGTCAAATGTGAACTGTTGGAGCGTTGCTGTGTAGGTATGATCGTCTGAGTCGCACAAACAAGCATTCATCGACGAAGGGTCGACTGCGGTCAACGATGCATTATAGAAGCGCGTGCCGCCGCCGGACCAGCTTGCCTCAACACTCGTTCGCAGCTTGTCAATGTCATGATCGTCAAATGGGTCAAGGGGCAGGCTTACGAGCTCCTTTCCTGTTGGCAGCGGACAATCTATGATGCAGCTAAAGGAACCGCTTGTCGCCTGAAGTTCTACTCCACGGTCGCTATTGAACTTCTCCACGCAGATCGGACTTGTCCGTGGCCGGCAACCGAGCCCATTCTGCCGCCACCGGACGGTTGACGCCGCGCTCAGCTCCAACGCGATCAACGTGAAGCACGCGGCCAAGCCGCCAGCGCCAACGATTCTGGTGTATTGTTTCTTCATTGGATTCTAGCTCCCGCGCTTGTTGTTTGGTCTCAGAATTGAAAGTACACCGTCACGCGATCATCGCCACCGAACGACGCTGGAACATGCGACACCGCGGTACCAACGTCATGCCCGGCTCGACGCATTTCGTACGCGACGAGCTTCAATTTGGAGACCATCAACTTCTTGTCGGAGGTTGAGTCTCCAAGTTCCACGGCGCAAGTTTTCTGGCGGCACATGGCAACGGGCACCGGTTGATCCACCGATTCTAGGTGGTGGGCGATAAAACCTTCCAGCTGTGTCTCGGTTGCGGCAGCCCACGCGCTGTCGATCGGTTGACTTTCGAACGTGGACTTCGCTCCGTTGTACCAGCCCTCGTACTCCGCCAGGCGCTGTGCGTCGGAGCGGCTCTCAGAAGTTGCTTCGTCGTCGTGACGCTCTACGGTCCGAGGACCCCCACCGTCTGAAGTCTCCGCGGCGTTCTGGGCGCCGCGGGGGGCTTCGCGTTCATAGACGATAACTCTTGGCTGAAGGGGCAAATTGGGGTTCGACGATGCTGGTGAGCGCCGAACAGATGCGGCTAGTCCAACAATCATAGCATCTTGCTCACTAAGACGGTGAACCATGTACAGGACAGTACCCGCCAGCACGCCTCCAACGGCAAGCACCAAGCCTACTCTCTTCAAGGGTACGCCCATCAGCGACAACTAGGCTCCCTGCAATTCCTGTCAGAGTCAACAACTTTCGTTGTGTAGAGGACGTGACACACGCGGGAGGAAGCTGGACAAGCGCGGCGTCGATCGCACTCGGAGCCCAGCGAAGTCCCACACCTGACGTGATTTCGTGGCGGGGGCAGGCGCCAATTCCACCGTCCAAGGAGCGCCAGACATTGAGCCGCTGTTTCGAGGTGGCGGCCGCAGGGGGCGGTGTCCGTCGTCATAACGCTTAAGCGTCTCGCGCTGAAGCTGCTGGCGCTTTCCGGAGGTCACCCAGGACGACTGGCCCGTCGTCATCGAGACCCCGAATGACGCGGTCGTTGATACGCTGGTCGAGTAGGGCATCGCCGTTTTCGCCATCAACCCGAAACAGTCGGAGCGGTTCTGTGACCGGTAGGTCGTGTCGCGAGCCGAAGACGACCGTCGCGACACGCTCGTGCTGGCTGACTCGCTCCGAACGGATCGACGAGCCTTCAAGCCGGCGCAGCTCCGGAGTGCAGACATGGCCCAACTTCGAGTGTCTCACTCGCAGGCATGAGCAGTTGAACGCCGACTTGAGCATGCGGGCAACCGACTCATTCGGCAGCTTCGACGCTACTCGCCCGGGCTCGAGACTCGGAAGCGTCTACGAAAACCATGCTGCATCGCCGCTGCGTGATCCGGAGTTAATGGTTGAGAACGCAAGGCGACGACCGGGACCACCAGGCTCGAGCACGCGCTGTCAAGTTCGTCGCTTTTAGAGACTCCCTCGGCCGGATCGTAGTCGAGCGGAAAGAGACTCCAAGTCCTGGTTGAGATGGCGCTCGACGCATACCGGAACGTTGCCACGCGTACATGCGCCATTGTCCGAGATGCGCTGTCGGTGGGTCAACGTCACGCGCGAAAGCGACGCGGACGACGAAGTCATTCCTCGACATCGATGCTCCACCCTGACGGCTCGGCGTCCTGCTCCTCGTGGACGTGGCACGCCTCGCCACGCTCCTCGTCGCAGAGCCAGCAGTTCTCGGGCGTCGCGTCGTTCCGACCCATCGGGAAGCAGTGTAGCATCGACCCATGTCGGCGCGGCAGGAGCTGCTCGTGGTGTCCGTCCTGGCCCTCGGGATTTTCGCCCTCTGCCTGGCCTTGAGCGTGACCCCGACCCCGTGGTGAACCGTGGCCGGAGGCAAACGGATCCGCCCCGCCGTGACGTCGACCACGACCCGCTTCGAGGCGAGGATCACGTTCGCTGGCCGTAGCCACCATCTGGGCCGGTGGGACACGAAACGTGCCGCGGCGGTGGCTCGCGATCGCGCCATTCTCCACTTCCGCCTCGACCGGCCACTCGTGTTTCCGAGGGTGGCACGACAGCTCGGCCCGTCGTCGCCGGAGAGACTCCGGAAGCTCGCCAGCGAAGAGCACGCCAAGAATTCGACCTCGCGATATCGAGGGGTCTCGTGGTCGACCCGCGAGAGACAATGGCGTGTCCAGTTCGGGGGTGTCTTCGTGGCGTTTTTCGACAAGGAGGCTTCCGCCGCCGTGGCGTACGACCGATACGTGAAGCATCTCGGAGGTTCGCGTGCTCTGCTGAACTTTCCGCGCCGCAAGTCTCGACCGGCCTCACTCGAGCAACTCCGCATGGAGCGACGCGGCGAGACGCGAACCAGCAAGTATCGAGGCGTCTACTTCCGCCCTGGGGACCTCAAGCGACCCTGGTTTGCCAGCATCGCCGTGGATGACAAGTCTGGGCTCTACTTGGGGGATTGGGCCACGGAAGCGGAAGCGGGGCTGGCGTGTGACCGTGCGGCGCGCTTCTACGTCGGCAAGAAGGCGAGGCTGAACTTCCCACGGCGGCGTGTGAAGCCTGCCGATGCGGAGACGCTTCGAGGCTTGGCCCAGAAAGCTCGAAAGGCCACGACGCAGAGCAAATTCCGGGGAGTCCGGAAGTCGAAAACTGCGGGCCTTTGGTGCGCGAAGATCGCCCACCAAGGACGCGAGCATCATTTGGGTACGTTCGCTGACGAGGTGGCTGCAGCGGTCGCCTACGACGAGGCGGCGACGCGGCTGAAGGGCGACGACGCGAGGCTGAACTTCGATCCGGACACGGGCGAGCAGGTCTACGGGCGACGAGCGCGTGAGATGAGGCCCAGCCCAAAGCGAAAGAAGCGGCAACCTTGATGGGGCGTCGTCCTAGGGAGCGGTGAGCTTCGCTTCGAGGGCCGGTAAGGGGCAGCTACTTCCGTCCGGGAGCACCACGAACACCATCGGCCCGACGAGCTCGTCGTCGTGAACAATCACCTCGTACCCGGCGGGATTGATGCTGGCGGTTTGGAGTGCGGTCTCCAGGGCGAGTTGCGCCGCCTCCTTCATGCCGTCGGGCGGGCTCTGTTCGATGGCCCGCTCGACCGCATCAACGGGTAGAGCCGAGCGAGACACACCGACATGATACTCTCCCAGCATGCGGTCGGGCCCCATCAATCGGCGCGAGATGCTCGCCATCGACGTGGTGGTCTTCGCCCTCGTGGGTGCGACGTTCGCGACGGTCTTCAAGCTAGCAAGCTGGTTGCTATGACGAAGCGGGGACCGTATCGCGAAGCCGCGGAACATCGCGCCGACGCCGCCGACCCGGTAGCACCCGAGGCTGAGCCCGACCCGGACTGGGAGCCAACTCCACTCGTGTCTCCCGTGAGCAATGGCCGGGACGAGCTCACACTCGCTCAGGGCGCTGCGGTTCAGATCGCGATGGGCATCGCCGTGGGTGCGGTCATCGTCGGTCTCGCCGCCCTGCATCGAGGGTGACAAGTGCGCGGCCTGCTGGATGCGATCCGTGACTCAGCCGTCCGCCGACTTGGCAAACCGTTGCTCGCGACGTACGTCGTCCTTCTTGGAGCCGGCGCGCTTGCGGTTGCCCTTTCGGTGGCGTGGATGCGGTGGGGCCCCCGGTGATTCCCAGGCGGGCGATCCAGCGGCGGTTGCCGCCGCGGTCGGCGTTGCGGTCGGTTGGTTCATCCGCGGCTAGCGCCGTGAGGGCACCGAAGTCGACCATCGGGGACGAAGCCCGACGGCGCCTGCGCTCCCGGCGAAGTCTTGGTCCGCGGTGGCCTCTGCCCGGTCATGGACGGCGTCTGTGCTGGTGGGAAGACCGTGCGCCTTCCTTGGAATCGAGTGCCTAGGGCTCATTCGCTTCGCTCAAGGCTCGCCCCACTGCCCCGCCAGTTCTCCAAGCCCGACGGTGGTCCCGACTTCTGGGCGACGGTCGCGCGCAGTGTGCGCGAGTACGGAATACCGATCGTGATCGGCTTCAGCGCTGGGAGCCAAGAAGCTGGGGACGCCGAGATTGACGAGTTCGTCGCGGACTCGATTGGCGCGAGCGCGAGCAAGCGCTCGCGCGGCCCGGGGTCAACCAAGCTACTGGATGCGCCGCGCAGCGGCCGGCCGCCGTCGATTCCCCTCGCGGGGCGTTGCCAAGTCGTGCAATCGCCTGCGATCGAGAGCGTCGCGGTGCATCCGCAAGATTTTTCGTCACCGCAGGCGCTGCAGGGCAGAACGGCGGCTAAGATCTGGACGCGGCGTGCGTGGTATTGAAACATCATTGCCGTCTCAAGTCCCGGCAGCTACTCGCCTGTGGGTCGAGCGGGTGGTGAGGCACGAGCAAAAGCGCCCGACCTGACCACATGCGCTCAAACTTCGCTTGAGGCAGGTTCACGATCGCACCTTGACTCGGATCGAAGTAGGCCACCGAACCTCTTTTAGAGTGCAACCATCGTCACGAAGTGTCCACGCTCCAAATGGGCGACGATCGGCAGCACGCGGCGCTCGCGCAACTCGGAGATTCTGGACTCAACACCTCAGGCGCGGAACCCCCGCGCGCTAGCGAACTCTGCGAGTTCGCCATGGAAGCGTTTCCGTGCTTCGCCGCCGCAGCGAGCACATTCGCTTCCCCAACAGGTCATCGCCGAAGCACGTTAGTGCGAACGCGAGAGCGGCCGCGCGGCAGGTAGCGGAGCTTCGCTGGCGATACGACGCCGAAAGATTGTCGTCGCTCACCACGCTCGGGGATGACGCTACTTCCCGACCTTGTACCCCAGCTCCCCGAGCGCCTTCCCGACGTCGTCGCCGTTTTCCCGACGTACTGCGTCCAGGAGCTTCAACCGCGTGATCTTTTTGTCGAGCACGAACAGGTCGGCGGGCTCGACCCCGAGCCGCTTCGCGATCTGCACGACAGCACCGATCGAAGGTAGCCGCTTCCCCGCCTCGATCTGCGAGAGGTACGCCTTGGAAAAGTCGCAGCTCCAGGCGAGCTTCTCCTGCGTCTGCCCCGTCTGCTCGCGGACCTCCTTGATCCTCGCCCCCAGGCGGCGAGCCAGCGTCTTGGTGCCGGGGCGGCGAGGCATCGCCGGAACCTATCGGCGAGGCTGGATCGGGAGGTTAACACAGTGCTAACCTCCCGGGCGTGTTCGACGACGCCACCGAGCAGGTCGACCCGACCATCCTCCGCGCCCAGAACCGCGTCGGCCAGGCTCTGCGGGGTAAGTGGCACCTCGACTCACTGCTCGGCACAGGCGGCATGGCGGCGGTCTATTCGGGAACCCACCGCAACGAGAGCCGCGCCGCGATCAAGATCCTGCACCCCGAGCTGACGGTGCGCCCCGAGATCCGCCGGAGGTTCCTCCGGGAGGGCCGGGCGGCGAACCGCGTCGACCACCCCGGCGTCGTGCGCGTGCTCGACGAGGACGAGACGGAGCAGGGCGAGGTGTTCCTCGTGATGGAGCTGCTCGACGGTGAGTCGCTCGAAGCGCGCGCCGCCCGGTTCGACGGGAAGCTCCCGGTTGATGAGGTTCTGTCGATCGCCGACCAGCTCCTCGGCGTCTTGGTCGCCGCGCACGAGAAGAACGTCCTCCACCGCGATCTGAAACCGGAGAACGTGTTCTTGACCCGGGCGGGCGAGGTCAAGGTGCTCGACTTCGGGATCGCCAGGCTGCGGGAGCTGTCGGAAGCGAGCCACGCGACGAAGACGGGCTCGTCGATGGGCACGCCCGCCTACATGGCCCCGGAGCAGGCGCGCGGGCTGTGGGACGAGGTGGACGCGCGCGCGGATCTGTGGGCAGTCGGGGCGACGATGTTCAACCTGGTCACCGGGCGGCCCGTCCATGGGGGGCGCACGACGAACGAGGTGCTCGTCGCGGCCTGCACGGCGAAGGTGCCGCCAATTCGATCCGTTAGCGAGGACGTGCCCGAGTGCGTTGGGGACGTCATCGATCGCGCCCTTGCTTACGAGAAGGACGAGCGGTGGCCCGACGCCAAGGCGATGCAGCAAGCCGTGCGCCTCGCTTACGAGGAGATCCACCGGGGCGCGCCGATCTCCGAGGCGCCGTCGTTGTCGGTGCCCGCGACGGTGACCGACGAGACGATGCCGAGCGCGGGCGTCACCGACGTGACGGAGCAGCCGGTGGTCTCGGGGAAGTCGATCGCCCGCAGCCTGGCCGACTTCCCGAAGCCGGGTGTGATGGTCGGCGGCGCCGTAGCGGCAGTAGTGGTGATCGTGGGTGGCGTCATCGTCGTAGCGTCGGGTGGTGTGCCAGAGGGGCCCATGCCTTCGGCGGCGACACCGAGTGCTCCGGTGGCGTCGGCTGCGGTGGATGAACCCGAGCCGGTCCAGGAGCAGGACGCCGGGGTCGCCGACGAAGAGGGGGACGCCGTATCGATCGAGGACCTACCGGCGGCGCCGAAGGAACGGACTGACCCTGGCGCCGTCCTGGCGCCGAAACCCAAGTCTCCGAAGCCTGTCGCCGCGCCGCCGAAGCCCGCCGCCCCTTCGGCTCCGGCAAAGCCATTCAACGAAAGGAAATGGCGATGAAGGTCCGAGCGCTGCTACTGGCCACGCTTCTCGCCCTTCCCGCCCGAGCGCAGGAGTCCGACGCCGACAAGCTCTTCCGCGAGGCGCGGGCCCTCATGGAGCAAGGCAACTTCGAGCGGGCGTGCCCCAAGCTCGAAGAGAGCCAGCGGCTCGACCCGGGCGAAGGGACGTTGGCGAACCTCGCCGAGTGCTACGAGAGGGTCGGCAAGCTCGCCGACGCGCTGGCGACTTGGCGCAAGCTGCTCCAGGGTCTGCCGGCCAACCACGAGCGTCGAGACTTCGTGCGCGCGAAGACGGCCGAGCTGCTCCCGAAGATCCCGACGTTGACTATTCGGCTTCCACCGGGGGCGCCGAAGGCCACCGAAGTGACGTTGGACGGGGAGCCGGCGAAGATCGGGGCGCCTATCACGTTGAACCCCGGTCCCTACGTCGTTGAGGTGAAGGAGCCGCTGCGTGCCGCCAAGAGATACGACGTCACCCTCGGCGAAGGGGAGAAGCGGGAGCTGGTGGTCGGGTCTGGTTCCGAGAACGTGGATGACCTCGACGCCGATTCAACGGCGCCGCTGACAAATCCTGAGGCCAAGTCGAATGGAAAACGAACAACCGGCTTCATCTCCCTCGCGATCGGCGGAGCGGCGCTCCTCGGCTACGGCGCGATCGAGCTGGCGCTGCTCGGCGACTGCGGCGGGAACAAGCGCTGCGGGAGTGACCCGGCCGGGAAGCAGCGGGGCGCCCAGGTTCTCTTTGGGCTGGGCGCCGTGGGCGTCGGGATCGGCACGGTGCTCGTCTTGACCTCGAAGTCGACGGAGGAGCCCGAGCGGGTAACGATCATTCGGCCTCTGCTGGGGCGAAGGGGCGGGGCGTTGACCATCGAGAGGAGGTTCTGATGAAGGGGGGAGTGATCATCACAGTCGGCGGGGGGCTCTTGGCGTTCGCCTGCGGGCTCGCGGGGCAGTACGAAGAGGAGGACACATCCGGATCGGGGCAGTTTCCGCCCGCTTGCCAATCTGGGAACTGCATCGAGAACTGCGTTTGCGAAACGGGCGATCGAGTTGGATGCGAGACGAGTTGTGCACCGGCCGGCAGCGGCGGCACGGTGGCCGCTGGCGGCACACCGGGAAGCGGGGGCAGGCCAATGGGCACGGGCGGCGTGACCGGAAGCGGTGGCATGCCGATGAGCACGGGGGGCAGCGGTGGCGGCGCCGGAACTGGCGGGATGGGGGCGTTCGGAGGGGGACCGATGGGCGGGAGCGGCGGAATGGGTGCTTCCACCGGCTGCGGCAACGGCGTCATTGATGCCGGCGAGGAGTGCGACGGCACCGATCTCGGCGTGGCAAACTGCTCGACAGCGACGGCGGGTGCTCAACCCGATGGAACGCTGGACTGCACGCCCGGCTGCGCCTACGACACCAGCGGGTGTACCGTGGCGCTGCTCTGCGGAAACGGCGTCGCCGATCCGAGCGAGGACTGCGACGGCTTCGACCTCAAGGGGGGAACGTGTTCGTCGGCGACGTCCGGCGCCAGACCCAACGGCGCGCTCGCGTGCACGACCACGACCTGCTCCTTCGACACCAGTTCGTGCTCATCAGGATGCGACGCCACGAGCTGCCCCAACGGATGCTGCAACGGCAACCTTTGCTTGTCGGGCGATACGGCAATCGCTTGCGGGGACGGAGGTGAACCGTGCTCGACCTGCGCCCTCTGCTTCACTTGCAGCGCGACTCACAAGTGCGAGGTCAACCCGGACTCCCGTTGGACGGTGAGCTGCGACAGCGCCGAAATCAAGCCCCAGAAATCACCAGGCGTGAACTGGGACACGGCGTCCCTCTATCCAGATCCCTACTGCGCGTGGGAGATGCCCTTCGGAACGTTCTCTCCTCTGGTAACCTCCTTCCGAACCGACGACCTGACCCCATCGTGGACGGAAGTCATTGCAACCGACGTTCGTGCGAGCGACCTGATGGGACCCTCTTGGACCGTCCGGGTGTTCGACGACGACCGAGACGAGGGTGGAACAGCAGAGGACATTTGCGGCGTTTCGCTACCCTTGCAGGAGAGTCACTTGGCGTCGGGGTCGGTCACCTTCGCGGAAACGCAACGGTGCGACTTCGTTAACGTGACAGTGACGTGCGAGCCGTAGCCACCCAGGTCTTGCCTCGTTCCTGCGCTCCGGACGCTCCGGGGCCATCGAGATACGACGGCAACGTTAACAGCCGCGACGACCAGAGCGACAACATGGGGTTTCGTTGTTGCGCGCCCGGATAACCTCTCCTTGCCAGGTAGGTCGTTCACTTCGAGGGCGACCTCGACGAGACCGCAATCTGGATCGGAACGGCGCTAGACGACGCCCAGGTCTCAGCGTTGCACCAGCTCGGCCGGGACGGCACGAAGCTCAAGGACCACGCTCCGTGAAGCCCCGCTGGAACTAGCCGCCCCCCTCCAGGAGCCGGAGGGGCTGGTCTACAAGCCGGTCACGCCGCACGATCCGGGGGCCTCGGAGCACGGATGCAGCACTGTCCGAGGCGGCGCCGCGACTCGGATGACGTAGGGCTTGCGCGCACGACACCGCGCCAGCCGTTCGCCTGCCGTCGCTCACGATTCCTCCCACGCCGCGAGGGCCCCGGGGTGGGATGCGTGGGATGCCGGTGCAGATCGCACCCCGACGGCCTTCGAGACGCCCCCCCAGGGGTCCCAAATCCTCCCACTCCCAGGAGCGGCTCGCCGATCCTCCCACCAAGTGGGAGGCAAAAAAGCAAACGATCTCACCCCTTTCTCCCTATTCCACCCACCTCCCACTTCATTTGAACCTTTTGGAAACTGGAAAGTGAAATTGAAAATAGGGGAGAGGGGCAAAACAAATAGGGGCGTGATGGGAGGTGGGAGGCGCCGGGCTCGGCGTTGCTTCTCGACGATGCAGGCCGTTCGGGCACTTTGCACCGATCGAGCGCCCGAACCGATCCGAGGAAGCACGGTGCCGCTGGTCCACTCTCGGTTCGGTGGGAGGTCGCGCAGCTCCCCTCCTCGTTCACGATGAGGACGGCGGGCCCGACCATCAACTCGGGCGGCAGCACCTCGACGTAGCCGCCGACGAGCTTCTGCAACTCTTCGAGGCCAGTTCGCCGTCCTCGTGCTGCGCCGCCGTTGCTCCGACTACGCCCGTCCTGAAGCGAGGCTTCGAGATTCTCCATCATCTGGCGCTGCCACGAGTAGAACAGGCTCGGCTGGATCCTGAACTCGTCGCAGATGTCCGACACCGGGACCTTGTCGGCGAAGTGCTTACGAAGAATGGATGCTTTTTTTCGGCGGTATACCTGCGTCGTGATTCTTTGCTCATTTTCGACTCCGATTCCCTCCACTATAGGAGAGGTGGCGGAGTCACGTTTCAACTGAGGCGGGACATTCCGACTGAGGAGGAGTCGGTGGTTCGGCCGCCTCCTCTTTCCTCTGTTTCATCCGGGCAGACTGGGAAGAGCAAACCGCAGCGAGGACTTGCAACGTGAGGATTGGCGGAAGCTACGTCTGATGCTTCGTCGAGAGCGTGACCACCGGGAGCGTCCGCACGCTATCGAACGCTAGAGAGTGTCCAGGCGCCTCAGGTCCACCGGGGACGCTGGGCCAGCGCTCCCGGCCCGGCCGTCGGAAACTAGCCCGCACCGGGTGCGGGGGCCCAAGTCTATCTGCGATCACCGGAGCTTGCGTAGCAGCACAGTCGACATTTATCGGGCGTCCCCGTGGTCAGTCACGCTGGGGCGGCTGAGGACACTTCACCACGTTGCCACAGGAAAAACGCGGCCGTCTCCTGTTTCCCACCGGAGCGTTCCCATCGACATGCTCGCTCGGCTCACATCGAGATCCATCCGAAAGACGAGGTGGTCGAACGCTTCAGCATCGGGGACGAACGGAGTCGGATCGTGCTCTACCGGGGCTTCGTTCCGGCCCTGAGGAGGTAGCACTTCGAGCACGCCTTCAACTCGGTACGCATCGACTGTCGGATTGTCCGCGGACACAGTTGCGAGATCGAGAACGACGTCCGCGAAGAACTCGGCATCGACCAGGCGACCATCCTGCGTCGCGACGGAGAACGCTGACCGCTCAATGAACGTATTTGCCGCCGGGCAGACCTTGGAGACCGGGCCACTTCGAGGCTCCAAGGCCGACACGGTTATCGTCGTGTTCGGCCGCCCATCGGACCACGCTAGGACGGCTGTGTCCCCGAGAGGCGGTGGTCGTGCAACTAGAACTGGAACGGCCGTCGAATTGTCACACGGCCCTGGTTCGGGCGGAAAGCCGACGTCGTTGGTTTGGCTCCGAGACGAACACGCGACGGACAGCATGGCCGCGGCGAAAGAGAGGAGACAGGCAGTGGAGTCCATTGAATTCCGTTGGCAACGGGATCGTACCTGGCCGCCCACTGATGACAAGCTCGGGAGCGGACGGCAAAGGGGACGGATCACGATGTCGCCGTCGCAGGCGGTCGCCGAGAGCTAGACCCCGTCGATCAACTGCTTCACGCCCTGTTCGACCTCGGCGATGAGGTTCTTCGCCCTGCCGAGTCCGAGATCGACCACGAGCTTTCGGAACTGAGCCTCGCTGCTTGATGCAGCTGAGGGACGGCCGGGTCTGCGACCTCGACGCTTGCCCTTCACTCTCTTCGCCGACGAGCGGACGGCGTAGACGAGGTTCGGGGAGAACTTGATGCCCGCCTTCTTCCCGGCAGCCATGATGTCTTTGGGGGACATCGACGGTGGCTGCTTGCGGATGAAGTCGCTGGCGTTCCCGCCCTTCTTGCGACCGCGTTTCTTGGTGGTCTTCCTGGTTGCCATGGGCACCGTGACTACCAGCAAACCTCCCCGATCCCAAGCGGACTCAGAGGGCCATTTCGCATTGGCCTCGATGAGCAGAGAGGAAAGGTCAAACGGGTCGGTTGCCGAAACCGACCGAATTCGAAGCAGCTGACAAACCGTCCCCAGAAATCGGATCCGCCCGTTGTTCTGAGGATTCGGATCACCCGATGATGGCGTCCACCGTTGCTTTGAGGACTCGATCGACCTCTTGAAGATTCGCGTCCTCGTCGGCAGCACGATCGAGAGTCACGGCTTCCGACGCCTCCAACCGCGTCCCACCGAGAAGAGAGACGGGCGGGCCACTATTGAGCACAAGGAGTTTGCCGCCCGCGGGGCCGTAGTCGGCGAATACGTAGCCGCCGTGCTCGTCCAAAACCCCCGCAACTCGCGTGAAGTAGTCGAGCCGAAGTCCAACGAGGCGATGTGCCTTCCGGCTTCGTGAAGCCGCCGTGTGATACGGGCCGACGGTGAAATTCACGAGGCATCGGCCCTGCAAGCCCTTGAGCCAGTTGACGTCCCATCTTGGTACCGCCCGGTTGGTGAGGAGTGCTGCGATATGGTCGGCAGCGAGATCCATGTGCATCACCGTGCCTTCAGCCCCAGCTGACCGGAGATCGCCAACCGCCTTCTTCTCTCCGATGCCCTGGACGACGTGGACTAGCTCGTGGAGGAAGTACATCGTGCCGAGGGCCAGACGGTCATCCAGCGGCCAACGGAGATTCGTTGCTTCGGCAACGGCGGGAGCATCGAGATACACAACGTCGCCCTCAACCCGGATCTTGTCCTCGTTGTCGAGGTCGGCGAATTCGACACGCCGGGCACCCTTGAGAAAGTCGGCGACACGCACGCCTTCGATCGGACTGCTCCAGGGTTGGCCAACAACGGCAGCCAGGCGATCTTGGAGTGCGGTGAGAAACCCCGGCTCGACTCCTCGAACCACGGGGTTGGCTCCGTCCGTCGCAAGAGCTAGCAATATCGACTCGGTCGCTATGGGGTCGGTTGCCTGAGCCGTGATGCGCTTGGCAAGACGGAGGCGATCGAGATCCGGCGCCTGGAGCAGGACCTCCCTGAGGCCCTCGAAGATGCCGTTCGTGACGGGCTGGTTTGTCCCGAACCCTACGCAACGCCGTAGCTTCTCGACCTCAGCCCGATTCGGTGGGCGTTGGCCGGCCGCCTCGTAGACTCGCAAGAACTCGACCGTGAGGAACCGAGCCCAGGTTTGGGCGTGCTCAGACTGCTCATCGAAAGCGTCCCTCGTCGGTCGGCGACCGTGAGCGGCGTGTTCGTGCAGGAGTTCCAGGGCGACGTCGAGATCCTGCGACCGACGAAAGGCGAGGTTGTCCCCGTCTGGAAACGGCGCCCAGAACGCCGACCTCCAAGCGAGCGTCGTGACGTCGTCGGTGAAGCCGCCACCGACGAGCGATCTGAGAGCTGCGGCTCGCAACCGAGGGTAGGTTTCTTCATCTGGTGGGTCCACGATCGATTCGACACGACCGGAGGCCTGGACAACGTCCCGAGCTAGGGACGACGTGTCCCCGGCGGCCACCAGGTGTTCGACAGCTGCGAGCAACCGGGCGATGCGAAACGGCCTGTACCCTCTACTCCCCGGGCCGTGTTCGTTCACCAGGAAGTAGCGAACCGTCGCAGCCAGTAGCGGAAGACTCTCCGACCTCGCGTGTACGGCCTCGACGAGGTCTAGAGTCAGCAGTGCCCGCCTCTTGGATCGAAGCTCGGCGGCACCGTTCTCGATCAGCCACTCCGCCAGCGGATAGACGATTCGGGCGAGCCCATCATCTAAGGATCTCGATTCGGTTCGATTGAAGACGTGATGAAGAATGTCTGCCACGAGCGACGCCTCGCCTGGGCCGCTCCGGTTGAGCAACCACTGGACTAGTTGCTCGGCCTCTTGAGGCGACGGCGGTTGCTCTGACGCCCGAAAGAACTCAACCAGCGTCTCATGGACCTCGGGACTGATGGGTCCACTCACCAGCTTCTCGAAGAAGAGGCGTCGGATTCGGTCGGCTTCTTCGGTCGCGATCTTTTTCTGGAAGGCGAGAGCTTGAAACCGGTTTAGCCAAAGAGCTGGTGCCCGCCGCCAAGAATCATCCTCCAGCCGCCTGCGGACGATCTCCGCTGCCTCTTGGGGTGGCCGGGTATAGGAGTAAGAGAGGTGGGCTTCGACGTCGTCGCCGAAATCATCGTAGGCGAGCATGAGGACCCCCGAGACGCATCCTCGCAACCTGAGCACGGATTGCGGAAGGTCAACGCCTCGACTGCTCTGTAGTCCAGAATAGTAGCCGCTTTTTTGCACGCACCGGCGCAACTCCCTGGAAGCATTCAGGCCGACCGGGACTCGTCGGCCGTGGTCGGAAGTGTCGGCATTAGGCGAGCGACTTCCAATTGAACTTGTAGCTTACAGGTGGCAGTTCGCCGAAGGCCTTTACGTATGCGGTCATTCTGGCTTCGAGCAACGACGCATTCGGCGTGAGATCGACGAATTCACCGCGTTGGCGGTCGAGTTTGCTCGTGTCCGTCCGCTAGTCGGCAGGTCCAACTTTCGGCGCGACCAGCAGCTCTATTCGGCGGCGTCGTCGCTGCAGTTTTGGACCTCGCGCCGCGCTCGCCAGGCAGCGGGCAGGAGCGCAGCGGCCTCCTTCGGACGGACGCCCCGCGCGAGCGTGGATAGGACATCGGTGAGGTACTCGACCGGGTTGACGCCGGTGAGGCGGCACGACCCGAGGATGGTGTAGGCGATCGCCGCGCGACGCGCTCCCTCGTCGGAGCCGGCGAAGAGGTAGTTTTTTCGGGTCTCCTGACATCTTCGTGGCGCCCGGAACGACGACGGGCCGCGTGAAGCAGGGGGAAAGCGGGGCGATCGAGCGACGAGCGGTGCGGGAGGAGGCGGCTCGAGAGGTACGCACGAACCAGGCGGTACCCTGGTTGATGTCTAAGCAATCAAGGAGGCCCCGTCCGTGCGCATCACGACACTACTTCGCAGACTGCTCGGATTGAAGCAGACCGTTGTCGTTGGGTTCGAGTTGACCGAGACCGAGCTCGTGGTCGACGTGAAGCCGTCGACCCGATTGGCGATTTGCAGCTGCTGTGGGCGGCGAGCGAGACGCGTTCACGACCGCCGACCTCGCACGTGGAAACACCTGGATTTCGCGGGGATGAGGGTCCTTTTACGGTACTCGATCCGGCGCGTAGATTGCGCGAGCTGCAACACGACGACGGAGCTGGTGCCGTGGGCCGAGCCGAACATTGGATTCACTCGACCGTTCGAAGACTACGTCGCCTACCTGGCACAACGGGCGGACAAGACGACGATCGCTTCGATGACCGGCATCGCCTGGAGAACGGTGGGGCGCATCGTCGAGCGGGTCGTGGCGCGTCGTGGCTCGAAGAGCCGTCTCGACGGTCTTCGTCACATCGGCATCGACGAGCTGAGCTACCGACGTCACCACCAATACGTGACCGTCGTGACTGACCACGAGCGCGGCGCAGTCGTGTGGGTAAGCGAAGGCAAGAGCGCCGAGACCGTGCGCAAGTTCTTCCAAGAGCTGGGCCCAGAGCGAAACGCGGCGTTGCATTCGGTCACGATCGACATGTCGGCCGCCTACATCGAAGCTGTTCGAGAACACGCACCGACCGCGATACTGGTGTTCGACCGGTTCCACGTGCAGCGCAAAGCGCACGACGCGCTCGATGAGGTTCGCCGCGAGCAGGTCCGACAGATTCGCGGAACCGAAGAGGGCAAGGCGCTGAAGAAGACCCGTTGGGCGCTGCAGAAGAATCCTTGGAACCTCACCCGGCCCGAAACCGAAAAGCTCTCGCTGTTGTCGAAGCGCAATCGTGCGCCCTACCGAGCGTACCTGCTCAAGGAGGCGCTCGTGGGCATCTTGAATCGGCGCCAGTTACTATGTCGCTCAGCGGAAACTCGACGAGTGGTATGACTGGGCCGTGCGGTCGCAGTTGGCGCCGTTCAAGAAGCTGGCCCGAACCATCCGCAAGCACGCGAGCGGAATCCTCAACTACATCTCGACTGGCTACTCCAACGGTCCGAGCGAAGGGCTCAACGGGAAGATCCGAACGATCACCCGTCGCGCGTACGGCTTCCACAGCGTCTCGAGCCTCATCGCGCTCATCTTCCTTTGTTGCTCAAACCTGCTGCTCAAGCCCCCGCACCAAACGCCAGGCGGATACCTCCGCTCATAGCTGTCAGCTCCGAACACCCGGACGTGCTGAGCCCGGGGAAGGCACCCGTCCGTTGTCGCCCGTGCCAACTCGCGCCGCACCGCGCACAGGCGCGGTCCAGCCCGGCCGGAGGACGCCGCGAAGCGGGCAAGCGAAGCGCGGAGGCTGGACGGGGTCGAGCACGGTGCGACGCTGGCCACGCCATGGGCTGATGCATCTCACGCTTCCATCAAGATGTCAGGAGAACCGTTTTTTCGTGTGATCGCAGCGCGCACGTGTAGACGTTCGGCTTCGCCGTTGTCGAGCGGCACGCGCCCATCGTCGAGGAATCGCATCAAGGCTTCTTGGTGGTTGAGGACGTAGCGTACGGCTTTGCCGAGCGGTGAAGTCGGCCGCTCTTCGTCGGTGTACACCTTGCACCAGTGTACGATCGCGTCATAGACAGGCCGGCTTTCGTCG
>JAJDAH010000181.1 GCA_029261965.1 Polyangiaceae bacterium
CCTTCGCGGCGGTCAAGAAGCGCTAAACCAAACGGCGTCGCACAAAAAAAACCGAGCCCGCGTTGGAGGACGGGGCTCGGTTGGAAAAAGGCGCGGGCCGCCCGGGCGAGGGGGGGGACGTGCCCAGACGACCCGCGATAGACGTCCACCTAGGTGCAAGCCTCAGGCCAGCCACGCCACCGAGATTTCGGCGATCTTTGAACCTCCTGCTGTCGTCTCGCGACCACAACCGTCGACTTCAGTCGACGACGACCTGCGAGCGCAGCACGACGCGCCGACGCCCCTCCCGAGGAAGGGGCGTCAGAGCCTTGGCTAGGTTCTTTCGCTCAGCCGCCAGCAGCCGCTGCGATGTTCGTCCCGACGTTCTTCTTGAACGGAACGACTCGGGCGACCTTATCGCGCGCAGCGTCTGCGTACTTCTTCGCGATGACCGGACCGACCTCTGCGCCGATCTCCACAATCTCGCTGGCCGCTTTCTGCGCGACTTCCGCCGCTGCCGGCGCGCCGCCGATGGCTTTGGCAACGACACTCTGGCCCCAAGCCAACGCGCGCTTGCCCTTCTTCATGGCGCGATGGAGACGTGTCGTGTTCTTCGCCTCGCCGACGTCGTAAATGATGTCCGCGACCGTCGAGCCCGCCCTGTGCGGAGCCTTGTGAAACGGATGGCTGAACCGGGGGTGCTCGGCGATGTAGGCCCGAACCTCTTCCATGGTCATGCCCGTCGCTTCGAGGGCCTCGGCGACCTCCTTCTCGGCGACTTGCTTGGCCTTGAAGAGGTACATCTGCACGCGGGAATAGAAGTTCACGGCGCCGTCGCCACTCGTTTCCACCGCGCAGAAGATCGTGCCGGGAAACTTTTCGGTGATGAGGCTCTGCACGCCGTCGCTGACGCCCGAGCTCGGCATGCAGCCGAAGGGCTTCACGCTGAGCGTCATGTTCGCCTTGTTGTGGGCCACGTTGACGATCAGCTTGCCGACCTCCATGTGGCCCTCGCCGCCGCGAAGATCGTTGTTGTAGTAGGGCGCCGCGACGTCGGCGATCTCGTCCATGTCGCTCAGCTTGTAGCCGTTGAACCCGACGATGTGAGCGAACGTCTGGAACACGCCACGGACGAGCTTGTCGGCAGCCTTCAGGCCGATCTGGCGTGAGAACACGCCGTACTCGCCCAAACCCTTGAGACCATTCTTGCCACTGTCGAGACCGCGCAGGTCTTTTCGGTTGTCGGTGTCGTGGCTGACTTCCCAGATGTTGTAGAGCGCCCAAGCGGTCACGAACTGAATGTCGGTTTCGCAGCCCTCTTGTTCGATGAAGCGCTGAAGCTGGTAGTTCCCATCTCCCTCGGTGGTCATCGCCCAGAACTCGCCGATGATGGCGACACGCGGCTTGATACGCGTGTAGTCGACCTTTACCTCTTTGAAGAGCTTCCGGACCTTGAGCATCGTCCAGAGGATGTTCTCGTGCTTCTCGAAGCCGTCCTGAACGGTGCGAATGGCCGCTTTCATCGCTCGATCGGTAGCGCCCTCCTCGATTTCGTAGGGGCGGAGCCGATAACCCATGCCGTTGATGACGTCTCCGGCCATCGCGCCGGTGACCATCGCGAGCCAGAAGCCCGCGTTGAGCTCGAGCCCGCTGTCCTCGCCGGTAGCCTGCTCGAGGCCTCCTTGCTGCTGGAACATGACGACACGGAAGCCGTCGAAGCCGGCGTCGCGGAGCGCCTTGCGGTACTCGGTGACGTACATTCCGAAACGGCAAGGTCCACAGGCCCCAGCCGTCAGGAAGACGTAGTTCTTGACGATGTCCTCGGCGCTCATGCCCTTCTCGTCGCGAAGGTGGATGAGGAACTTAACGAGGTTGCCTACCGTGAAGTAGGTCGGGTTGCACTGAGCTCGGTTGCCGAACTCTTTGCCCACCCGAAGCGCGTCGTTGTCGGGGCAGTCGAGAGTGACGACGTTGTACCCAATGCTCCGGAAGGCGGAGCTGATGATCTGATCCTGCGCCACCGTCAGACCGCCGCACACGATGTGGATGTGCGCACGCTCGGCCATCGTGAATGTGAGGTTCGCCATGTCCTCGATCCAGCGCTCTTCTTTCTCGAGGCCCAAGCGGTCACTCTCGGTCGTTTCGAACGCCTTGAGCTCCGCTTCGATGTCGATCTCGGCCTGGCCGGCGATCGGGAGGTTGCGCTTCTGGGGGGTCGTGTCGATTTGTTGCGTCATGTCTCGTTCCTCACTCCGCAGGGGGGGCCGCCGTTGTTTCGGACTTGGTCTTGAGGCGTTCAACGGTGCCGTCGGCCTTTTTACGGCCGAGCTGCACCATGCCTTTGGGTAACTCGGGTTCGGGTTCGATCTTGGTCTGGTAGGCCAATACTTTTTCGCGCGCCTCGGCGATCTGAGCGTCGATGCTCGCGTCGCCCTGCCGCATGCTCGCGAGCTGCTCCTTCTTCATCTCGAGCAGCTCGAGCCGCTTCTTGTCGATCGCGTGGTGAAGGTCGCGTTTGCGCTGCGCGACATCCTCGAGCTGCTCCTGGCGCAGCTTGAGCGAGTGCGCGTAAGTCTTCACTCGGATCTTGATCGACCCACCTGGCCTGTTGGCATCCAGATCGTGGAGCGCCGCCGCCGGCGTTTTACTCGTCTGAAGGATCGAGTCGATCATCCCGTAAGTGGGCGCGTCGTGGCCGCACTTGAAGCTCGACAGATCGAGCACCGCGACGTTCGGGTGATGAGCGGCGAAGTTCGCGCCCCAAACCTTCTGCGCGCTGTTGGCCGAATAGTTCTCGGGCCAAACGTGATCGAGCTGGAGCGGGCTCTTGATGGTGCCGTTCTCGAGCTCCTCCTTGAAGTAACGGTCGAGGTACTCGCGATCTTTCGGGACGGAGCGAATGCTGAGGATCGGATAGCCGAGCACCTGAAACTCCTCAGGGATCCCGTGGTTCATCCCAGGGTCGGCGTGATAGGGCCGGTTGATGACGAGGATCGCGATGCGGTCTTCGGCCTCGACGGTCTCGAGAATCGCGCGGCCCTTGTGCTCCAAATCTTTGTGGAAGGCTTCGAGCGCGGCCCACGCTTGCTTGCAGGCGAAGTCGTTCTCGTCTTCGGTGATGCCGAGTCGCTCGCCCCAGCAATGGAACATGCGCTGGGCCGTGATGGTCGGCTCGGAGAACGTAAGCGCCGGATCGACGTACTCGATGCCGCGGGTGGCGAAGAAGTCGACTTCCTTCGTGAAGGCCGCCTTCATCACATCCGGCGTCCCAGCGACGATCGGGCATGAGGTGTTGTCTTGGGTGTCTTCGACGAAGTTCGGGACGTGCGTGAGGATCGGGAAAAAGATGTAGCTGAGCGGGCGCTTCTTCTCCGGCATGTGCTGATGGAAAAGAAGATTGTGGATGTGCGCCTGCACCACCTTGCTCGGGAAGCACGGGTCGATGCTGCCGTACTTGCCGCCCTCGACCCACATCTCTTCGCTGGTCTGGTCGCTGAAAACGACGTTCTGTTTCGCGATGCCGACCGCCTCGAAGTAGGTCCGCATCCACGGAGCCGTCGAATAGATGTTGAGCACCCGCGGGATCCCGATGCGGACGCTCTTACGCTTCTTCCAAGCCTCGGGACTGCTGCGCTTGAAGGGCCGAGTCACCTTCTCGTGCTTGATCCGGAAGATGCCCCGCTTGACCTTGATGTCCTCGATGGGCGCACCGTCCTCCGGCATCGGATCAACGCTGTGGAAATGCCGGAACGCCTTCGTCGACTCGTAGTCGACGAGGTTCGGAAACTGCTTGGCGGTCTCTTTGCGCTCCTTGACGAGATCGAGCATCGCCTCTTTGCTCTCGACCGTGCCCTTCTCGCAGCTGAAGCCCGAGATGTAGCGACTCGTCGACCCGTCGGTGCGGAAGGCATCGATGAACGTGCGCTGGCAGTTGTTCGGACAGAAGTGGCAGACGGTCTCTTCGTCGGTCTTGGTCGTGTATTCGACCTTGAGCGCTGAATCGATGCCGATGAAGCGGGTCTTTCCGGTGCGCTTGTAGCGCCGGAGGGTTTCCATCGCCGCGCCAATGGCGCCGGCTTCGCCGGTGTGGGGGTGCACGTAGACCTCCGCCCCGGGCACACGCTCCTTGATGTAGTCGACCTGCGCCTTGACGGCGGCGAGGTTGTACTGGGTGCCGCCCTGCAGAACGAACTTGCGTCCGAGCGAGGCGAGTCGGGGGATCTGCACCACGTACTGCCAGACGTTCTTCGGCAGCACTTGGGCGAGACCGGCGAGAAGCTCCTGCTTTTGGAAGCCTTCTTTTTGGAAGTTGACCCGATCGGTATCTAGGAAGACCGCGCAGCCGTAGCTGAACTTCGGCGCGAGCTCGGCGGTGAACGCCGTCTCCGCATACTCGGTCACCGGAATGCCGAACTGGTCGGCCATAGCCTGCAAGAGCATGCCGTTGCCAGCACTACAGCTGTTGCTCAGCTTGAAGTTCTGGATGTCACCGTTCTTCATGAACAGGACCTTGATGTCCTGCCCGCCGATGTCGCAGACCACGTCGACGTCGCCAAAGTAGTGAACGGCACTCATCATGTGAGCGACCGTCTCGACGATGTTGACGTCGGCGAGCACCACCTCGTCGAGCACGTCGGCAGCGTACCCCGTCGCTCCGAAACCGAGGCATTCGATGGTCGCACCCTGTTCGGTGATCTGATCCTTCAGGTTCTGCAGCAGCTCGATCGTGTCTTGAATCGGGTTGCCTTTGGAGAGCTGGTACGCCTTGACGATGATCTCACCGTCCTCGCCCACGAGCACGGCTTTGGAGGAGGTCGACCCACCGTCGAGGCCAATCACCGCGCGAACGACTGAGCCTTCTTCCACCTTCGGGGGGACGAACTTCGGAATCTTGTAGGCGTCGACGAACTGGTCGGTCTCCCCATCGTTCGCGCTCAGCGGTGGTCCCGCCTGCTCACCGAGCTTGGCGCGTCGACCGTTGCTGATGAACTCTTTCAGCCCGTCGGTCCCCAGGAACCTGCCCGCCTCACCGTCCTCTTTGAGGCCGAAGGCGACGGCGCCGAACGCCGCGTACAAATCGGCATTTTCGGGGACGAAGATGAGCTCTTCGACGGGCACGTCCTTCGGGTACTGGTACCCGCGGTCGTCCCAGGTCTCTGGGATCCGCTTCTGCCAGCACTCTTGGAGGAAGGGCAGATACGTGTTGGGGCCACCGAGCAGCAGCACGCGCGATTTGAGCGTGTTGCCTCGCGTGAGGACACTGAGGTTTTGCAGCACGATGGCGTCGGCCAACGAGTTCAGCACCTCGTCCTTCGGGATGCCCGACTTCACGAGGTTGACGATGTCCGTCTCGGCGAAGACTCCGCACTTGGCCGCCACGTGGTGCAGTTTCCCGTCGTTGAAGTGCAACGTCGTCGCATAGCCGGGCTCGGCGCCAACCTTGAGCATGCACTTGTCGATCGTCGCCCCAGTGCCGGAAGCGCACTTGTCGTTCATCGACGCCATGGCGGTCTTGTTCCCGTCCTGGTCCGCCTTGAACATGATGATCTTGGCGTCCTGCCCGCCAAGCTCGATGACACTCATGACATCGGGATGTTTGTGCTCGACCGCGAGAGTGACGGCGTTGACCTCTTGAACGAATTTTCCGCCGGTCGGCCCCTCCATCGGTCCGGAGCCGGACCCGGTCAGGAACATTCGCCACTGGTCCTTGGGGTGGTCGGCGAACTTGGCCAAGATGGCTTCGAGCAGCTCGAGCACCTTCTCGGGCTGCTTGGTGTTGTGCCTCTGGTAGTCGCTCCAGAGGATGTCCATCGTGTCGGGGTTCACGACGACCGCTTTGACGGTGGTCGATCCGACGTCCATTCCAATGACAAGCTCGCTGACACTCATGGCGAATGGCCCCGTTCCGGTTGGCTTCCCCTACTGACGCTGACGTCAGTGTATGCCACGGAACTTCGGTAACCGGTGCAGATTGTGCGCCGGACTTCGAGTTCTGCCGTGACAGAACGACCCGAACTGATGGAAATCCGAGGCGGTCTGGGCCCGTTCGGGGCGCGATGGTGACGTAACGGTACTTCCATGCACAGGGTGGGGATAACTTCTTGAAAACGAGGGGGAGCCCGCCGTGACGGACGGCGCACGGGTACTCTCGCGTTGGTGGCCGCAAAGCGCACATCGAAGAAGAGCCCGTCGAAGCGCAGCCGCAAGGGACTGAGCAAAGAAGAGCGCCGCGCTCAGATCCTCGCTTCCGCCCGCACGGTCTTCGCCAAGCTCGGCTACCACCACGCGACGATCGACGACATCGTCGCCGAAGCCGGCGTTGCCCGCGGCACGTTCTACCTCTACTTCGAAGACAAACGCGCCGTCTTCAGCGAGCTCATCGATCGCTACAACTCGCGGATCAACATGGCGATTCTGAGGATCGTCACCGACGACCCGAGTCGCACGGTCGAGAACCAAGTCATCGAAAACATTCGGGGGATCTTGACGATTGCCCTCAAAGAACGAGCGATGACGAAGATCCTGTTCACCGACGCGCTCGGGGTGGACCCCGACTTCGACCGGAAGCTTCGAGTATTTTACGACGAGCTGGTGCAGGTTCTCACGAACTCACTCGCTGACGGGCAAGCGCGCGGCATCGTGCGCGACGGCGAGCCACGGGTGCTCGCGTACCTGAGCATCGGCGCCATCAAGGAGCTGCTCTACCAGGTCGTCACTCTCGGACTGACCGAAGAGAGCGCGGAAGTACTCACCGAGCAGGTGCACGCGTTCCTGCGTGACGGATACTTGCTCGAGCCGAAAAAAAAGCCGGTCAAGCGCCGCCGCTAGCGCTCGATGGCGGTGGGCGAAAGGTTGCTGCGATACGGCGCCCCGGCGCTCCGGAGGAGGGTGAGGAGGCGGCTGAGAGCCGATGGCGACGCGCGGGGCAAAGCCAGCGGGTGAGCGAACCGCGTGCCGGGTCGCGACGCGCAATTTCTGCCTGTTTTTCGCAGGGGAATCGCTCTGGGTGCGCAGCCCGCTTTGCTGCTCCACCGCGAAGCCCGCGCGGATGGCCGATCCGGCAGAGCGCTTCATAAAAAGGCCCCGCCGGCCGTACGTGGGGCTGATATCGTGCCTTCCCCCCCTCGGGGCCGCCCGGCTCTTTTCTCCCGCGGCGGCCGCGAACCCCAAAGCGCCCTTCGTCCTCGGCTGCCGTCAAGCCGAACCAGGAGCAGTCGAGTAGCTCATGCATCGCGACCTCAGCAGCCACAGTCTCGCTTTCATCGAAGAGCTCTACGCTCAGTTTCTCGGGGATCCCGACTCGGTCCCCGAAGATTGGCGTGAGCACTTCACCGCCCTCGGTCGCGACGGCGAGTTCGCCTCGCGCCCGCAGCTCGGCCCCTCGTTCCACGCGCCGAGCATATTCAACCCGTCGAACGGCGGGGCCAACGGGGCTTCGGTCACGACGCCGAACAGGAGCTCGGCGTCGAGCGGACAATGGGAGAGCGCCGTCGCCCCGGTCAGCCCGAGCAACGGCGCGCACGCCCCACTCGGCTCCATCCGCCCCTTGGCGCCCGGCGTCTCGGACCAGGTCATCCGACAGGATCGCGTCGACCAACTGATCCGGGCCTACCGCGTTCGCGGGCACATGATGGCGAAGGTCGATCCACTCGAGCTACCCCGCGCCAATCAACCCGAGCTCGACCCCACTTTTTACGGTCTCCAGGCCGACGATCTCGACCAAGCATTCTCGAGTCGAACCATCTACGGCTACGAGACACTGACGCTGCGCCAGATCATCAGCCGTCTTCGCAACAGTTATTGCCGGAGCATCGGCGTCGAGTTCATGCACATCCACGATCTCGACGTGAAGAACTGGTTGCAGGACCGAATGGAGGGGATGGAGAACCGGACGGAGCTCAGCCGCGAAGAGCAGGTTCGGATTTTCACGAAGCTGAGCGACGCAGTCGTGTTCGAAGAGTTCATTCAAAAGAAGTATCGCGGCGCCAAGAGTTTTTCGCTCGAAGGGTCGCAGAGCATCATCCCCTTGCTCGACATGGCGATCGAACGCGCCGCGGCGCACGGCGTCGACGAGATGACGCTCGGCATGGCTCACCGTGGACGGCTCAACGTGCTCGCGAACATCATGGGCAAGAGCGCCCGTGACATTTTCCGGGAGTTCGAAGACTCCGACCCCGAACTCTACAAGGGCCGCGGCGACGTGAAGTACCACATGGGTTTTTCGAGCGACTACCGCACTTCGACGGGGAAGAAGGTGCACTTGTCGCTCTGCTTCAACCCCAGCCACCTCGAAGTCGTCAACCCGGTGGTGCTCGGGCGCGTGCGCGCCAAGCAGGATCGCGCCGGCGACATCGACCGCAAGAAGAAAGCTGCGATCCTGATCCACGGCGACGCGGCCTTCGCCGGCGAGGGCATCGTGCAGGAGTCGCTCAACATGAGCGGATTGCCGGCCTACGAAATCGGCGGAGCGATCCACATCATCATCAACAACCAAATCGGGTTCACGACACCGCCCGGCGAGTCCCGGTCGACCACCTACTGCACCGACGTCGCAAAAATGCTCCAGGTGCCGATCTTCCACGTGAACGGCGAGGACCCCGAAGCCGTGGCGCAGGTCATCCGACTCGCCATGGACTTCCGTAACGAGTTCAGCGGCGAGGTCATCATCGACATGTACGGCTATCGCCGCCACGGTCACAACGAGGGGGACGAGCCCGCGTTCACGCAACCCCTGCTCTACCGCGCCATCGCCGAGCGCGTGAGCGTGCAAGAGGGCTATCTCAAGAATCTGCTCGAGCTCGGTCAGCTGACGCGCGAAGAAGCCGAACGCATCGCCGCCGAACGTCGCGAGCACCTCGAGCGCGAGCTCGGCGAAGCGCGGCGCAAAGACTACGTCGTCAACGAAGACTGGCTGACTGGCGTCTGGACGGGCTACAGCGGCGGCCCCGACAACGGTGAAGACATCGAAACTGGCGTCGGTCACGCAAAGCTGAGCGAGCTGCTCCGAGGCATGACGAGCACGCCGGACGACTTCACGCCGCACAAGAAGATCGAGAGGATCCTCGCCCAACGCGCCGAGATGTCCCGAGGCAAACGCCCCCTCGATTGGGGCACCGCGGAGCTTCTGAGCTTCGCGACGCTGGTGACGAGCGGGGTCCGCGTTCGTTTCACCGGTCAGGACGCCGGCCGCGGCACGTTCAGCCAAAGACACGCTGTGCTGTTCGACTACGAAGATGGCCAGTCGTACATGCCGCTGGCGCATCTCGAGCCGAACCAAGCGCCCATCGAGATTTCGAACAGCCCGTTGACCGAAACCGGTGTGCTCGGGTTCGAGTGGGGGTACAGCCTGGACTGGCCCGACGGGCTCGTGCTCTGGGAAGCGCAGTTCGGTGACTTCGTCAACGTCGCTCAGGCGATCATCGACCAGTTCATTTCCAGCGCGGAAGACAAATGGCGGCGACTCAGCGGCATCGTGATGCTGCTCCCGCATGGCTTCGAAGGCATGGGGCCGGAGCACTCGAGCGCGCGACTCGAGAGGTTCCTCACCCTCGCCGCCGAAGACAACATGCAGATCGTCCAGCCGACGACGCCGGCACAGTACTTCCACTGCCTCCGACGACAGGTCTATCGACGTTGGCGCAAGCCGCTCATCGTGTTCACCCCGAAGAGCTTGCTCCGCCACCCCATGGCGACGAGCGATTTCGAAGAATGCACGCACGGAAAGTTCCGTCGGATTCTTCCGGACGAGCTCGAGCCCGGTCGAGCGGTCAAGCGCGTGTTGATGTGCTCCGGAAGAGTCTATTACGACCTCGTCAAGCGGCGAGAGGAGCTCGGGCGACGCGACATCGCGATCATTCGGGTCGAGCAGCTCTACCCGCTGCCCTCGGGCTTTCTCCACGAGGCACTCGACGAATATCCCGATGGGACCGAGGTCGCCTGGGTGCAGGACGAACCGGAGAACATGGGCGCCTGGCGCCATATGCGCGCGCGCTTTGGCGAAAAGATCTTCGGGCGCTTGCCGTTTCGCGGCATCCATCGGGCCGAAAGCGCGAGCCCCGCCACCGGGTCAGCAAACGCCCACAAGATCGAGCAAGAGGAGCTATTGAGTAAGGCGTTCGGGTGAACCCGGCTTTCGAAGTTTTTTCAAACGTGCATGGCGCCGTCGAGGGTGCCGCAAGGACGAGGAGTAGACGCGCATGGCGGTCGAGCTAAGAGTGCCGGAAGTTGGAGAGTCGATCTCGGAGGTACAGATCGGCGAGTGGCTCAAAAAGGTCGGCGAACAAGTCCAACAGGACGAAGTCGTCGTGATGATCGAAACCGACAAGGTGACGGTCGAGTTGCCAGCACCCGTCGCAGGGGTGATTTCCGAGATCAAGGTCAAACAAGGAGAAGGCGCCGCCGTGGGCGACGTGATCGGCCTGATGGAAGAGGGCGCCGTCGGCACCGCGCCGAGCGCGGCAGCGGCAGCTCCCGCGGCGACGGGAGGTTTTTCATCTTCCGGTCAGGCCGCTCCCTCACCGAGCGAGGCGAAACCCAAAGCGCGTGAATCGATGCCGCCGGAGGGCTACGCGCGAGTCATGCCGTCGGCGCGCCGCGAGATGGCTCAATCGGGCATGACCGCCGACCAGGTGAAGCCCACGGGTCCCGGCGGGCGCATCCTCAAGGAGGATGTCCAGCGCGCCAAGAAGGCGAGTGGGCAAATGCCCGCGGTCACCCCCGGGGAGCAGCCGGCGCCCGCGCCGAAACGACCCGAGCTCCCCCCACCGATGCCACCGCCCGCCCGCGAAGGCGGTAGCCGAGAAGAAGAAATCGTTCCGATGAGCCCGATGCGAAAACGCATCGCTCAACGACTGGTGGAGTCTCAACAGACGGCGGCGTTGCTCACCACCTTCAACGAGGTCGACATGACGGCGGTCATTGCCCTGCGGAAGGAGCATCAACCGCTGTTCACCGACAAGTACGGCATCAAGCTGGGTTTCATGTCGTTTTTCGTCAAGGCGGTCGTCGAAGCGCTCAAGGCCGTACCGGCCGTGAACGCGGAAGTGCGCGACGAGAGCGTGGTCTACCGCAACTATTTCGATGTCGGCGTTGCCGTGGGCGGTGGCAAGGGCCTGGTGGTGCCAATCATCCGAAACGCCGAGCGACTGAGCTTCGCCGAGGTTGAATTGACCATCGCCGACTTCGGTCGACGGGCGCGAGACAACAAACTCAAGCTCGACGAGCTCCAGGGCGGCACGTTCACGATTTCGAACGGCGGCATCTACGGCTCGCTGCTCTCGACACCGATCGTCAATCCGCCGCAGAGCGGCATTCTCGGCATGCATGCCATCCAAGATCGCCCCATGGCGATCGATGGGAAGGTCGAGGTCCGCAAGATGATGTACGTCGCTCTGACCTACGACCACCGAGTCGTCGACGGCCGCGAAGCGGTCACCTTCCTCAAGCGCATCAAGGAATGCGTCGAAGCTCCCTCACGAATCCTGCTCGAAATTTGAGCCGCGAGGAATCCATGGCTGATCAAAAACACGACCTCGTCGTCATCGGTGCCGGTCCTGGCGGCTACATCGCCGCAATTCGAGCCGCCCAGCTCGGACTCGACGTCGCGTGCATCGAAAAAGAAAAGGCCCTCGGCGGAACTTGTCTCCGAGTCGGCTGCATCCCGAGCAAGGCCATGCTCGAAGCGAGTGAGCTGTACTACGAGGCCAAAAACAGCTTCGCCTCGTTCGGCGTCAAGGTTCCCGCGGTGCAGCTCGACCTGCCCAGGATGCTCAAGAGGAAGGACGGCATCGTCAAGTCACTCACCCAAGGCGTCAAACACCTGTTCAAGAAGAACAAGGTCACCCACTACGCCGGTCACGGAACAATCAGTGGCAAAAACACCGTGGTCGTGGAGAACGCCGGCAGCCGGACCGAACTCGAGGCGAAGAACATCATCATCGCCACCGGGAGCAACGTCGCTTCGCTCCGCGGCGTCGAAATGGACAACGACCGCATCGGCGGAAGTACGGAAGCGCTCGTTTACCCGGAGGTGCCCGAGCACATGGTGGTGATCGGCGCCGGCTACATCGGGCTCGAGCTCGGCAGCGTTTGGAGTCGTCTCGGCGCGAGAGTCACGGTGCTCGAA
Organism: Polyangiaceae bacterium; assembly: GCA_029261965.1. GTDB lineage: Bacteria > Myxococcota_A > Polyangia > Polyangiales > Polyangiaceae > JAJDAH01. The sequence continues at coordinate 12,104 of JAJDAH010000181.1, forward strand.
TATCTCGAGCGCATCCTGCCGGGCATGGACACCGAGATAGCGGAAGAGGCGCAAAAGATATTCACGCGCCAAGGTCTCGAGTTCCGCCTCGGTAGCCGCGTGACGGGGGCGCGGGTGGACGGAAAGAAGGTCACCGTCGAGATCGAGGGCGTCGAGCCCGTAAAGTGCGATCGTGTGCTCGTTTCGGTCGGCCGCGTGCCGAACACCGAACGACTCGGTCTCGACTCGGTCGGCATCGAGCTCGAAAAGGGCGGCAAGATCCCGGTCAACGAGCACTTCGAAACGGTGACGCCGGGCATCTTCGCCATTGGCGACGTGATTCGCGGACCGATGCTCGCCCACAAAGCGGAAGAAGAGGGTGTGGCGTGCGTCGAACAGCTGGTCAACGGGTACGGCCACGTCAACTACGGCGCGATTCCGGGAGTGGTCTACACCAACCCCGAAGTTGCCTCGGTGGGGAAAACCGAGGACGAGCTCAAGGAAGCGAACGTCCGGTACAGGAAGGGCACCTTCCCTTTCGCAGCGAACGGGCGCGCTCGCGCGCTCGGACATACCGAGGGCCGCGTGAAGATCCTCGCCCACGAGGAGACCGACCGTATTTTGGGCGTGCACATCATCGGTCCGCGCGCTGGAGACCTCATCGCCGAGGCGGTCTGCGCGATCGAGTTCGGCGCCAGCAGCGAGGACATCGCGCGCACGTCGCACGCGCACCCCACGCTCGCCGAGGTGATGAAAGAAGCAGCGCTCGCCGTCGACGGCCGAACGCTCAACATGTGACCGCCGGCGTCTCTTTCTGAGGGTCTCTTACTGAGGGTCTGGCCGGTTCACCGGTGACGGTGTGCCCGAGGGTCGTCGCAGGGTATTCGGATCCGGTGGTGGGGAGCCGGCCGGCGGGGGCTGAGCTTTCATGCGAGGCGGGGCCTTCTTGGGCGCGACCGTCGTCGTGCCGGTGGTCGGTTTGGCCGTGCCCGTGGTCGTGTCCACCGTGCCGGCGGGCGGAGCCGCCGTGGATCCGGGAGTCGTCGTCATTGCGCCGGTGCCGACGCCGGTGGCTGTGGTGGTCGAGCCCGGTGCCGGTGCCGGTGCCGGCGCCGGGGCCGTCGTGCCAGCTGGCGTCGCCACCGCGGTGGGAGCCGGCGGCGGCGGCGGTGGTGGCGGTGAAGGGCTACGCGAGCGAGACGGCCCCCCCGACTGAACGACACACCCCGCCAATCCCAAAGTGACGATCAAAAGCAACGCGCGCATGTTTCACCCCTGTGGTTGGTGCGCCAATGATAGCGCCGGCTCGGCCGCTTGGCGACTGCCACGAATGGGGCACCATCGGTGCCCGCAATCGACCCGCAGGCGCGCGTGATAGGCTGCTTGGCCCTTGGACTTCGAAGACCGACACGTCGCGATAACCGGTGGCTCGAGCGGCATCGGACTCGCGACGGCACACGAGCTGGCCAGCCTCGGCTGCCATGTACACCTGCTCGCCCGGCGTGCGGAGCCCCTGGCGACCGCTTTGGGCGCGCTTCGAGATCGGCACTCGACGCGAACCTTCAGCGTGCACGAGTGCGACGTGGGAGAGGCGCGACAGGTCAGTGCGACCTTCGCCGCGCTCGAGCAGGCCGGCCACACCCCGAGCATCCTGATCAACTCCGCGGGGATCTCGGAGCCCGGCTACTTCCAGGAGCTCGAGCTCGAAACGTTCGAGCGCTCGATGCGCATCAACTACTTCGGCACGCTCTACACGACGAAGGCTCTGGTCCCGAAGCTTCTCGAACGGTGTGACGGGTACATCGTCAACGTTTCCTCCGTGGCGGGTCTGATTGGCGTGTTCGGCTACACGGCGTACAGCGGCTCGAAGTTTGCGGTGACGGGTTTCACCGAAGCCCTCCGGGCCGAGCTCAAGCCGCACGGCGTCGGCGTATCCCTCCTTTGTCCGCCGGACACGGACACTCCGATGCTGAAGCACGAACGCGAGGTCGTGCCGAAAGAAACGAAAGCGCTGAACTCCGGTGGTGGGCTCCTCAGCGCCGAACAGGTCGCTCAGGCGCTGGTGAAGGGCGTTTGTGCCCGGCGCGCCGTCATCGTCCCAGGGCGCGACGCACGGGTCGCCGCGGTCGCGCATCGTTTTGCGCCTCGCCTGGTCGAACGCATCATGGACCGCACGGTCGAGAAAGTTCAGAAGCACCAAAAAAAATAGAGCAGACGGTTCTTCGACACTCCGCTATGGCGGCGGCGGCGCTTGGCGGCGCGTGAACCAATACGCGAGCCCGATGAAAAAAAGCTGAAACGGCAACCTCGCCCACATCGCCCACGCGGGAATCGGATCGGCGGGGTCGAGTTGGATCTCGTGGATCGCCATGTTGATGTTCGCCGGGAAAACCGCGACGTACAGAGCGACCAGGCCCCAGGCGGCTGCCCGGCGCGTTTTTGGAACGAGAAGCCCGAGCCCACCCAGCACCTCGAAAAAACCGCTGACGTGAACGAGTGCCAACGGGTACGGCAGGTAGCCCGGCACGATGCGAACGAAGGGCTCGGGATCGACGAAGTGAGCTACCCCTATCGCGATCATGGCGACGGCAAGTACCCACAGCGCGAGTCGTTTCACGGGTGGCAGCCTCGCTAGCTTCATGGGCACGCGAGAAGCACCACGTCGTCGACCATGAAGTTCGTCTCGTTGCTCACGGATTCCGTGATGCCCACGAGCTGAATCGCGTGTGTGCCGCCGTCGGCAACGTCGCTGATGTCGATCGTGATCTTCGTGTACCCGACCATCCCACAGCGCGGGTCGGATTTGTCGACACGCAGCCGCTCGAAACTGTCGACGTTGACGATGAATAGGTCGGCCGTGGCACCCGGAACGTCGCAGTTGGGAATTTCGAACATGAACTCCAACGTTGCTCGTCCTGGGGGAATCAGCACGGACTGCTCGAGCCTCGCGACCTCGAGTCCCGTCGTGCCTCCGAACCATCCCCAGAACGTTCCGGCAAACGGTCCGCTGCCGCCGCCGGTGCCCCCACAGGTGGTGACGTCGCAGAGCGGCGAGCCGAAGTTCGTCGACGCTTCCTGCCAGGCGCCGCTGTTTCGACCGAGTTCGAAGCCGCCATCGTTGATGACGTTCGTACACGTGCCGCCGCCACCAGTGCCGCCGGCGCCTGGCAACCCGGCCGCACCACCAGCAGGCGCAGCCCCGGTGCCGCCAGCGGCCACGCCCCCGACTCCACCGAAGCCGCCGCCCGCGCCCCCGACTCCGCCAGCGCCGGGCGTGCCGCCCGATCCGCTATTGCCGCGGCAGCAAATGAGGCAGTCGACGGTACGAACACCGCGGCCCTGGTTGCACGTGCCGTTGCCGTTGGGATCGCATTGGGGGTTTTCCCATCCGTTCAATTGGGCGACGGCAGCGCAGGTCTGCTGACTGGTCGGTGTGCCACCGGCGCCGCCGGTGGCACCCACGCCGCCAGCACCAGTCGCGGCGGCTCCTCCCGTGTTGGACGCGCCGCCGGTGGTGGAAAATGCGCCGGATCCGCCGAAACCCGGGCGGCCGGAGTCGGTGCTATCCGCGCAGTTGCTGGCCGACGCCGCACAGATCACCGCAAAAAAAACAACCACCCGGTCACGTCTCGTATGGCCTTCTCCTGGCCGAACGGAAGAATCCCGAAGCACCCCGCAAGCGTGACACCAACCGCCGAGGTCCTCAAAAAAACCGGATAGACACCGAGCCAGCGCGATTCCGGCCTGGGGAGTGAGCTGCGCTAGCCCTAGCCCTAGCAGCACGGCCTGGAAGTTCGAAGAATCTACGTGCGGTAGCCCGCGTCGCCTTCGCTGACACCCGCGGCGCTAGCGCCGCTCCTCGGCGCGGCATCAGCCTGAATCGGCACGCGGAGCTCGAGCTGCGTGCCTCCTTCTGCGAGCGGTTCGATCGTCACCGTACCGCCGCAGGCGGCGGCGCGTTCGCGGATGCTCGTCAATCCGAGTCCCCCGCCGGCATCTGCCGGGAGCGAAGTGCCGTCGTTGACCACGACGAGCACCAGGTCGTCCTCATCGACCTCGGCGCTGACGTAGAGACTGTTTTGGGCGCCGTGCACGTAGGCGTTCTTGATCGCCTCTTGGGCAATGCGGAACACGTGCACCTCCGCTTCGGGGGACAGCATCTGGTCGACGTCGCGTATCTCGGCATCGACCACCAACCCCGAGCGCTCCGGTAAATCGTCGACCACGCCCGCTAGAGCTGCCCGCAACCCAACGAGGTCGAGGCGATCGGGATAAATGCCATGGCTCAGGTTCCGCGCTTCTTCGATTCCCTCCTGGAGCAGCTCTCGCGCTCGCTCGCGCTTGTCCTCGCCGCGGTCCAACAGCGCCTTCGCGCTCAAGAGCAGCTGGCCGAGGCTGTCGTGAATGTCACGCGCAATTCGGCGACGCTCGCGATCCGTAGCCTCGAGCAGCCGGGCAAACCCATCTGCTCGGGCCTGGGCCAGCGCAGTATCCCGATCGGCGCGTGCTCGAGATGCTTCGAGCACGGCGGCCTCCTTGTCGCGCTGCAGAAGCCGGATCCTGTAGCTCAGGGTGAGGGACAAGAGCGTCGCCTCCAGCGCGATGCCCACCTGAGGCAGAAATTCGGTCCAGTCGTTGTACGGCAAAAAGCCGAAGTAGCGCAGGATGTAGAGACCGGTAGCGAGGATCAACGGGCCCCACGCCACGAGGTAAAACATTGCCAATCGACTGCCGCGTCGAGCCAGCACCACACCGGTCGTGAGTGCTGCAGCCAGGGCCGCAAGCTGTGCGATTCCCGCGATGCTGTCGCCGTAGCGGCCGTCAGTGAGAAGGACGACCGTGACCCCGAGCAACGGCGACCATGCGATCCAGTACAGGACGCGATCGAGCCTGGGAGCCGTCGACGCCGTGTCGAGCAGTCGGCGACAAAAGCCCGCTGTCACGACGGTCCCGAAACCGTGCACCAACGCGGTCGTCAGCATCCATTTGGACGCGAGCGCCATCGCCAGGCCACGCGTCGCTTCGAGCTCGCCGATGTGTCCGTTGCGAGCAAAGAAGAAGAAGCCCGTGATCCCAACCCACCCGATGTAGTAGCCGTACGCCGCGTCGCGCAGCACGACGAAGAGAATCAAGTTGTAGGCCAGTAGCGCGAGCAACAAGCCGTACCAGATGCCGTGGTAGAGCTGCCCTCGCGAGTACGCGTCGGCGAACGCCGGGTCCGCCGTCAGCTCGGCCGTAGCCGCTTGCAGCTGGCCGCTGTAGCGCAAGTAGAGCGTCGTCTCCGTTTCTGGGGGCAGATCGAGCTCGACGTTGATCCCCCGAAACGGAAACCGTGGCGACAACTCACTGCGCCGGCGCGCGTGGTGAACAGGATCTTCGCCTGCCCTGACGACGTAGGCATCGAACCGCTCGGGCATCGGGTGCGGCTGCCAAAGCAGCCATCGGTCTGCGTCGCTTTGGTTCCGAATTCGCACCCGGAGCCACGCGGCCCCCCACCTGAAGTCGAGATGTGGCGTCGGCGGCGCGAGCGTCCACCCCGAGGCGTCGCGAACGGTCTGGAAGTCCAGCCGGCCGTCGGGATCGGGAAGCAACTCCGCGCCCGAGGCGACCGAAACGCTTTGGGACGTGTCGGTGAGATGGTGGACGCCACCGACCGCCCCGCGCGGCTCGGCACAGCCGACCAAGAATAGCAGGAGCCCGAGCAAGACGAGCCGAAGTCGAACGAGAGCGCGCACGCCCGGCTGAGGGTAGCAATGTCCGTGGGCGGCGGGAAAACCCCGGCTCCGGATGTGCCATACTCGTGGCCTTCGCCCTGAGGGCCAAGGCAAGCATTCAGGAGGATCGAGAGTGGGGTGTACCAGGCTTACGATAGTGGCCGTGGCCACGGTGCTCGTCGGCTGCAGCAGCGATGGCGGCGCTGTCTCCGACGGAAACGAGCCGGAAGCTCCGGTGATTCAAGAAGGCACGCTCATCGGGCTGTCGAGCGGGCAGCTCGAAGGAGAAGTGGCCGGAGGCTCACGGCGGTTTTTCGGCGTTCCTTTCGCTGCCCCACCGGTCGGAGCGCTTCGCTGGAAAAGCCCGGAGCCCGTCGCAGCTTGGGACGGCGTGCTCGATGCGACCGAGCTCCCGAAGGGCTGCGCTCAAACCGCGTCCCTGACGGCGCCGGCGAGTGACGAAGAAGACTGCCTCTATCTCAACGTCTGGACACCCGAGCCGGCGCCCAAAGAGCCCCTCCCGGTGATGGTTTGGTTTCACGGTGGCGGGAACACGAGCGGCTCGATTTCGAACGATATCCCGCTGGGCGTCGGCGGTCTGTTCTACGACGGGCAGACCCTGGCGGAGAGCCACGGCGTCGTCGTCGTCACGAGCAACTACCGCCTCGGCGCGCTGGGGTTTTTCTCACACCCAGAGCTCGGAAGTGAATCGGGAAACCAGGGCTTGAAGGACCAAAAGGCAGCCCTCGAATGGGTGCGCGACAATATTGGCGCGTTCGGTGGGGACTCGAAGAACGTGACGATCTTTGGCGAATCCGCCGGCTCCCTAGACGTTTGCCTGCACGTCGCGGCTCCTTCGAGCCGCGGACTATTCCACCGGGCGATCAGCCAAAGCGGCGGGTGCACGACGATCATGCCCACGCGCTCCGACGCCGAGAATCAGTCGCTCGCGTTCGCCGAAGCGGCGGGATGCGCCGGGGTCGACGGCCAGCTCGAGTGCCTGGGCGGAAAGTCTGCGTCGGACCTTCTGATCCCCGCTCCTTCGGACGGAGCCACCGAGGATCTTCCCGGCGGCAGCGTCTACGCCGGCGGCACACCGAGATGGCGGTTTGCTCCGACAGTCGACGGCTCGTTCCTCGTCGAGCAACCTCGCGCCTCTTTCGACAGCGGAGACATTGCCGAAGTGCCGTACATTCTCGGCTCGAACTCCGACGAGGGCACGCTCTTCCACATCAGCGCACCTCCGGTGGAAACCGAGCAAGAGTACCTCGACGCTCTCGACCGACGCTTTGGCGCGAACGCCGGCGCGATTGCTGCGGTCTATCCCGCCGACCAGTACCCGACGCCCAACGATGCCTTGGTGAGAGTCACCGGCGACGCGTTTCTGGTCTGTGGCACGCTCGACAGCGCGAAGCGCGCCGCCGCCGCAGGCTCGCCGGTCTACATGTACAACTTCGCCCGGGAGGTCCCCATCCCGGGGCTCGGCGCGACCCACGGCGGTGAGATCGCCTACGTGTTCGACTCCGCGGCAGACCCGCCCGCCGACGACCAGACGGTGAGCGGGCACATGCGTGGCTATTGGTCGCGGTTCGCCGCCACGGGAGACCCGAACGGCGGCGGCGCGGCAACCTGGCCGAGCTTCGAGACACGGACCGATCGCCGCATCAACATCGACGTCGAGGTCTCCCCGCTCGAAAACTTTCGTCAGGCCGAGTGCGAGCTCTGGACGAGCCTGCACGACGCGGAGTTCTGAAATCACCTAGTGCGCGGCTCGGGAGCCGGCGCGAGCTCGGCGCGATGCTCGAGAGCGAACTCGAGCAATCGATTGGCGCCCTTGAGATTGAGCTTGGCGCACATGTTTGCGCGGTGGTTTTGCACCGTGCGGAGCGCGACGTGGAGCTTTTTTGCGATTTCCCGGCTCGTCTTGTTCCGACTGAGCTCGCGGAGAACCGTGAGCTCGGTGTCGGTGAGCTTGTCGAGGGAACGGCGAGCGTCTGCGCTGCCCTTCTCCTTGGCGAGCACCTTGTCCACCATCGCGCTCGGCATGTATGTGCGCCCGGCGACCACCGCGTGAAGTGCGGTGAGAAATTCCTGAGACGCGGCCTCCTTGAGGACGAACCCGGATACCCCCAAGTCCCGCGCGCGGAGCGCGTAGCCGGGATCGTCGAACATGGTCAGGAGCACGAAGCGCACGTCGAGCTTTTCGCGTTTCGCGGCCTCCACCACTCCGAGACCGTCGAGCTCCGGCATCGACACGTCGAGCACCGCGATGTCAATCGCCTGTTGGCGCAGAGCCTCGAGCGCGGCTCGGCCATTCGACGCTTCTGCGACGACCTCGAACTCGCCATCGGTTTCCAGAATGAGCTTCAGCCCATCGAGGAAGATTCGATGATCGTCGGCGATGAGCAGGCGCACGGTCACGAGTGGAAGACCCTCGCCGAATGATACCCGCTTCGGCGAGGTTCACGGGCAGGCGGTGAACTCCGCCTGGATCTGGGCGAGAGCGGACGATACCTGCGCTACCGAGCCCGCGGTCCTCGCCGCCGTCGTCCCGCCGCCCGCAGCGATCTGGTTCCAGTCGCTGAGGTTGTCCATTTCGATCCCGAGCACGTAGGTCGGGATCTGCGGCGTGGTTCCGGCGAACTGGGAGGCGACCGTCACGACCCCTGCGGTCGTCCCCGGGGTGCAGGTATTCGCCGTGCCGTCGGTGATGAGCACGACGGCGGCGCGGGTTCCAGAGTTGTTGTTCACGTAGCTACGGGTTGCCTGGAGAACGCCCTCGAGTGAGGGAACCATCGGCGTGCCCCCAGCCGTCGAGTACCCCGCGAGCGTGCTCTGCACACCCGAAAGCGCCCCCGGCAGTGCGGTGATCGCTTCATCGAGCATCGCGTATTCGGAAACGACGCACGAGTCACCACCATTGCCGCCGATGCAGATCCCGGAAAAGCAGAGTCCACCGGGCCCGCAGTCCGGGTTCGTCATGCAAGTGAGCGTGCTCGTGATGGGAAAGTGCATGAGTCCCAACGAAAAACCCGTGGTCGCCGGCAGACCCAACCAAGCGTTGATCCCGTCGCGGGTCACGTCGAAACGTGTGCTCGCGCCGATCGTTCCGTCCATGGATGTAGAGAGGTCGAGGAGAATCGTCAGCGCGGGATCGGGACATGCCTGGCACATGCCACCGGAGCACGACCCACCGCAAGGCGTGTTGCAGCCGCCGCAGTGGCTGGCGTTCGTCATCGTGTCGACGCAGCTGCCTCCGCACTCCATGAGGCCCGGGCCGCACTGACAGCTCGAGCTCTGACACGTGCGTGACCCGGTGCAGGCGGTATTGCAGCCGTTGCAGTGCCGAGCGTCACTGGTCGTGTCGACGCACTCGTTTCCGCAAAGCGTGAGCGAGGACGGGCACTCGCAGACTCCACCCACGCAGACCGCTCCAACCGGGCACGCGGTGTTGCAATCACCGCAGTGCATCGGATCGGATTGTTTGTCCACGCACTGACCCGCACACTGCTCGGCGGGATCACAACGGCAAACTCCAGCAACGCACATGCCCATCGCGCAGAGAGCGCCTTCGTCGGTATCACCGTCGCAATCGTTGTCGACACCGTCACAGACTTCGTTCGCGGCCGGCGAGATGGGGGTCACGGCATCGTTGCAATCGCCACCACCGCAGACCTCCGGAGGGTACCCGTCGTTGTCGCCATCGAGCTGCTCGAACGTGCAGGTCGCGCTCGCCATGTTGCACTGAATGTTGACCTTGCACGCGTCACCGCCCAGCGCGGTCTGGCACTGCGCGTTGCTCGTGCAAATCGGCGCCGACACACAGCCGGATGCGAGCTCGCAGATCTCACCCGTCGGGCACGCCGTCGCGCCGCTGTTCGGACCGATGCGATGAAAACACGCGCCGTTCCCCGTGCACGAGTCGATCGTGCAGTCGAAACCGTCGTCGCAACTGCACGCGCCACCGGCGCCGGCAGCACCGCCCGCCGCTCCCGCACCGGAGACTCCGGCCATGCCACCCGTGCCGGCTCCAGCCGCGCCGCCCGTGCCCGCGCCACCGGTTCCCATGCCCCCCGCGCCGCCGGTCCCATTCCCGCCGGTTCCCGCGCCGCCGGTTCCCGCGCCGCCGGTGTTGTTGCCGCCGCTTCCGGGTTCGCCCGCCGCGCCAGCGCCGCCGTCGATGGTTCCGTCGTCGTCCTCGAACACTCCGCCGCTGCTACCGCACGCTCCTGCCACCGCGCCGGTAGTCAGGAGCGTGATGACGATCCCCGCCGTTCTCCACCTGTTGTTGCGTCGCATCCCGGTCCCAACTCACCCCAACTCGAGGGGTGTCGTCGCCAAAGCTCCCAGAACCGAACGGAATGTCAACTGGCGCGGGGGGGGCGAAACGCGGAGCGAACTTCAGGGCTGCAATGCTAGGCCCGGCGGGGCGATGCTCACCGCCCGCGAAAGTGGGCTTCGAGATCGTCGGCGCCGCCGACGTGCCGACCACCGATGAATACTTGCGGCGTCGTCGCCCGACCGGAAATGGCTTCGAGACTCACCGTCGTGGCGTCACGGCCGAGCTCGATCTCTTCGTAGCTCATGCCCCGGGCGTCGAGCAGCTCGCGAGCCCGGGCGCAGTGCGGACACCCGGGCCGTGAGAGAATACTGACCGCTTCGGGTGGGCGGGCCTCGGGGCTCAGGTGCTTCAACATCGTATCGGCATCCGAAACCTCGAACGGGTCGCCGGGTTTCTCCGGTTCGATGAACATCTTCTCGATCACGCCGTCGCGCACGAGCATCGAATACCGCCAAGATCGCTCGCCGAACCCGATGTCGCTCTTGTCCACGAGCATTCCCATCCCACGGGTGAAGTCGCCGTTGCCATCCGGGAGCACGCGCACATGCTCTGCATTCTGGCTCTTGGCCCACTCGTTCATCACGAACGCGTCGTTGACCGAAATGCACACGATCTCGTCGACACCGTTGGCGCGAAAAACCCCGGCCAGCTGCTCGTAGCGCGGCAAGTGCGTCGACGAGCAAGTCGGCGTGAAAGCGCCCGGTAGCGAGAAGACGACGACGGTTTTTCCGGCAAACAGATCGTGGCTCGAAACCTCGCGCCATTCGCCGTCCAGTCGCGTGCGAAACACGGCGTCGGGCACTCGCTCACCTTCTTTGGACTTCAACATAGCTGTTTGTTCCTTTCTTGGAGGTCAACATGAGGCCGCCAGCTTGATAGTTCCAATCGATTATTCATACTGTTCGATAAGATGAACCTATCAACCATGACTTTGAGCCAGCTGCGCTACCTCGTCGCCGTCGACCGCTATCGGTCGTTCCGCGGGGCCGCGGAAGCCTGCCACGTCAGCCAGCCCGCGCTCAGCATGCAGGTGCAAAAGCTCGAAGAGACTCTCGGGCTCCGGGTCTTCGACCGATCCCGTCAACCCGTGGTTCCCACCGACGTCGGCATCGCCATCCTCGGCCAAGCGCGCGTGGTGTTGCGCGAATCGGAGCGAATGGCGGACATCGTGGTCGAAACCGGCGGGGCTCTACGAGGGCGCTATCGGCTGGGCATCATTCCGACGCTGGCCCCGACGCTTTTGCCGTTGTTCCTGCCGGCGTTCTCCAAAGCTCATCCGGGGGTCGAGCTCGTCGTCGAAGAGCTCCAGACCGAGACGATGCTCGAGCGCCTGAGCTCGGACACCCTGGACGGCGGCCTCGCGGCGACTCCGCTGCACGCGCCCGGCGTTCGCGAGCGCCCGCTCTACCGCGAGGCGTTCTACGTGTACGTATCTCCACGACATCCATTCGCGAAGCGAAAGAAGATCCGCCAAAGCGAGCTCGTCGACGAACCCGTCTGGATTCTCGGCGAAGGCCACTGCTTTCGCGAGCAGGTGCTTCAGCTCTGCAAAGTAGACCGTCCGGTGCTTTCGCGAGAGGGCGGGATGGTCCGCTTCGAAGGTGGGAGCTTCGAAACCCTGATTCGACTCGTCGACTCCGACTTCGGTCTGACGATCTTGCCCGATCTGGTCGTTCGCGCGCTCCCCCGGTCGAAACGACGGACGTGGGTACGAAAGTTCGCCGATCCCGTTCCCACTCGCGAAGTCAGCCTCATCGCCGTGCGGGACCATTTGAAGAAAGGCGTCGCCGACGCGCTGGTGGACGAGCTTCTCCGTGCTCTTCCGGAGGACCTCGCCGCGGCAGCCCGCGCCGGCGTCGGGCGGGTCGTTTCGCCACTCGCGAGCCCCGCGCGCTCGACGTAGGCCAAGCTGGCTGTGCCACCTTGAGCCACGGCATGCTCGGCGCGCCACCCTCCGCCGAAAGCCAACGCGCGAACCAACACGCGAACGCCTGCTTTCTGCTCTGGCACGTCGGTTGCTCTACGGGTGGTGCCGTCAGCTAGTGTGGTGGACCAGTAGTCCACCACACTCTGGAAAGAACCGGGACACGGATCAGATCTGTGCCTTGGCCGTCAAAACTCGGCGGCCTCGCCCCGGAGGGGCCGTCGAGTTTTGCAAGCAATCACAGATCCAGGGGACTAGCTGGCGCCAACTTGGTGGAGGTCCTCATGCATTCTCTTGTCACGCGTCTGTGCATTCCTTTCGTTGCCGTCGCATCTCTTTCGTCCATCGCGTGCGGTGGATCTGGAGCCAGCACTAGTAGCTCGAGCGACGGCTCGGGATTCGCCGGGGGCTCGCAAGACGAATTCGGGGGCAGCGGGGGAGGGCTCATCGGTGCCGGTGGCAGCAGCTCCGGAACCGGCGGAGGCGGGGCAGCGCCTCCATTCACCGGAGGCGGTGGCTCCGCAGGCTCCGGCACCGGCGGAGCGGTCGGAGCGGGGGGCGGCGGCAATACGAACGTGAGCCTCGGTGGCTCGCAGGACTTCGGCTACTTCCGTGCACTGCTCGACAACAACCAGGTGCCGATGATCGGCGACTTCGACGCCGGGGGGTTCTTCGCGGAGCATCACACCGCCTTGCCGGATCCGGTCTGCGGCGAGCGGATCTGCCTCCAACCCATGCTCGGTGTGATGGGCAATCTGCTCGAGGGCAGCAATTGCACCATGTTGCAGCTCGGCCTCAACTCACCCATCGTCGCCGATCCGAACGCGCGGCCTCCGCTGACGCTTTCGGTCGTCGTCGACGTGTCCGGCTCGATGACCGACAAGATCGCGTTCGTCCGGCAGGGCCTGTCACAGCTCGTGGACGGTCTACGCGACGAAGATCGTTTCGCCCTCGTCACGTATTCGAGCGACACGAACATGCCCTTCCCCATGGCGGACGTGGCGCTGCGCCGAACTGAAATCAAGAACGCCATCGACGCGCTCGAGCCTGGCGGCTCGACGAACCTCTTCCAGGGTCTCGAGACCGGTTATCAGGTGAGCGGTCAGGCCTACGACAGCGGTCGACAGAATCGCGTCATCCTGCTGAGCGACGGGATGCCCACCGTCGGCATCACCGGCGAGGGGCCGATCGTCGACATGAGCAGGGGCTACAACTCCGACGGCATCGGGCTCACGACCATCGGCCTCGGCACGAGCTTCAACGTCAACCTGATGCGCAACCTCGCGCTGCAAGCCGACGGCAACTTCTACTTCGTCGAAGACAGCGGCGCCGTGAGCGAGGTCTTCACCGAGGAGCTCAGCTACTTCACTGTCCCCATCGCCTTCGATCTCGAGGTCGACGTGCGTCGCGGCAATCTGTACGACTTCGGCCGCGCCGTGGGCACGCCGTTCTGGACCGACAGCACCGACGGTGGCTCGCTCGAAGTACCCAGTGTGTTCCTCGCGCACCGCGAGTCCGCCGACGACGTCACCCCCGAAAACGGCAGGCGCGGGGGCGGGTCGGCGCTGCTCATCGAACTCATGCCGCAGTCGGACGATGGCAGCGGCGCGACCGAAGCGGACGTCGCCACCGTCGACCTGCGCTTCCGCGAGCCCGGAACCAACCGCATCGTCACCGATTCGGTGACGGTGAACTATCCTCTGCCCCCTTGGACCACCCGCCCCGAGGGGTTCTTCTCGGCGCCGGACCTTGGCGTAGTGCACAAGAGCTTCGTGATGCTCAACATCTACGTCGGCATCGAACGCGCCGTCACCGACTTTCATGGCGGGACACGGGCGGTGCAAACCGACGCCATCGCGGCGCTCGAACGGCTGATAGCCGCCGTGACCGACTACAACGAGGAGATCGCCGACAAGGACATCGAGCTCGACCTCGACCTGTTGGCGCAGCTCCGCGACGTGATGGTCGCGAACGGCACGCCTCCTCCGACCGACCCCGCCATCCCAACCGACCCCTGGCCCGCCGACTAGGGATCGGTCTCGGGGGTTGTTGCCGCGCGGCCTTAAGAGGGCCGTGCGGTGGCCGTTTGGGAGGGGTGGAGGGACCCAGACCCCGAAATGGCCGCCGTGCAGACTCTCGACTCGCTCGCCCCCCGCGTGCTTTTTGTCGACGACGATCCGAGTATTCGCACGGCGTTCGCCCGCAGCATGGCTCGCCATGGTTTCGACGTCGACGTCGCGACGAGCGTTCTCGACGCCGTCGCCCGCGTTCGAAAGCAGCACTACCCCGTGGTGGCGACCGATCTGCACATGCCGGGGCTCGACGGACTGTGCCTCATCGAGCATCTCGGGCGCCTCTCCCCTCGAACCGCGTTCGTCGTCGTCACCGGCCAAGGAGACGTCGACTTGCCGGACGATGACACCATCGACAAGAACATCCTTTCGATCGTCTCGAAACCCTGGGACGAAGAGGAGCTCGCGGACGTGCTGTGGCGCTCGGTGCGGCTTCACGACGGCCAGGCCGAGCCACACTCGCTCGAAGAACCCGACAGCGAACGCGGCGCTGCGATCAACGTCCTGTTGCTCGAATCCGACGAAGACGCGGCCCAGCGCATAGAGAGCGACCTTCGGTCGGTTCAACGCTGCGACGTGGTTCACGTCACGCGGCTTCGCGACGGCCTCGAAGTCGCCGCGAACCAGTCGTTCGACGTCATCCTGGCTGCGCTTTCGCTCCCCGACGCTCGGGGCTTCGACGTCGTCCGGCGCCTTCAGAAAGTCGTTCCGGAAACCCCAATCGTCGTCGTCGGCGACTCGCACCATTCCGAGCTCGCACTCCACGCGGTGCAGCTGGGCGCGCAGGATTTCCTATCCAAACGCCGCCTCGATCGCGACCGTCTCGCGCAAATCCTCGGATGTGCGATCGAGAGGAAACGCGTCGAGCGCCGGCTCAATCGCTTGGCCCACTTCGATCCGCTGACCGGGCTGGCCAACCGCAAGCTCTTCGACGAGCGAATGCAGGCCGCAGTGAAACGCGCCGAGCAGGACAAGGGCCGCGTCGGCATGCTGTTTCTGGACCTCGATCGGTTCAAATCCATCAACGATGCCCTCGGTCACGCCGCCGGGGACCAACTGCTCTTCGAAGCCGCGGAGCGCCTTCGCTCCTGTGTCGGCCCGAAGGACACCGTCGCGCGCTTCGGTGGCGACGAGTTCGCCATCCTGCTCGATTCGGCGGGTAGCAGCGATACCGAAGCCGTGGCGAACAAGGTCCTTCGGGCGCTGCGCCAACCCATCCATCTGGGGCTGACTGAGGTCGTCACCACGACGAGCGTCGGGAGCGCGAGCTACCCGGAATCCGGCGATGACGCGCTCGATCTCGTCAAGGCCGCAGACGCCGCGATGTATCTGGCCAAAGAAGCCGGCCGGAACACGCACCGCCGTTTCCAAAAGCAATCGAAGAGAGACGCGCTCGCCCGGCTCGAGCTCGAGGGCGACCTCAGGCGGGCGATCTCCGATGGCGAGTTCGAGCTTCACTATCAGTCTCAACATTGTGTTCAAACGAAGCGGCTCGTGGGCGTGGAAGCCTTGCTTCGGTGGCAAAAGCCGGGCGGCACCCTGGCGCTCCCCGACCAGTTCATCTCGACGCTGGAGGAGAATGGGTCGATCGTGGCGGTCGGCGCGTGGGTCATCCACCGGGCGTGTCGGCAACTGCGAAAGTGGCACGACATGGGGCTCGAGGTTCCCCGGATTTCGGTGAACGTGTGCGCGAGGCAGTTCGAACACCCGGGGCTCGTGGAAACCGTCGTCAAAGCCGTGCTCGACAACGGGCTACCGTTGGGGTGCCTGGAACTCGAAATCACGGAATCTTCGTTGATGAGAGACGTCGACCGCGCCGTGGACACGTTGAGCGAGCTCGAGCGGCTCGGGGTTCGAACGAGCATCGACGACTTCGGCACCGGGTACGCCTCCCTCGCCTACCTCCGCCGATTCCCGGTGAGCGCTCTCAAGATCGACCGCATGTTCATCGAAGAGCTGGCGACGAACCACGAGAGCGCAGCGATTGCCGGAGCCATCATCGATCTGGGACACCGACTGGGGCTGGAAGTGGTCGCCGAGGGGGTCGAAACTTCCGCACAGATGACGTTTCTGAAAGCAGAACGCTGCGACGTGGCGCAAGGTTTCCTGTTCGGCAAACCCGCTCCCGCGCACGTCGTCATGGGCACCAAGCGTTCCGCGACGCCGGCGGGTGGGACGAGTATCCAACTCGGAAAGGGAGCCCTGTGGAGTCTACCGGAGGAGCGACCCACGGTTCGTCCGCCGAGCATGGTTTCCAGCATTCTGCCGACGAGCCTCGAGACATCGCGCACGTCGTGCGCGGTTCGCCCGCTCGACTGACACCGCAGAGAAAATCCTGCGTGTACAACGGTGCGAATTCTCTCGATTGACTTGACCCACACCGGCTGCCGACCCATCTCGGTAGCGAGATGCGTGTCGTTTCATCGATATCGATTGCACTGCTGTCCGCGGTCGTGATGACCAGCTGCGGGACTCAGCAACCGCCACCCGGAACCCGCCCCGATTGTCTCGAACGGTGTCGGGGCGCGGCCCAACCGGCCACCGAATGCTACTGCCGCGACTCCCTCGCCGAGACCATCGAGGACTGCGAGCCAGACGACGTCAGCAAGCCAGGTTGCTTGCCCGAGCTCAGCCACGAGTGGAAGCGGTGCGAGCAAACGTGTCGGCCGTACCCCAAAAGGTGACCATCACCGGATCTGGCGCTCGACGCCCACTGGCATCAGCGTTCCATCGCTGAGCAATCTCAAGTGCACGTCCACGCGGGGTGACCGCTCGGGGTCCGTCAGTACGCGCCTCGTCCAGCTGAGCGTGAGGAACGGCTCGCGAACGAGCTCGTCCCGATGGTGTTCAACGAGCCACTTCAGAGCGCCGCCGAGGTGTGCGCTCGGACGTTTGCTCGAGCTCGCACTCAGACCGAGATCTCGGCCACGTCGGTTCCACCGCAGCGCCCAGCGGTACTCGACGTCCTCTGAGCGCCGAAGTCCCGCGAGCACTTCGAGGTCGACGAGAGTCACCCGCTGCCCGCCCTCGATGCGCGGCTCGTCGAGCGGCGCCATGACACGAAATGCGTGTCGCAGGAGCTTGCTACGTCGGCCGACGAGTGCTCGGGTCACCCACTCGGTCGCTTCTGGCACCGGGTAGCGCCCTTCTTCGACCGCAGCCCGAATGTGAGCTGGTGTGATGTGAGCGAGAATCGCCGCCGCCCAGAAGGTGTCGTGAGGGTCTGCCGCGTCGAAAAGCGGATTCGGATAGGTGGGTTTCCAACGCGGCGGGTCGAACACGTCGGCCTCGAGGTTTCCGACGATCCCCCGGAGCGGCGAGTCGACGTTGTCGTACCAATACGGATCGTGGAATCCAGCGGCGAGCGTCCGAGTGAAGAGCTCGTTCCAATCGATGTTGTACTTGTAGCCGCCGGCTTTGCCCTTCGGCCCGACGGGATTGCCTCCCAGTGCGGACCCGAAATCTATGAGGTTGTGCTTGACGTAGCCGAGCCCGTTTTTTTCGTCGACCTCGATGAACGTATCGAGGTTGTTCGTGGGTTTCGCGTCGGTGTTGTTGATCCACGCGAAAAAAACCCACAAGCCTCGCAGGCTGCGTCGACGCTCGTGCGGAATCACGTCGTTCGGGTCGTCGAGACGGGTGCCCGTTAGCGTGAAGTTGCCCACCGGACGCCCGGCGAGGAACTTGCTGAAAATGGCCCGAATCGGTCCTTTGCGGTCGGGCACGATCTTGTCGAGGGACTTCTGAAGCTCGACTTGGTCGAGCGGGATCTTCCGGTTGAGCTCGTCTTTGGTCTTCGCCTTCGGCGACAGCACGAGCTGGGCGAGGTCGAGCTGACCGATGTAGTTCTCGGGCACGTGGTAGCCCGCCGCCCACATGAGCTTGGTGCAGATGATCTCGGCCGCCGTCGAAATTGTCGGGTACTTGGGGGGGTCGAACTTGATGACCCACCCCTGCCCGGTTTCATCTTCGACGATGAACCCGGGGGTCACGCCCTTGGTCTTGGCGCTCTTGACGATGAGCTTGCCCTTCGGGGGACCGTCGAGAGTGTCGGGGCCCCGACGGATTTCCTCCAAGCTCACCGAGCGTCGACCAATCCGGTTCTCGAACCACGTCGAGTTCGGCACCTTCCCGAAGGTGTTCACGTCCTCGGCCGCGGGGCCTCCGGGTCGTCTCGACAGGTGATAGCCAGGGCTCACCATGCGGCTGAGTTGCACCGTCGATAGCCCGGTGATGTACGGCCACCAGTCGGAGTCCTCCGGTTCTTCGACGAGTCCGTGCAGTCGCGGCTCGGCGGCGCGTTGGTAAACCGTGTCGTGCGGGGCCTGTTTCCACACAGGAGCACCGCATCCTCCGAGCAGAAGCGCCAACCCGACGACGAGACCACGTCGACCCAACATCAGAACGACTCGTTCATGCTGAAGACCATTTGGGTTCCCTCGGGAGAAAACGCGATCTGAAAACGAAATGCCATCGCCTTCGACGTCGCTGCACGCAAGCCAAAGCCTGCTGAGCGTTGGATGCGACCTTCGAAGAGATCGGAGTACGCGCTGGCAACTCGGCCGATGTCAGCGAACACCGTGCCCGAAGCCGTGAGACTGCCCGACCCGACGTCGAGAACGGGGTAGCGGTACTCGGCGGTGCCCCAAAACGCGGTTTGATCCTGAAAGCGGCGCTTGACGTAGCCGCGTAACCGGCTCGTTCCGCCGATCGCAATGTGATAGTGGAGCGGGATCTCGTCGCTCGGGCTGATCTCGCTGACCGCCCCTTGGCTCACCGAGAGCACCAGAACGCGCCGGTTCGGGGCGAGCGGAATGAACACGGCGGCCGTTCCGACCCCGCGCACGGCGCTCAGCCCGTTGCCATCCACGTCTTTGGTGGCGTCGAGCTTGAGCTTGAACAAGGCGCCGCGTGTCGTACGTCCGGGCGTGTCGCGCATGTCGTACGAAAAGGACGTCATGCCTTCGACGTAGTTCGTCGTGAGACCAAAACCCGGCGGCGGCGGGATGATGTCGCCGGTCGCCGCCACCGCGGGAGTCTCTTCGGTCGCGACTCCTGGTTCGAGAGATGCGCGGCGATACCCGACCTTGTACTTGCTGCCGAAACCCGTGCTCTTCTTCGTCGCCTTGGCGACGGTGTCCCCCTGGAGCGCCACCTTTACCGTCTGAGCCTCGAGAAACCGGCGCTCGCTCTCGATGGTGTCGTTTCCGATGCCAAAAAACCTTCGGTTCTGGTCGAGCGAGTAGCCGACACGGACACCGATTCTTCGATCGATCCGCCGGAATCGCTTCGACATGCCCGTCCCGACGCCGTGGTCGAGATTGCGTTTGATGTTGCCCCCGACATCGAAGTTCTCGCCGTGGCCGAAGATGTCGGAGTGCGAATAGCGCGCGCCCACGCCGACGCCGTCTTTCGTCAGAATGATCAACGTCGGCAGAAACAAGGATGTGCCCTCCTCGTTCGTCAGTGCGCGCTCGACCCGTCTATCGAGGCGAACATCTTCCGCCCACACGAGCAGGGGCAGTAGCGGGCTCATCGCCAGCCGGCTCGCCATCTCCGGCAATCGGAGAATCGTCCAGTGTCCGGTGAATCGTCTCTCTCGCTGCGACCACTGCTCGGTTCGTAGCGAGGCGCCAGCAGGGCTCACCCCATCGGACGGTGCCGAAACGACCGGGCTCGGCCGCTCGGTGGCGGTGGGTTCCGAAGCGTCAGGAGCCACTTCGACCGGGGCCGCTTCCGTTTGCGACGGCGGCGGATCGACGAGCTCGACGTCGGGTTGTGCGCCCGCAGTCGGGGCGGCGAACATCGCGAACGCGACGAGCGCGATCGCCGAGCGATCCATCCGCGCCCTCACCCTGCCGCCTCGTGACGCTCTGCATGAACGGCGTTCGTGATTCGGAGCGCGTCTTTCAGGGCGCGAGCGTCGTGGGTTCGGATGTATTCGGCGCCGTGCGCCGCCGCGTGAAGCTCTGCCGCCAATCCGGCAGCACCGCGCGCGTCCGTGCCGCGGCCGGTGATGCTGCCGAGGAACGACTTTCGCGACACCGAGATCAGCAACGGGAGCGAAAATCGATCTCGAAGCTCTTCGAGGTTCGCCAGCACCCGCAACGACGGTTCGGGATTCTTGCCCAAGAAGAACCCCATACCGGGATCGAGGATCAGACGCTCGCGCGCGACGCCCGCTCCTACCAGCTCCGCAACTCGCGCATCGAAAAAGTCGACGATGCGAGCCAGGATCTCCGAGGCGTCGCTATCCTCGCGGGTGGCGTTTCCGCGCTTCTGAACCTTGTGCATCACGACGAGCTGGCATTCTGCCGACGCCAGCACGGCGTGCATGTCGCGCTCGGGGAAACCTTCGATGTCGTTGATGATGTTTATCCCGCGCCCGACGCAGTACCGCTGCGTCTCCGGGCGCCAGGTATCGACGCTCAGGTTGAGCCCCTCGCCCTCCAGCGCCGAAATCACGGGGTCGATGCGACGAATTTCTTCCTCGGCGGACACTTCGGCCGCGTCTGGATGACTCGACGCCGGACCGAGCTCGACGACGTCGGCGCCGTCGGCGGCGAGTCGGCGTGCGTGGGCCGTCGCTTCGCGGGGATCGAGAAAGCGGCCCCCATCGGAGAACGAGTCGGCGGTAACGTTCACGATGCCGATAATCTTCGGCAGAAGCATGGCGAAATCCGAACATAGCAGCTGCTCCACCGCTGCCGCCGCTGTGACCGCGCTTCAGTAAGTATTTTTCGGTCCGAGTTGACGCAGGATCGCGCCTCCCGTTCGATCACCGTGGATGCACGACCACTCGCCCAAACCGCCGGGGATCGACGATCGCGGCGACCAGCGCACGGTTCCGTTGGACCAAGCCGTGGCTCGAGCGATGGCGTGTCTGGGCGACTTGCGCGACGACGGCAGCGACTTGTTCACGCCGAGCCAAGCGCGCGAGGCGGTGGACGATCTCGTCGGTCTACTTCCTCAAATGGACGAAGGTGCCCTGCGCCAGTACGGCCTCAAGCGCAGCGATGCGGTAATGGTGGATCTCGGGAAGCTGCAGGCGACCTTGCACGCCTCGGTTGACGAAACGAGCGCGGAAGCTCGCGAGCTCGCCAAGACCTGCATGAACGGTCTGCTCGGCAAATCCTTCTGAGGCCAAGCCTAACTACGGCGACGGGCTTCGAGGACTCGAAGCTGTTGTTCCGCGTCGCGGATCGTGGAGTCGAAGTGCACCGCGGCACGAAACGATCGGCGCGCCCCGGCCTCGTCGCCGGACGCCAAGAGCAAGTGCGCCTTGACGTAGTGGGCGTACGCCATTTCGTTGTCCTCTCGCACGGCTTTGACCGCGAGGTCGTCGAGGTGAGCCTTCAGCGCGTCGCGTTCGGGCTGGGTCTGCGCCGTCCGGTACTCCGCCCAGGTCGCACAGAGGTTGTACTCGACGGCGTCGGACCGAAGCTCACGCGCCTTGACGAGATCCTTGACCGCTTTGGCGTGCAGCCCTTGGGCGAGCGCGGCCTTGCCCCGCTGAAACAAGGACTCGGCACGGAGCTGCGATTTTCTTACGTCGACCGGCGGAGGCATCGAGGGCCGCACCGACGGCCTTTCGCCGGGTCTCACCTTCGGTTCCGCTCGGTGCTCGACCTTGACGGGCTCGACCGGCGGCGGTGGCGGCGGATCCGCGGTGGCAAGAATGTTCGACTTCACAGCCACACTCGTCGCGTTCATCGCACGCATCTGCACGCTGTTGACCTGGCGCTGGTCGTTCAGATCCAGGACGTCGTTCAGAGCCAACGCGGTGATCAACTGCGCCGCGTGCAGCGGATCGAGACTCGACGAGGCCAAGATCCTGTCGACGCTCATGCGACCGTTGATGCTCTCGACGAACTTGGTTTCGTTCTGTTTCAGCTTGAACCGCGCCGCCACTTCGAGTGCCGCCCCGTGCACCGTCGGAAACGTGTGGCGGATCCCTCGGAGGACCGCCTCGGTTCTTTCATAGTCGTAGAATCGGCGCACCGCGTGCGCGACGAGCGGCGCCACGTCGAGGGGGTAATGCGGAACTTCGTCGAGCGCCTCGGTGATGGGCTTGAAGTCGCATTCGGCATCCGCCCACTGAAAGCACCGAAGCACTTTCTGGCGAACCTGCTCTCCGAGGGCCGCGTTGACCTGGTCGAGGGAGAGGAAACCGAGCTCGACCGCCATCTCGCCGAATCGCAGAGTCTCGTTGTCGACCACCTCGTCCGTCATTCGGGTGATGATGTCCATGTACTGGGCTTCGCTAATCAGTCCGTCGCGAACGAGCACGCGGCCGAGGGCCTCGTGCAGCGACCCTTCTTCTGCAAATACCGGCACGCCGTGCATGAAGTAGACAAAGGTCCCCACTCCGTGGGCCTGAACTTCGAGTACGCCGGTTCTCCGATACCGGTGCACGAGCAGCAGCCGCTCGAGAAAGGTCGAGCCGACCGCAGACATCTCCTTGGGCTCAATGGGACTCATGAGAACGGACCTGGATCGGAGAATCGAAAGGAACCAGGAGCTTCACAGTGTACCCGGTGAGCGACGACGTGACACGTGCTCCGCGTATACTCGCGCCCACCATGCTCATGACGAACGCCGGGCGCGAACGGGCGCCCTACGCCGGAGCGCTCGCGCGGAAGTCGATACCTGCCGCGTTGCTTCTTTCAGTAGGCTGCGCGGGCGCCACGCCGGCGAAGGCACCCGCAGCAAGACCGCCAGAAGCTCAAATCCCCACGGCGCCGGCTACGCCACCGAGGGAACCGACCGCCGAAACAGGCGAAGCAGAGGCACGACGTCGACGTGACCCGGAAATCCAAAAAATGCTCGACGCGGTCGACGAGAAGCGCCTCGAGGCCGACGTAAAAAAACTTGCTTCCTTCGGCACTCGCCACTCGCTGTCCGAGACCAAAAGTGAGACCCGCGGTATCGGCGCCGCCCGGCGATGGCTCGCCGCGCGCTTCGGAGAGGTCGCCCCGTCCTCTAGGGGTCGGCTCGACGTGCGACTCGAGGAATTCGTCGCTCCGAAGGGCAAACGCATTCCGAAGGACTGGCCGATGAAAAACGTCGTGGCCGTGCTGCCGGGAACGGACACGCCACGCCGATATGTCGTCGTCAGCGGCCACTACGATTCGCGCGCCAGCGACGTGTCGAACGCCACCATCGACGCTCCAGGCGCCAACGACGACGCCAGCGGAGTTG
>JAJDAH010000182.1 GCA_029261965.1 Polyangiaceae bacterium
GCAGTGCACGTCGGCTGGCAGATGCCAGCGGAGCAACTGGTCGAGCCATTGGCATTCGTGCACGTCAAACCGCACGAGCCGCAGTTGTTGGTGCTCGTGTTGGTATTCGTCTCGCAACCGTCGTTCGGATTGCTGCAATCGGCGAAGCCGGCCGAGCAAGCGGGCGTGCAGTTGCCACCAGAACAGCTCGTCGATCCGTTTGGGTTCGTGCAGGCGGTACCGCAAGAGCCGCAATTGTTGACGTCGGTATTGGTGACGGTCTCGCACCCGTTGATCGGGTTGGCATCACAATTGGCCGAGCCGGACGAGCAGGAGGGGGTGCATACTCCGGACGAGCATACTGTGGAGCCGTTCGGGTTCGTGCACTGAACGGCGCAGGCGCCGCAGTTGTTGACGTCGCCGTTGGTGTTCGCCTCGCAGCCGTTGACCGAGTCTCCGTCGCAGTTCGCGCTGCCGGCGCTGCAGCTGGGGTTGCAGACGCCGCCGACGCAACTCGTCGAGCCGTTCGGGTTCGTACACTGAATGTTGCAACCGCCACAATTGTCGAGGTTGGTCAGGATGTTGGTCTCGCATCCATTGGCCCCCTGCCCATCGCAATCTCCGAAGCCCGGGTCGCACCCGGGGGTGCAGATTCCGCCGACGCAGCTGATCGAGCCACCGGGGTTGTTGCACACGTTCGAGCATGCCCCGCAGTTGTTGACGTCGCTGTTGGTGGAGGTCTCGCAGCCGTTCAGGGGGTTGCTGTCGCAGTTGTCGAAGCCCGTCGTGCACGTCGGGACGCAGCTGCTCGCGATGCAGGCAGTGGAGCCGTTGGCGTTCGTGCACTGAACCGTGCAAGCGCTGCAGTTGTTGATGTCGCTAGTGAGGTTGGTCTCGCAGCCGTTGTCCTGGTCGCCATCGCAATTGCCGAAGCCCGGGTTGCAGCTGGGCGTGCAAGTCCCGCTGGTGCAGTTGGTGCCACCGTTCGGGTTGGTGCACACGTTGTTGCATGCGCCGCAGTGGCTCGGATTCGCGTTACTGTTCGTTTCGCAGCCGTTGTTGTCGTTGCCGTCGCAGTTGTCGAAACCCGGCAGGCAGGTCGGTGCGCAGCTGCCGCCGACGCAGGGGGCTCCGCCATTGGGGTTGGTGCACGCGATGCCGCATCCGCCGCAGTGCGCCGCGCTCGTCTGCGTGCTCGTCTCGCAACCGTTGGCGCGATTGCCGTCGCAATCGGCAAAACCGGGGTCGCAGATCGGGTCGCAGCTGCCGCCGAAGCAGCTCGTCGTTCCGTTGGGGTTCGTGCAGGCGTTGCCGCAGCCGCCGCAGTGACTGCTGTTCGTTCCGAGGCTGGACTCGCAACCGTTGTTGGGGTTCCCGTCGCAACTGCCGAACCCGGGGTCGCAGGTGGGGTTGCAATTGCTGCCGATGCAGCTGGTGGTGCCGTTGGCGTTCGTGCAGATGGTGCCGCAGGCTCCGCAGTTGTTCTGGCTGTTCGTGAGGTTTGTCTCGCAGCCGTTCGTCGGATCGCCTTCGCAGTCGGCGAAGTTGCCCGAGCAGGATGGCATGCAGATGCCGCCGGCACAGCTGGTGGTGCCGTTGGCATTGCTGCACTGGGTCAAGCAGCTCCCGCAATTGCCGGTTTCCGTCAGCAGGTTCGCTTCGCAACCATTGACGGTGTCGCCGTCACAGTCGGCGAAACCAGGGTCGCAGGTCGGCGCGCACATGCCGGCAACGCAGCTAGTCGCGCCATTGGCGTTCGTGCACTGGTTGCCGCAGGCGCCGCAATCATCGACGTCCGTTCCGAGGTCCGACTCGCAACCGTCGTCCGGGTCGGCATTGCAGTCGTCGAAACCCGGGTCGCAGGTCGGTGCGCATGCTCCGGCAGTGCACATGGTCGTACCGTTGGGGTTCGTGCAAGCGTTGGCGCAGAGGCCGCAGTGCGAGATGTCGGTAGATACGTCGGTCTCGCATCCGTTCGTCGGATCGCCATCGCAATCGCCCGAGCCCGGATTGCAACTGATTCCGCAGATGCCGCCGGAGCAGACGGGGCTGCCACCTTGCCCGGTGCAAGGTTGGGCACAGCCAGCGCAATGTAGAGGGTCCGTGGCCGTATCAGTTTCGCACCCATTGGCGGGTGCGCCGTCGCAGTCGGCGAAGGCTCCGAGGCATTGAGTCACGCCACAAAGCCCCGTCAAACACGCCCACTGGGCGACGTTCTGAGCCAGCGGATTCCGGGCTGAGCATTCGAGCGTGAGATTGGCGACGTCGTCGACGGTTCCGCTGCAGTTGTCGTCGATCGTGTTGCAGATCTCCGGCTGGGTGCCCGGCTGGATGTTCGGGAAACAACCCGGATTGCCCGCGTTGCAGGTCGTGAGCCCCGTCGCGCAGATCCCCGGTAGCGCGGTGAGACACGGTCGGCCTTCGACTGCCGACGCATTGTCCAGTGTTCCGTCGCAGTCGTTGTCGATGGAGTCGCAAATCTCCGGCGTGGGAAAAACCGTCTGACTGCATCCCTGCTGACCACCCAGGCAGTTGGTGAGCCCCTGGGCGCACGGAGTGTTGGCCACCTGTCCGGGTACCGTGCACGGCAAGCCGCCGCCGAACCCGTTGTCGGGCACGCCGTCGCAGTCGTCGTCGAGGCCGTTGCACACCTCGGGCTGCGGCGACAGGTTCTGGACGCATTCGATCGTACCGTTGGCGCAATCGGTCGTGCCAGCGGCGCAGATCCCGTCGAGGCCCGTGTTGCAGGAAACGTTCGCGCCTGGGGATCCTTCGTCGACAGCCCCGTTGCAGTTGTCGTCGAGCCCGTTGCACGTCTCCGGCGCCGGCATGAGCAATTGCACGCACGTGACGACGCCGCTGCGACATTCGGTCATGCCATCCGCGCACACCCCGGACACCGCTGGCACCGAGCACGCCATGCCGCCGCCCGGGTCTCCTTCGTCGATGAATCCGTCGCAGTTGTCATCGAGACCGTTACAAATTTCGGGAATCAGCGAGCAAGGAATCGCGTCCGGTCCGGCATCACCCGCGTCCGCGTCGGCGTCGGTCGCGTCGCCCGCGTCGGCGGCGTCGGGCACGTCGCCGCCCATGCCCCCCTGTGGCAGGGCTCCTTCTCCGCCAGTTCCTCCGAAGGCGCCGCCCATCCCGCCGGTTCCGCCCGTGCTCGGACCGCCCCCGCCGCCGCCCGTCGCTCCGGTGGCCCCGGTTCCCGTGTCGGGCCCGGCCTCCATCGCGCCGGTGCCTCCGTCGCCGCTGCTATCTCCCTCATTACTCGAGCCGCCGGACGCGCATGCGCTTGGAAGACCGAGTGCCAGCGCGATGCCTAGGGCAACTGCCCCCGCGCGCTTACCGCTGAAGGTTTCGCCGGCTCTATGCATTTCAAGCGTCTCCGAATTTTCGCGCCACATTGGACTCGGCGTGCACGCGCAGGTCCAGCCCGCGCTGAGTCCAGCCATCAGGGAGCTGCCGAGGGGGGCCGCTCGGGGAGCCATGATACCTGAATTTCCGTCACGCTGTTCCGCTGGCCACCCGAGCGGCGCCGCTGCGAGCACGCTCGATTCGGTCCGCCGGCCGATCCGGTACCCGACGCGTCGGGAGTCTTGGAGAAGACACCCCAGTAGACTCGGCGAATTGATGCGCCACGCGTCACAGCTCGGCGCAGGCGACAGCAACATCGGGTGGTCCATCCATGAG
Organism: Polyangiaceae bacterium; assembly: GCA_029261965.1. GTDB lineage: Bacteria > Myxococcota_A > Polyangia > Polyangiales > Polyangiaceae > JAJDAH01. The sequence goes on from JAJDAH010000182.1 coordinate 3,676, forward strand.
CGTCGGAGCCCATGTGTTCGCGGCCGAGGGCGCCCACGGGTGAATCCACGCTGTTGCCCTCGAACACTTTTGTGTCGGTTGACCCGATGGGCGATTTCCACCCAGTTTGGCGTGGTCATGAACAGCACACGCGTTTTGCGCTTTTCTGCGATCGCCGCAGCCTTTGCCGCGGTGTCCGCGTGCGGAGGCGCCGGCGCTGAGCCGTCGGGATTCGGTCAGTTCGGCGGCGCAGGTGGTTCGACGGGTGGCGCGGGCGGTTCGACGGGCGGAGCGGGGGGCACGGGTGCGGTTCCGGGCGGCGCCGGCGGCGGGGGTGGCCTCGTGGGGATCGACGCCGGCGGTGGCGGCTCGTCGGGTGGCGTAGGGCAGGATGCCGGTTGTGGAAGCGCTGAGCTCGACGCCGAAGTCGAAGAGATTGTAACGCCGGGCAACGTGCTCATCGTGTTCGACCAGTCTTTGAGCATGGGCCCGGCGCCGGAATTCGCAGGCATGCCGAAGTGGCTCGTGGCGAGCGACGCTCTCGTTGCCGCGATTACGCCGATTCAAGACAAGCTTTCGCTCGGCGCGATATTTTTTCCGTCGCTACCGGGTCTCGGCCTGTGCGGTGGGGTCGAGCCGATCTTCGGAGCGAGCAACATCCTGTTCATGCCAGGCCCTCAGTTCATTTCCGCATGGGTCCAGCATTGGAACACCTCTTCGTTGAATCTGGGCACGCCACTCGACGAGGCAATGGCGCTCGGGGACACGGCTCTGGCGACAAGCGGGCTCGCCGGCGAGACTGTCGTCGTCGTGTTCACGGACGGCGAGCCGACGTGCCCGCAACCGATGAGCGCAGTCCAGTGGGCGACTCAGTGGGCGGGGCAGGGCATTCGCACCTACGTCGTCGGTCTTCCTGGGGCGGCTGGTGCCCCCATTCTCAACGACATCGCCGTGGCGGGAAACACCGGCACCTTTCTTCTCCCGAGCAATTCCACGCAACTCCAAGCCGAGCTCGAGCAAATCGCATCGACGATCGTCACTACCACGCTGAACAATTGTGTGATCAATCTCGACCCCCCACCTCCGAACTTGAACGACGTTCACGTGGTCGTGACCGAAACGGCCAGCGGCAACCAGTTCGAGGTCCCGAAGGGGCCCGATGGGTGGGATTTGTCGGCCGACGGTCGCACGGTCACGCTGCTAGGTACGACTTGCACGGACGCCATGGGCGGCCGGTTCGCGAAAGTGTCGATTCAGTTCGGCTGCGTCGATCTACCTCCACTTCCGAGGTAGACCGGGTGCATGAGTTCGGCTGACGGGTCGGGACCGCGAGCGCCCACCGTGATCAGCGCCGTCGCTGCCCTGTTGAGCGCCGGGCTGGCGATCGTCTTCGTCGCCGCCTACGTTCGCTATGCGAGCCTGTTGGCGCTTTCTCAAGCCGCGGACAGCTCGAGTGACGTGCTCACCGCGTCGGTGCTTCTTTGGGCGGCAAAGGTGGGGGCCGCGCCGGCCGATCGGTCACATCCCCATGGGCACCACCAGGCGGAGCCCATCGCCGCGCTGGTCGTAGCCGTCCTGACCGGCGTGATGGCGGTCGAGCTCCTGCGCACGGTCGTCAGTTCGCTCGCCGGAGACCTTCGCCCGCAAATGACCTGGCCTCTGCTCGTGGCTTTCATCTCGAAAATCGTTCTCAAGGCCGGTCTCGCCAGCGTGAGTCTCGCGTTTTTTCGCCGACAGAAGAGCGCGGCGCTCGAGGCGCTTTTCATCGATGCTCGAAACGACGTGCTGGTCGGACTACTCGCCGTCGCCGGCTACTTCGGAGCGCGCTACGGCTCGCCGCAGCTCGACGCGTGGCTCGCCATCCCGGTCTCCTTCTGGATCGCGTGGTCTGGCATCGAGTTGGCTCGGTCGAACATCCGGATCATCATGGGAGAGTCTGCCGGCGCGACGCGGCACGAAGCATTGGCTCAGCTCGTGTCGAGCGTCGAGCATGTGAGATCGCAGCACAATCTGGTCGCCCGGCATCATGGGAACCATCTCGACGTCACGGTACACGTCGTTCTGGACGAACGACTCTCGCTCCGGGAGGCCCATTCGATCGGAGAAAACGTCGAGCGCGTCCTCATCGGCGAGCCCGACGTCGCTCGCGCCATCGTGCACGTCGACGTCGAAAGCGACGTCGAAAGCGACGACTAGAGTCGCACCTCGACAGTCGCAAAGCAGGAGGAGTTCGCCGGGAGTTTCCGGGCTCGTGCACGCAAGGACGTCGACGCGATCCTGGAATATGAGCGAGACGTCACCCTTCCGGGGGGACAGACGGCAGCTTCGCGATTCGATATTTTGTCCACGTGGTACGAACGGGGCTTGCGGTCAGCCGAGCGATCAAACGCTCCGCGGCGCAGTGCGCCGAAGAGGCCGCCGTCATCGTCCGGACCCGCGCTGAAAGGTTAGCTAGCGCGCGCGCCGCGGCCGAAGAGCGCGTTCTCACTGAAGACGCCCAACGCATTCGTGCGCTACTCGAAAGTGTGCCCGAGGCGGAGCGCGAACGAGCGTTCGAGTTGCTCGAGCGCCTCGAGTGATCCGCAGCGCCGATCGTCTCGCAGCGCCGATCCTCAGGGAGCGCCGGCGGCGCATGCAAACGAGCTGTTGTTTGCTGGGTAGCGATAGACGCCCGCCAAGCACATCTCTTCGAGCGAGCTATCGCCAAAGCGCACGATGTCGTCCGACGGGTTGCGGTGCGTGCATTCGATTCGGATGTTGTCGCCCTCGGCGAGTCGGATCGGATCGATGGCGTAGTAGAGCTGCTCCTCGAAGCTGTACGGGGCGTCGTGGAGCAATACGTCGCCGCCGGCAGCGGTCTCAGCCACGATCTTCATGTGCACCCCCATCTGGTGCATGTGCGGTGCCACCGCGAACACCGTGACATCGTGGGACATCACACAGCCTCCGACGTGAATCGAATCTTGCTTCGGGAGGATCTCGAGGTCGAACGCGCCGCCGATGAGCCCTTCGGCCAGAAATTCCACGTCGGCCTCGGGGATCGCGCGGAATCGCGTTCCGGATTTGCCGCCCAGCTCGTCGCTGGCGGTGTTGAACAAGTGCAGGTTCAAGAGCAGCTGCGTGCCTTTGGGGATCTTGATCGCGACGCCATCTGGAAAAGAGAAAGGGTTGGTGCCCACGCCTGAGCCGAAGATCGATCTGGTGTGGTTGACGAACGCCGTGCACGGAGTGATTCCGTCAGGCGCATCCGGGGGACCCATCGTCAGGAGCGTGTGATGAGTCCCGAGCGGGTTGATGGCCTCGAAGTCGGTCACATAGAGGTCCGTCTCGATAGTGTGGCGCACACACACGTACTCTTCCGTGCCGCCGGGCAGGCTCCAATCGCCCTCGAGCAACGTTTGCCAGTCGCCGGCTTGCGGTTGGGAAGGCGCGCCAGCTGCGCCGCTTTGGCCCGGTGCATCGGTCGGTGTGTCGCCGCACCCGACGATGGTCAGGGCAAGGACGACGGCGAAAATTGCGTGGCGCATGGAGACCTCTATGGCCCCCCCCGGATTCCCGGCAAGGCTATCACGGCTCCCGGGCGGCGCTCATCGCTGATTCTACGGACAATTCGTCTAGAGACGCGTGGTCGCGCCACTCGAACGGTCTGGTCTCGACGCCGGATTTCGATCCGCTTTCGGTTGGCGCCCGTACTCTTGCATATGGGCTCGAAACTGGACGAAACGGAGATCGATGGTGATCTCCTCGCGGCTCGCGTTGCGGCGTCGCGCGTGAGCGCCCTCGACGGGCGCTCGCTTCGTTTGCGCGAGCACTGGCGGGCGGGGCCCACCGTGAACGTGTTCGTCCGCCAGTTCGGTTGCGTTTTTTGCCATCAAATGGTGAACGACGTCGTCGCCGCCGTCCCGGAAGTCGTCGAACGCGGCGGCCACGTCGTGATCGTCGGCAATGGCACCGTCGAGCAGGCGCGCGGATTCTTTCGTTCCAAGGATCTTCCGAGGCCTGGCGTGACCGTGCTCACCGACGTCAGCCGGGATGCCTACCGAGCGGCGGGCTTCGAGCGCGGCTTGGCGCGAACGTTTCTCCACGGAGGCGCGCGACAGGCTTACTCGCAGGCCAAGTCGCAGGGCCATCGGATCACCGGCTGGTTCGGAGATCTGACGCAGCTCGGCGGAGTCATGGTCATCCGACCACCGGCGAGCCTCGTGTACTTGCACCGATCGCGCTACGCGGGTGATCACCCCGACGTCACCGCGTTGCTCGAAGCGATCGGCAGTAAAACGGCGGGCGCGGCGTAGCACCAGTAGCACCAGCGTGCAGCTTTGAAGCTCGTTCAGGGTTTCGCTCGCTCTCGGTCGCGGGCTACCTGGTCGCCGGTTGCGGCTCGGGAAGCTCGGCGACGAGCCCGGTCGCTTCCGCACCGAAAGGATCGATCCGACGCAGGTAGATCGTCCCCCAAAACTTGCTGATCGCTCGGACTCCGCCCATGTCCCGCGCCTGGGATCGGTGAGAGCGAGAAAAGTCGTCGCGGATCCGACGGCACGATCGGGTATCGGACCCCGAAACCGCGCAGGGCTTCGAAGCATCGAAGACATCGGTGTAGGGCACAGGGTCGTCGCCGTCGCCGGCGAGTCGCATGAACCAATACTTGTTGAGCACGAAATAGGTGTGTCGAGGGCGGTGTGGCGGCTCGCTTCGGAGTAGCTCGTGCTTGGTTTTTTGGTTGGCGGCCAACCGGATGCCCGCGAGCGCAATGCGTGAGGCCGCTTGATGCTCCGGGTGGCCGGTGAATCCGAGATGAGGGCCGAGGGTCAAAACGAGTTCTGGCCGAAAGCGTCGAATCGATCGAGCGACGAGCGCAACGGGATCTCCTTCTTTCATCCAGATCTTTTCGAGTGCCTGCCGCGACGGAAAACTCTCGACGGGAAGAGGAGCATTGTAGAACGAGTACTCCTCGAGCGACGCCCGATAGAGCAGGGCCGAGTGGCGCATTTCGCGGTATCGCACCGTCTGGATGTCCGGGTGGCAGCCGCCGGGCAGATTGCACTCTGCACCCGAGTCGCGGTTGATCACGAAGAAGTGGCATGGCAATCGGTCGCCGACGCAGGTCTTGGCCAGCAAACCTCCAGTGACGGACTCGTCGTCCCCGTGGGCAGCGACCCAAAGCACGCGCGGTCGTTCAGAAAGGGCTTCGGCGAAGGTCGGGTGCGCAGCCGGCGCGCGGGTCCCGGCGCCGCACCCTAAAAGGGCGGCGAGTGACGACGCGAGTACCGCCCAGCGAAGTGCCATCGATGAGTCAAGCTATCATCAGTCTCCTCTTGTCCGGCGCCCCCAGCGCGACCGTCGAAGCGACCGTCGCTAAACTTTGCTCGGCGCGCCTGTCGCTTCGGACCTGCAGTCCAGGAGCGACAGCTGCGTCGCGTCGGCCATTTGTTCCGCGAATTCTCCGAAGATAGGCCCTTTTTGTACTCTTCGCGTTTGGCCCGGATCTTTCATGAGGCCTCACCAACATGTCCCACGAGCCAGCCCAGGGTCCGGATGACGGTCGGTACGTCGCGGGCGACACCATCGGGCACAAATACGTCCTTCAGAGCCCGATCGGGGAGGGCGGCATGGGCATCGTTTGGAATGCGCTCAACCGCGACCTGGGTACCCGGGTCGCCATCAAGCTCATCCACGCTGTGGCCTCGTCGACGACTCTCGGCGATCGACTGCTCAAGGAGGCCCGCATACTCGGGCGTCTCGAGCATCCAGGAATCGTTCGAGTGTTCGACCTCGGCAGCACCGCTCATGGCGACCCTTATATCGTCATGGAGCTCTTGAGTGGCGAGTCCCTCGCCGAGCTAGCGGCGCGTGGACCGATGGACTCGCGTCGCGCCGTTCAATTGATGCTTCCCATCGCCGAGGCGCTGGAAGTCGCGCACGCGCGAGGGATCGTGCATCGCGACCTCAAGCCTGAGAACATTTTCGTCGCCGACGTCGCTCCGGGCCGCGTGCAACCCAAGGTGCTGGACTTTGGCATCGCGCATTCCAGCCACGACCTGAACCTGCGCCTCACCAAGCCCGGGACTCTCGTGGGGAGCCCGGTCTACATGTCGCCTGAGCAGGCACGAGGCGCCACGGACGTGGACGCCCGCGCGGATATCTGGGCATTTTGCGTCGTCCTCTACGAGCTGCTCACCGGCGCGGCGCCCTACGAGGCGATCAACTACAACGCCACGCTTCGTGCGATCATCGAGCACGAGCCGGTCCCGTTGGCTCTCGAATGCCCAGGAGACGACGGCCTCTGGGAAATCATACGGCGAGGTCTCGCGAAGGACCCGGCCGAACGATGGCAGTCGGTGCACGAGCTCGGCTTGGCGCTCGCTCGCTGGCTCTACGAGCGCGGTATCGACGAGGATGCCGCGCATTCCGCGCTCCGGTCGGCGTGGTTGTCGAGCCCTTCTCTACTCGGGGTGGACGAGCAACCGTTTTCTCTAGTACCCACGCCCCTGCCTCCTCCGCTGGCGTCGACCACTGGTACCGTTGCTGGGTTGAGCCAGGAGCCAGTCCGTTCCGCGAGATCGCGCTGGGCCATGGTTGCGACGCTGTTGACTGTGGCCATCGCCGCGGCAGCGATGGTGTTGGTTCTGCGGGTGGAAAGAAACGAGTCACCCGCGAACGCCGGCGGTGCCGTAGCCGCGGCCGACGCGGCACGCTCCGATGCCGCAACATCGGCGAGCTCGACTCGGGCCGCTGCCCCCAAGCAGGACCACGCCGACCCCAACGTGGAGACCGAGCGACCGGCGAAGGGTGTGCCTAGCCGGGGTTCGCTGACCACGGCGACCGGTGCAAAAAAGCGCCCGCAGCCGTCAGCGCCGAGAACGGGATCGTCCCGCGGACAAAAGGGGCCGACCCGACCGTCCAGCGTGGATGGACCGCCCGATCCCGCCCCGACCCCCGGCGCGGAGCCCAAGAAGTTTCGCCCGCGCGAAATATGAGAGGGCGTCGAAGCATGAGAGGGCGTCGAGAAACGCCCCGTGCAAGTCGCAGAGCGCCCCATGTTACCCTCTGCTGAATGAGGCGCTGGCTCGAGGGTAGCGTGATGGGGGGCGCATGCTCACTGGTCCTGTCGTGCGCATCGTCCGGTCCGGTCGAGCTGTCGGCTAGCTCTGAGCAGGTGGTCATCTACACCGGATATGTGTCCGAGATCGACACGACGGTTGCCGTGACGCTCCAGGACGGCGTCACGAACACGTACATGTGCGGAGGTGACTCCAACTTCGCCACCCACTCGCGATGGATCTGCGGGGATGCGTTTTCTGGACCCGAGGGCGTGGACACGCAACTGTTCTTCGAGGGCTGGGTGCTCGAGGGCTCCTTCTACGAAGAAGAGTTCGAAGGGCGCCTGGGTCACGCGAAAGACGACCAGTCGGTCGAGTACTTCGAGCTCCGCGCCGTCCGGGTGAAACCCGGCGATCGCAGTGGTGCCTACATCTCCGATTCGATCAACGGTGGGTGCACCGGCGTGATCGTGCTCGACGACCCGTCCGGCGGGGAGCCCACCGTCGTCGGAACTTGGTGCGACGGAAGTGGGAGCTATGGACAAGTCACGCCGGTAAAACCTGTCGACTTGGATTCGTCCGTGCTGCCGTTCACCGTGGACCATCCCAGTTTCGGTGAGCCCGAGCTGGTGCGTCGGGTATTCGAATAGGCCGAGCGGTGCCCGCCCATGCGGGGCTGCCCGCCGCGCCGCCGACGCCTTTCATCGGGCGTGAGGACGACCTCCGTCAGGTTGCCGAGGCGTTCGAGCAAGGCCGACGCCTGGTCACGGTGTGGGGGCCGGGCGGAATCGGGAAAACGCGTCTCGGTCTCGAATACGCTGCCCGACAAGGTCGACCAGCGGTTTTCTGTGACCTCGCTTCATGTCGCACCCGCGAGGCGGTTTGCGCGACCGTGGCTTCGACGCTCGATGTCGCCTTGGCCGGTGGGGGAGCGGCGGGCGATCCTGACGGCCACGTGGCACGGGTGCTCGCCGCCCGTGGCCCGCTCTTGCTCCTGCTGGACAACTTCGAACAAGTCGTTGGGACGTCGGCAACGCTGCTGACTTCGTGGATCGCCGCGGCACCCAGCGTGGGCTTTTTGGTCACGTCGCGCGAGCGACTCCGGCTTCGGGGCGAGCTCGCTCACGAGGTGGAAGCTCTCGCGCTGCCGCAAGGTGACGACGTGTCGCGCTCTGAAGCCGTTCAGTTGTTCATCGCGAGCGCCGGGGGATCCTTCGAGCTCACGCGGCAGAACGCGCCCCGGGTGGCGCGACTCGTGGAACGTCTCGAGGGTATTCCTCTCGCGATCGAGCTCGCCGCCGCGCGAGTCGACCCGTTCGGCGTCGATGGTTTGTTGTCGCGACTCTCGGAGCGTTTCGAGCTGCTCGCCGGCGGGGTGAGAGATCTCGATTCGCGACAAGCCACGCTGCACGGTGCGATCGAGTGGTCCTGGGATCTGCTGAGCGAAGCCGAACGTCGCGCGCTCGTCGAGCTGGCGCTCTTCCGCGGCCCATTCGCCATCGCTGCTGCCGAGGCCGTGCTGACGGCGAGCTCCGCCGAGCGCCCCCTCACCTTGATTCAGTCGCTTCGCAACAAGTCCTTGATCCGCAGCGTGCCCTCCGTCGAGTCGACCGAGCCGCGCCTCGCATTGTTCGAAGTCGTTCGTGAGTTCGCCGAAGGCCAGCGGCCTAGCCTCGCCCGTGATGATGCCGCGGCGGTTCGACACGCCGACCACTATCTCGAACTGGGCGAACAGCTCGCCGAAGACCTCGGCCCGCCTGGGCCTGAGTCGATCCGTCGGCTCGCTCTCGACGTCGAGAACTTGATGGCGATAGTCGAGCGCGCCCTCGATGCCAGTCCGATCGACGCTTCGCGGGCGGTGCGCGCCCTTCTGGTGATCGAGCCCGTGCTTGCGACCCGCGGGCCTGCGGGCCAGCTCTTGTTTTTGCTCGATCGCGCCGTCGAGGTCGCTGATCGCGCCTTGCCAGTGGAACGCGCGCGGCTCTTTGCGGCGAGGGGCCGCGCACATCTGGTTCGCGGCGAGATCGATGCGGCCGATGACAAGCTCGCTGCCGCGATGGCTGAGGCGCACGGGGCGGGTGATCGACGAGTCGAAGCACAGATCCTGACCGACCGCGGCGTTCTGCACCATCAGGTGCGGGACCTCGACCGCGCGCGAGATTGCTACGAGCGAGCGATGGGGCTCGTCTCGGGATTCGGAGATCCGAGGGCAGAGGGCCGCCTACTCGGCAATCTGGGCGCGCTTCTGCACGACCAGCGCCAGTTCGATGCGGCGTCCGAGCACTACCACGACGCGCTGGGGGTGCTCGGAGGCGCGGCCGACCCGCGGCTTCAAGGCATCGTCCTGACCAACATTGGCGTGCTCGAACAAGAACGAGGCGATCTGACGAACGCCCTCGAAACCTACACCCGCGCGCTCGAGCATCTTGGTCGAGGCGAGGACCGTCGACTCGAAGCGATTGCGCTCGGCAACCTAGGGTCGCTGTACCACGAACGTGGGGAGCTCGAGAGTGCCGAGACGGCGCAAAGGAAGGGACTCCATGGCCTGCGCGTCACCGGCGACCGCCGATCCGAGGCGTTGGCGCTGACTCGTCTCGCCGCGGTCTTGGCGGGGCTCGATCGAATCGACGAGGCACAGGACTGCATTGCAAACGCTACGGTACTCGCTGGAACCCTCGAGGACCCGCCAGCGACGGCATCGGTCGAGCTCGCCCGCGCATTCATCGACTTGGCTGAGGCATCGCGCGCTCGCTCGGCGGAAGCCCACGACGCCGTGAACGAGCATTTGGCTCGGGCGCGCTCGCGGATCTCCCGGGCGTACGAGCCGGCGGCATCGGGCGATGCTGCTCCTGCGAAAGTCTCCGACGACGTCAGGATGGCGCTACGACTCCTTGCTGGTTTGACCGGAGGGTTTCACGCCGACTTGGCCATCGAACCTTCGTGTGACGCGCTCGTCATCGCGGCTGAGGCTCGATGGTTTCGACCGCCCGGTGGGGATTGGCAGGACTTGAACCGGCACCAACTCTTGCGCCGTCTACTCGTCGTGCTTGTCGAGCATCGACATGTCGCCGCGGGCCGGGGCGTTTCCCTCCAAGCTTTGCAGCGAGCCGCCTGGCCAGGCGAGCGGATCCGACCCGATGCCGCGGCCAATCGCTTGTATGTCGCGATCTCCAAGCTCCGTCGCTTGGGCCTGAGAGCGCATCTGCTTCGTCAAGACGACGGGTATCTGCTCGAGCCGTCGCTCAGGGTCCAGCGTTGGGAGGGCGAACCGCAGAAGTAAGACCAACTAAGGCCGAGATAAGACGCGCGTCGGGCAGGGTGTTCTTCGAAAGAAGGAGACCCGCTGATGAGCAAAAAAACACGCTTCTGGCGTCGGCTGGCCGCCATTTCCGCCTGCTGTTCGATCTGGGGGTGCGGGTCCGACGGCGGCGAGCCGTCTGGAGGTCCGGACAAACCGGCACCTTCGTTTTCGGCGGATTCACTCGGAGCGACCGGCCTCTACAGTGACCTAGCGGGCGACGTCCTTGCCGAAGGCGTTCGTGAATATCGCCCGGAGATCGAGCTCTGGTCAGATGGCGCGAGCAAGCGCCGCTGGGTCCAGATCCCCGAGGGGGAGGTCATCGAAACGTCCGACATGGACAACTGGAGCTTTCCCGTGGGGACTCGGGCGTGGAAAGAATTTACTCGGGACGGCGTGCGCGTCGAGACCCGGCTTCTGGAAAAAACTGCCGTTGGCCAGTGGGACATGGTCGCCTACGTCTGGCGGGAGGACGGCAGTGACGCCCTTGCGGCGCCCGACGGCGTCGCCAACGCGCTCGGTACCGAGCACGATGTGCCAGAGGGCAAGGATTGCCAGAGTTGCCACGACGGGATGTCGGACACCCTGATCGGCGTGTCGGCGGTGCAACTCGACCACGACCTCGGCGGGTTGACCCTGGCCGAGCTCGCTCGGGAGGGCTTGCTGAGCCACGCTCCGACCGGCGCGCTCGATCCCCCGGGGGATGGCGTCGCTCGGGCGGCACTCGGCTATCTGCATGCCAATTGCGGCAACTGTCACAACGAGCGCAACTCATTTCTTGCGCTTCGGCTGTGGTTGCGCGCCGATGAGCTCGGGTCGGTCGAGGCTACCGGTGCCTACCGGACCAGTGTGGACGTCACGGCGGAAAAGTCACTCGATGGGCACCCCGCGACACGCATCATAGCCCCTGGTGACCCGAACATGAGCCTTCTGCACGAGCGCATGGTTCGCCGCACGAAGGGAGCGATGCCGACGGTCGGCAGCGAAGTCCCCGACGATACCGGTATTGCTCTGGTTGCTGATTGGATCCGTTCGCTTTGAGAAGAGAGTGAGGGACATGAAGGAGCAACGTCGGGACAGTCTGAAGATCGCCAGCGCGTTCGTCCTCGGCGCCGTCGGAACCCCGCTCATCGTGGGAAGCGGTGTCGAGAACCGCGGCGTCGCTAACCGCCGCGACAGGGAGGATTTCGATCCCCATCCTCGTCGCGGGTCGGGTCCGCTATGCTGCGCCGGTGGAACGGCGCCTGGCGACTGCGTTCGTCCCTTTTTGGTTGTGGGCTTGCTCGAACGGTGACGGTGGTCCCTCCGCGCGCGGCGGACCGTTTTTCGATGGGATCTTCGAAGCGTTTGGCGAGCTCTGCGGCGCCTGCCTGCGCTCCAGCGCGCCTGAGGGAGCGACCGGCTGCGAGGCGAGTGCGTCGTGCCGAGACAGTCTTCGGTGCTTGGGCAGCGGGCGACCTTGGTTCGAGTGCGGGCTTGGTCGTGTCGACGCGGACCCGTCGCTGGCGGCCATCGCGGCGCCGCTCGGGGGCGCTTGCTTGGAATTCTGCGGCGGGGGCCGCCACTGGGATTGCGTCGGCGAGTTTGATTGGCCCGAGCCGATGGCCGCGTCGGTGCAGTTCCGCCTGGCGTATCGCGATATTCTCGTGCAATCGGAGGTACCCGGGCTGGCGGTCAACGCTTGCCTCGCGTCCGACCCCGATTGCACTGCGCCGCTGGATTCGCAGACGACGACATCGTCGGGCATGGCCTCCATGGTTTTTTCGGCTTCGAGAACCGAGTCCGTTTTTCTCGTCGCCGCGAACGCGAGCGTCGACGAGCGTCGATATTGGTCGATGCCCCCCGTTTTCGATCGAGAAGAAGAACTTCCTGTCGCGGCGACCACGGATGCCGAACTCGCCGCGCTCGCCATTGGGCTCACGCCGATGAACGAACTTGGCTCGCTCGTCGCTCTAGTCACCGACTGCAGCTCGTTGCCCGCTCCAGACGTCACCATCGTGGTCGACACCGCCGACGGACTGTCCGGCACGTTCTACGTTCAAAACAACCTGCCGGCGCAGGGCCTCGACGCGACCACCAGAAGCGGCGCCGCCGGCGTGGTCAATCTCCCGCCGGGGCCGGCCGCCGTCAGCATTTACCACGCGGGTCGGGAAGTCTCTCGCACCCGAGTCGATATCCGGCCCCGAGTGCTCACCTGGGTTCACCTCTCCCCGTCACCACGCGGCGATTGAGGGCCGGCTGGCTCCGATCTCGAGCGGCGGAACACCAACACGTGTCCAAGGAGTGCCATGGGCACGAGCACCATCGGCAGCCAAACGAACGGTGCGTGAGTCACCCAGGTGTTGGCCGGCTCGTTGCTGAACACGCGCATGGGCGTGGGCATGCTGAGAATGGCAATCGAAACGATGGTGAGCAGAAGCGCCAAGCCGAGGACGTTCCAGGCGAGTACGAGCCAGCGTGGTGCTCGGCCTTTGGCGATGAGCCAAGCCATCGGCAGCGCGCTGAGCCCGCTCACCACGTCGAAGTTGTACCCGAGATAGCTCATCTGTACGGGCATGACGCCGTCGGTCGCGGCGCGATGCAGCAAGAGCTCAACTGGGATGCGAAAGGCTTGAAAGCCGACGAGCAGGGCCAACGGGATGCCGAAGGCCACCCGCGCACCCAGTCGCGATAGGCCGATCCCCACCGTGGTAGCGAAGGTGGCCACGAACAGAAACAGGGGTTTGGGCGGGAACGAATCGAAGTTGAGCACGCCCGATGCGCCGAGGGCGTACGTGATTCCGAGCCACGCGGTGCACACGACGAGTGCGACGCCGGGAGTCTTGGCGCCGCGGGGACTCACCCTCCGCAGGGCCAAGGGCACGAGAGCCAGGGTCAGTGGGGACAGCACCAAGAACCCCCAGACCAGTGCCCCCGAAGGCGTGCCAGGCATGTTGATCTGAAGGGTAGTGCCGGATGAGGCCAGCTCGCAGGGGCCGCCCCGACTTTTTTTCTGAGCCGTGCGGCAAGCCGACTCGCACTACGTCCTCACTGGTGCCCGACGCTTTCTGGGCGCCGCCAGAGACGGGTGGATTTGGCCATGAGTCGAAAATTTGGGGTGGTCGGGGGTTTTTTAGGGGCCTCGGCGTTCGCGCTGCTGGCGACGGGGGCTTGTAGCAGCGGCAGCTCCTCCGACGCGGGCTCCGGAGGCTCCTCTGGCAGCGGCACTGGGGGTAGCGCTGGAATGGCGACTGGCGGCAGCGGTGGGGCGGCGACCGGTGGATCGGCCGGCATGGCGACCGGAGGCGGTGCGGGAGCTGGGACTGGAGGAGCTGCCGGCGCTGGCGGAGCGGAGGTCTGCGCCGGTTCCTGCACCTGCGACATGAGCGACATGTGCAACTACGACTGTTCGGGCGCGTGCATGGTGGAGTGTCTGGGAGCTCGATGCACCGCAGAGTGTCGAGATGGCGACTGCGCGCTCGACGCGGATTTCGGCGCAACGGTGTCCTACGACTGCGCGGGTGGCGGTTGCACCGTGGACTGTGACGCTGCGTCGCACTGCACGTTGGATTGTCCCGGCGGCGGCTGCGATCTCGTCTGCGACGCGGACTCGCGTTGCACGGTGATCTGCGACGGCGGAGGCGATGCTTGCAACGTCACTTGTGCCTCCGGCGGCCTGGCGACTTGCGCCGCGGGTAGCAACTGCAACCTGACCGGCTGCGTCGCGTGTGATCCAACGCCGGATCCCACCTATATGCCGGTCATCAACCCGGGTGACTTTACCACGGTCATCGACAATCCACTGTTCCCGCTGCCGGTGGGGGCAGAGTGGGTCTACGATGCGCCGGGCGAGGTCGTCACCGTGACGGTGCCGGGAGACACCCGCACCGTGATGGGCGTCACCGTGCTCGACGTGCACGATGAGGTTCGCACCACCACCGGAGAGTTGATCGAAGACACGATCGATTTCTACGCGCAGGATTCCGCGGGCAACGTCTGGTACTTCGGTGAGATTACGGCCGAGTACGTCAACGGGCAGATCGCCAACATGAACGGCGCTTGGGAAGCGGGCGTGGACGGCGCGTTGCCCGGCATCGTCATGCAAGCGGCGCCAACGGTCGGCCAGCAGTACCTGCAAGAGTACTACGTTTGTCAGGCCGAGGACGAAGCCGAGGTCACCGAGGTCGGAGCGTCGGAGACGGTCCCGGCGGGTTCCTACACCGGCTGCATCAGGACACGCGACTTTTCGCGTCTCGATCCGCTCGCCAACGAAATGAAGACCTATTGCCCCAACGTCGGCAACGTCCTGGTCACAGAGGTCTCGGATGGATCGCGAGCGGAAGAGCTTCGCACCGTGACGATGCCGTGACGCGCGCGCTTTCGGTGGTGTTCGTGGCTGGCCTGGCGAGCAGCGCTTGCGGAGACTCGACCGAGTCCGATGGGTCGGGTGGTGCGAGTTCCCTGCGAGGTGGCGACCGGCATCTGTCGCGATTGTGTGACGAACGACCATTGCGGCGGCCCAGTACCGGTATGCGACGCGACATCCGGTCAGTGCACGACGACGTGCGCGCAGACGCAGGAATGCTTCGGAACCGGCGGCCCGAACATCTGCGACACCGGCCGCGGCGTGTGTGTCGATTGCTCCGCGTCGGGCAATCTCTGCCAGTATTGCGAGACTGAGACGTTCAGCTGCGTCGGTTGCCTACTCGACGCTGATTGCCCTCCGAGTTCGCCATTCTGCGGTCCTTCGTTCGAGTGCACGCCGTCTTGTATGGGTGACGGCGATTGCCCTTCGGGACTGTTCTGCGAACCGGGTTCGTCGCGATGCGTCGAGTGCGCGAAGAACCTTCATTGCCCGGGCGAGGTCTGCCAGGGCGACTTTACCTGTGGCTAGCGTGTCATCGGCCCCGAGGGGCGCTGGCTCACCGATCGACGAGCCTCGGCAGCCCGCGTAGCGACTGGAACCGAGCGGGCATTCGCGTCTATCGTGGAAAAGCCCGTGGCAACCGAGCCAAACAGCGCGATCGAACATCCGGATCTCCGTCGGCGACTCTCGGATGCCCCCCCGCGTCCTTCGGCGCCCCCGACACCTTTTGCCGAGGCGCTCGACCGCGAAGAGCAGCAGCGCGGAAGAATCATTCTTCGGTTTGCTGCGGTCGTTTCGACACTCGGAGCGGTCCTTTTGCAGCTGGTCCGAAACAAGTCGGCGCTGCATTGGCTGATGACCGCCGCGGTGTTGTGCACCGCGCTCTTGGCCGTCATCGGGCTCCTGACGTCGCGGGGGCGGCGCTTGTCGATTCTTTGGGTGCTGCTGATCGCGATCCTCGGCGTGTTTTGTGTGCACGCAGCCACCGCGTATCTGGGCGTGCTGTCCCCGACGGTGACGATTCTCTGCGTGACCCTCTACTACTGGGGCACCGTACGAGAGCGCTACGCCCTGGTGACCATCTACGGTTTTGCGGCCGTCGGCTACTTGCTGCTCGCGACCCTCGCATTCATCGGCGTCTTGCCGCTGACGGGGTCCGTCGTTGCTTTGGCTGTCGACAACAAGCGCGCGCTAGTGGGGTTCGCGTTGCTCGTCGAAATGACGTTCTTGTTCACGATATATCTCGCTCGCCGGACGCGCTCGGCCACCCTGCGCGCCTTCGAAGAAATCGAGCAAGCTCGCCGCGAGGTCGACCAGCGCGATGCGCTGCTCACCGAAGCGCGACACGAGCTCGACCGGGCTCGCGGCGCCCTCGGCATCGGGCATCACACCGGCCACGACATCGCCGGCTACGAGATACGAAGTCTCATCGGTCGCGGAGCGATGGGCGAAGTCTACGAAGGACGGGATCGCGCAGGGGGTCGGGTGGCGCTAAAAATGCTTCACCCGCACTTGTTCGAAGACGAGCACGCCTACGTGCGATTCGAGCGTGAATCCGGCGTCGGGCGCAGCATCGACTCTCGGCACGCCGTACACGTGCTCGAAGCGAGTCGGGGCGAGGACGGAACCCCGTTCGTGGCGATGGAGCTACTGGAAGGCGAGACACTCGCCAAGGTATTGAACGAACGTGGCCAACTCGACCTCCGCGAGGTCGTGGATCTCGTCGAAGAGGTTGGTCGAGGGCTTCACGCTGCTCACGAAGTCGGGGTCGTACATCGGGACGTGAAACCCCAGAATTTGTTTCACGCCGAGCAACCCAGTGGTCGAATCTGGAAGATCCTTGATTTCGGTGTGGCGAAGCTCGGCGAGGAGCTGGGCTCGCTCACCGGTGGCGCCGCGGTCGGCACGCCGGCATACATGTCGCCGGAGCAAACTCGTGGTCAGTCAGTGGACCCGCGAGCTGACCTTTTTGCCCTCGGTGCCATCGCCTACCGGGCGCTCACTGGTCGGCCTGCCTTCGCCGCCGACGACGAGGTGGCGATTCTCTATCGAGTGAGCTTCGTTCAGCCCGACCGACCGAGCGAGTTCGTCGACGTGCCGCCGGAAGTCGACCTCGTCCTGGCGCTGGCTCTCGCGAAAGATCCGGGGAGACGATTCGAGTCTACCCTAGAGTTTGCGGCAGCGTTGAGAGGGGCGGCTCGCGGGGAGCTCGAGTCGAAACGCCGAGACGCCGCGCACGCGTTGCTTCACGAGCAACCGTGGGGTAGCGAGCTCGAGCGCTGAGTCGAGGCGCGTGCCAGCCGTCGCGCGCCGACAGCAATGAACATCACCGCCGTGATCCATGCGTTTGGCCGTGAGCGGGGCTCCGAACGGCACGCGCAACTCGAATCGGCTCTCTCGGGTGAGCCAGCGTCCGGGGTCGTTCCCTGGGCGTCGCTCGGCGCAGCACCGCCGTCTCGGGGATCGACGCCTGCGTCCGGAAAAGGTCGGTTCGGGTCGATGCAGTACGGATGCGGGCGACCGTCCGGCCCTGGCAACTCCTGCGACGTGGCGCCCGGCTCGCACCGGCACGCGGCGACTTGAGAAATGACGCATTCACCGAAAGGCCCGCAAGCGTCGGGCCCGCACGCGGTGGACGGGTTCGGCGGCGTGGTGCACACCGGGCCGAAGCCCGAATCGCCGGACAGTCCGAGCACCGTCAAGTCGCCCAAGGCGCACCGGCAGGTCGTGGCGTCGCCCGTGGCCATGCATGTCCCGCCCTGCCCGCACGTGACCCCATCGCAGGCGGCTTCGGTCGAATCGGTGGGGTCGTCCTCACATCCGTTGCGGGCGTCGGGGCGGTAGCCCGGGTCGCAAACGCAGCGTCCGACGGCCGCCCCATCGGCACCGCCGACGCTCACGCACACGCCGTGGGGACCGCACTCGAATCCGTCGCAGAGCGCTCCCAACTCACCGACGCGAATGCAATAGGCTCCTTGCGAGCCGTCCCCGGTCG
>JAJDAH010000183.1 GCA_029261965.1 Polyangiaceae bacterium
TGGAAAAAGGCCCCCTCCGAATCTAGGGCAGCCCCCTGCACCATTGCCGCATGCGGTGCGGGAAACAGAAATCCGGTCCGAGGTAGCGAGGAGTCGAGGCGTGGACGCGAAGGCTCGCCGGGGTGGTGGCAGACGAGCAGACGGGTGCGTCGACCCCGAAGGGACAAGGCGCGAAGGTGGTGGTGGCGGCGCGCAGCCAGCGGTTCGCTTTCAGGGGGCGCGGGCGAAGGGGAGCGTGAGTTGACCCAAGCAAGGAGGCGTCGGCAGCGGCGAGGAGCGCGGCGCGAGGCCGAGCTTTTCGAGGAGGCGAGCGGCGGCTTCGGGTGTGGAGGCGGCTTCGACCCAGCGCATGGGTCCGGAGCAGCGAGGACATTTTTCGAGATCCGCCGACGTGAAGAGAAGGAGCCCCGCCATGTAGCCGCCCAGCCCCTAGCAGACTCAAACGGTGCCCCCTGCCCTCACGGGTGGGGGGCATTTTTGTTTGTTCGCCGCTGCGGGGCGACCACGGGAGACCATAGGCGACCTTCTCGAACACGATGGAATAGGGGGATGCTCTCGCCGCCCCGCCACTCGAGTCGGAACTGGCTCCATGGAGTAGAGTGACCGATTCGTTCAGGGTTCGGCGAGGGCGCCCAGAATCCCAAGGAACCCGGCTGTTCGCGCCCTGCTCCGCAGTTCAATGCGGCGGACGTTCCGGGACGTTCTGAGCGAAAACGTCTCAGAGGGGCGGTCAGGGGCGGGAATAGAGAGCCGGCTAGATTTGTTCCCGGCACGCAGCTCGAATTAGGTGTCCCAATGTCCCCAAATCAGCCGATAACTCGACGTGTCAATCCCTGTAGTGCGACCGTCCGCGGTCGTATAGTTTGGTGAAAGGGGAGCGTCCAATGCCGGAATCCAGAGTCAAGCGATTCATCAAGGTGGTCAGCCGATGAACGAGCCGGACTCAGACCCTGGCGAACTCGAGCGCCAGCCGCCGAGCATTATTTTCGGCAACAACTGGCCTCAGCACGCGGGGGAGATCATTCACGCTGAGGCGAAGCTCCGCATCGCGGTCTACTGCGATGCGCCCAAGCCCACCCCAGCGGAGGTGCGTTCGTTCGTTCGCCAGCGTTTGGACCAACTTGAGGAGATGAAGCGTGCCCTCAGGGCCAACCTCGAGAAGCTGGCCGAGATCTACGAGTTCGCCCACGTAATGGCGATCGTCTACGAGTGTCAAAGGCGCTTCCCAAACGACGCACACGATGTCCTCTACAAGCGCGCATTGGCCCGAGCCGGTGTTTCGCAAGAGCAACTCGCTGCCACTGTGGCGTCGATGGTCGAGCCGTCGTCGCCTGTTTCGCCAAAAGAGACGGTCCAGCCGCTCACGGTGACGGACGCCTTTCGGTATCTGGTGAATGCGCATCAGCGAGAGCTCTTCGCTGACCAAGCAAGAACTGTTGATGCTCCCGAGTTGGTCGACCGTGTTGAACGTACGCTGTCCGGGATCGAGGCGGTGCTTCGGCGAGTCAACCCGGTCTTGGCCGAGCAAATGAAGGTATTCGGCCCAGCTTTTGAACAAGGCCTTACGGTCAGCGGCGTCGCTCGCGCCCTGGGCGTGTCCAAACATGAGGCGCTCGATCTGCTGGATCTCCACGGCTACGCTCGCAAATCGCCACTTGAGGGCAAGGCGCGCGAGGAGGCTCTGGCGAAGCTCCGTCGGGACATGCACCGACGCGGCGGAAAGCCGGAGTTCCCTAAGGAACTCACGGCCGATTCAGTCATTGCGAGCTCGCGGATCGAGGGGGTTCACGCGGAGCCGTGGATTGCGCCGAAGAAAACGTAGACCCCGAATTTGTCTACACAGAGGCGGAGGAGAGGAGGCTGACGCTCCAGCTTCATCGCCTGACGCAGGCTGCACACGCGGGCGACTACTCTGAGAGGCCCATCGACGTCGCGGTCCTCCGAGAACTCCACGCGGCATTTTTTGACGGAGTCCGGGACCACGCGGGCAAGATTCGCTCCCGAGACTTTGGTACGGAGTATCTGAACTTCGGCCCGAACCGGTCAGAGCGACGCGATCGAGTGGGCAAGCGCCTCGATGAGCTTGTCCGACTATTGAACCGGAGGCTCCGTGAGGTCGACGGAAGTCAAGAAGCGTCGAACTATGTGGACGCTTGCCTCGCAATCGCCGTGCAGTTCCACGCGGACTACGTTCGCATTCACCCCTTCCAGGACGGGAACGGCAGGACGGGACGGTTGCTCATGGATATCGTACTCGTCCGTGTTGGCTTGAGTCCGATTCCTCTGCTCGCGCCGAAGGACGAGTACAACCAGGCGATGAATTCCTACTTCCTCGGTGGCGACATTGGGCCAGTTGTCGATGTGTTTCTCTGCGCCATCGACGACATCATTTAGGCCCCCTCCGCACCCTCTCCCCCGCAACCTTCAACACCGGCTCCAGCTGCGTCGTGACCTCGACGCAATCGCCAAGTAGTCGAATCGCCTCCTCCGCGTGCTGCCTGGCCGCACGCTCCCCCATGCTCCCGGGCGGGCTGTTCGCGAGCTCGAGCGCGAGAGTTAGTCGCCGACCGGCCTCGGCGATTCACTGAAGCCGCCTCGCTCCGCGCCGCCGCGTGCATCGCTCGCGTGATGCCACGCAGTCACGGATGGCTTCGGCCGGGACGCGTGGCACCGTCTGACGACTCTCCGGAGCCAGGGCCTGCGTCAATGCCGAGCACTCCACGTCACAGGTATCCCGAGAGAAGGCGGGCATTTGGGCCAAGTCTAGCGCTTCCTCCAGCAACGCTTGCTCTGTGTAGAACCTGTGCGATAGGAACACGAAGTTGATGACCAGCGAGCCGCCGTCACCCAGGCCGTTGAACGTCCCCGCGGCGCACACTGCGCACTATGCCAAGAACTTCATCCGCCAGGCGGTATGCGAGCTCCGGTTCCCTACTCTCTTCGAGCTGGAGTCGGACCGGCCCCCACAAGCGTTCTCGAAAGCGCTCCGCAAGGAGTACCCGTCCTACGAGTTGCTGAATGACGTGAACCTGAATCTGGGGGGCGTCGCGCACGCGAATGCGCACGCCTTCCGATCGAGGCGGAGGAGGTGGTCGGTCATTCTTCGAGCCTCCGCGTTATCCCTAGAGACCTCACGATACGACGCGTTCGACAACTTCGCGAAGCGTCTTGCGTTCGTTCTGGAGGCCGCAAAGGCGACGATCGACAGCGACTTCTTCACCCGAGTCGGACTGCGCTACATCAACGCGTTTCCATTCAGCAGTGACGAGATCAATCAGTGGGTAAATCCGGCTCTTGTGTCTCCGCTCGGTGAGGGCACGTTTGGCGACGTGGATGAGCACTCACAGACGGTCCGTGGTATCACGACGGCGGGGGGCTACCGCTTCCAGCACGGCCTTGCGACCGGCGGCAAGGAGTACTTCCTCGACTTCGACTTTTACCGTGAAGATGTCACGGTGGCTGAGACGCTCAACGTTGTTCGGACGCTCCATGAACTTGAGTTTTCCATGTTCTTGTGGTCGCTAGGTCCGAAGGCGAGACAAGACCTCGGGCCGTCCACGTTAAAGGGGAATGGATGATGCTGGACCTGACGGTGATACACGAAATGACAACTCATTCCGTTCAATTGCAGGATGAGCGAAGGGGAAGCCCGGAAACTTTCATTGACGAGCTCCCTGTTCGTGGCGCGGAGGAGACGCTGTTTCTTGTCAATCGGTATAGAGTGCCGTCGACGCGCCGAACCGGCACTTTGACGGCCACCGGTGAAGAGCTTCGATCAAGGTCTGACGTAGACGCGGGCGCACAGGTCGCTCCTCGGCTTCGCCCGGACGAGCCGGCGGACCCCGCAGACCTTGCTCGAGATGCTCGGGTCGCTCTGTTGGCCAGAAACTGCGAGGGCACCTCGACCGTTGAGGATGATGCCCGTTTTGAGATCCTGACCCAGCGCCTGCGGAAGCTCAGACCTCGAGTTGAGAGGGAAGACATCGGCGCCATTTCCGACATGGTGGACCAGCTTGAGACGGTCTCTGACAACCTCGACGAGATCCGGAGCAAGTTTGGGTTTTAGTGAACCCGTTCATTTACCCCAAGTCGCGGCACGCGCGCCGCGAACGTCCTGGCGTTCTGTCGACGTACCAAAAGTACAAGCCGTCCCTACGACGCGAGTTCGAACGGAAATGCGTCTACTGTCGGATGCCCGACTCGATGAAAGACCCCGAAATGTATGGGGTAGATCACTATCGCCCCAAGCATCGGTTCGAACAGCTGGTCACTAGCTACCCGAACCTTTTCTATTGCTGCAACCCTTGCAACAGTCGGAAGGGTGACTACTGGCCTCCGTGGGGTCGGGGAAAGACGCACTTCATTCCGAACCCTTGCGACCACGAGATGTTCAGACATCTTCGCTTCAAAGGCTCATCCGTCCAGTCGAGGTCCGACGCGGGAAAGGTCGCCGAGGAACTCCTCGACTTGAACGATCCTGAGGTTGTCCGCTACCGAGAATTGATCCTTGATGTTTTGGACACATACGGAAAAATGAGGGTCGAGCTGGATTCGGTCCGCACCGAGCTGTCACGGCAGCGCGACACTGGCGCGGTATCAGCCCTCGACGCGGATACAGCCATCGCGTCCATCGATATGGATCTGGCCAAGGTAGACGCGGTCCTCGGTCAACTTGCAGGGACTCTGAAGGTAGCTACTGAACATCAGGACTAGCGGCACCTCGGCCTCAGACTTGCCGCCATCCGCGAAAACTGCGCTCAGAAACGAAGTCAGCGCGAACGCGATGAGGAGGAAGAAAGGTGCGGACGTTACCGAGGCATCCTCGTGGCTTGCGGTTCCAGGAAGATCCGAAAGACGCGGCTCCTCGAGTTCAGTGCGTGACACGGCCATCCCGTCCCTCGGTCGCCAGTCGCTCTGTCACTGCTCCACCTCCGCCCTTGCTTCAGCCAACTCGGCGCGGGGTGGGGTCAGTTGCGCGAAAAATTTGGCGCTGGGAGTCTTGAGAACTCGCTCCCGCGACCACGCTATTGCACGACGTGCTCGGAGTTCGGATCTCGGTGGGTGCGCTCAGCGAAGCCGAGCAGCGGGTGAGCGAGGCCGTCGCCCCCGCGGTCGACGAAGCTCGCCAGTTCGTCAACTCGCAGCCCATCAAACACGTCG
>JAJDAH010000184.1 GCA_029261965.1 Polyangiaceae bacterium
TCCGGAGGGCAGAGTCGACGTCCGAGTGATTCTCGACCGCCTTCGCCCGGCTGGCTACTCGCCGAATGACGAGGCGAAGGCGCTCTCGCTGCTTGCACCCGAGCTTGCTCGGGCGAGCGTGGCCGCCGCGCAGAGTTCGCCCGAGCGGGCGCGGGCCGTCGCAGATGCACTCTTGGCTCGGGGTGGGAAGCTCGCGTTCGGGCCGCTGACGTCGCGCATCGATGAGGCGAGCGAACCCTTGCGACGAGAGGCGGAGAAGGCCGCGCGGTCCATCGGTGCAGCGGTCGTCACGCCATTTGTCGCGCTCGCCGGACACCCCTCCCCGGCCGTCCGAGCCAACGCGGTTCAGGTCCTGGCGATCCGGAGCGAGCCGCCGGCGCACGCCGCCGTCATCGAGGCGCTCGGCGATCCCAACGATACGGTGCAGCGAGCGGCGTTGGCAGCGATCGGTCGCGCAAAAATGCCCGGCGCCGCGAGCGCCATCACGCGTCTGCTCGGCCTCGAAAACGATTGGCCCGTGCGGGTACGCGCCGCCGACGCGTTGGGTGCTCTCGAGCATGGCAGCAGGAACCCGGAGGTCGTTCGAGCGCTCGGCGTGGCCGCCAAGGGCGACCCCTACGCGCTGGTTCGCGAGTCTGCGCTACGCGCCCTCGCTTCGGTGGATCCCGCCCAGGCAAAGGCGGTTCTTCGAGCCGCTGCGAAGAGCGACGCCGAGCCGCGAGTGCAACGCACCGCGCGCGACCTACTCGCTTCACCGTGATGCGGGCTCGGCAGCGATGGTCCCCGCATCCGGGTCGAGCTATGTTCAGCGCCGATGGCGACGAGAGCTGAGCAACGGCGGGGGCGAGTCGGGCTGCTCGGTATGTTCGTGCTGGGAGCATCGAGCTTCGGCTGCCAGGACCTCGGACGGTTTTCGACCAAACCCGGCGAGGCCTACTGCGGATCCATCGTTACCGCACCGTTCATTCGGGAGGGGTTCGACCAGCGTCTACGAATGCGGGTCGAGCTGGACGCCGAATCGCTCACCTCGCGGCCCGGCACCCTGACCACGGATGACGCCGAGACGCCGGGAGCGGCGTGCGCACCGCTCTCGACTTTCGATTCGGCCCAGCTCAGGGTGACGGACCAGGTGCTGAGCGACCCCCTCAGCATGCTCCACTTCGGAGATGGTCGAGAGAGAAACTTCATCGCATGGGCCGACTCGACTTGCCGCGGCTCGTTTCTCACGGTCGTCAGTCTGATGAAAGACGAGACCGTGGAGGTCCGCCTGTTGGCGCCCAGTGCAGCCCCGGTGGGGTCACCGGCGGACGGAGCCTTCGCAGTATTCCCGCTGGAGAAACAGCAGGGTGACTGCGGTTTTTGATGGACTCGAACGTGGCCATCCTCGGCATCGAAACGAGCTGCGACGAAACCGCGGCGGCTGTAGTCACGCCTGACGGGAAGGTCCTGAGCGACGTCGTACACAGCCAGGTAGAGGTTCACGCTCGCTACGGCGGCGTCGTGCCGGAGCTCGCCTCGCGCGACCACCTGAACAACATCCAACCCGTGATCGAGACTGCGCTCTCTCGGGCGAATGCGAAGCTCGCCGACATCGCGGGCATCGCGGTCACGTCACGGCCGGGGCTGACCGGAGCTCTTTTGGTTGGTGTTCAAGCGGCCCAAGGCCTGGCCTGGGCCACTCGATTGCCGATCGTGGGTGTCGACCATCTGCTGGGCCACCTGCTGGCGGTGTTTCTCGAACACCCAGGAAGCGTCGCCATCGATCCGCCAGCTTTTCCCTACGTCGGCCTCTTGGCCTCCGGCGGCCACACGGCCCTCTACCGGGTGAGCGGAACCGACCCTAGCGAAATCGAAGAGCTTGGCGCCACGCGCGACGACGCTGCGGGCGAAGCGTACGACAAGATCGCCAAGCTCCTGGGTCTGGGATACCCAGGTGGTCCGGTCATCGACCGCCTCGCCCGAGATGGTGATGCAAAGGCCATCGAGCTCACGAAGCCGATGCCGCGCCGCGACTCCTTCGAATTCAGTTTCTCCGGCCTGAAGACCCAGGTGGCGCGCTGGGTGGAAACGAACGGGCGGCCAGGCGACGAGCAGGTGCTGCGCGACCTGTGTGCCGCCTTTCAACGGCGCGTCGTTGAAACCCTCGTGGAAAAATCCATCCGTGCGGCACGCAAGCACGACATTTCCACAATCGTGCTCGGCGGCGGCGTGGCCGCGAACAGCGAGCTCAGGGAGCGAGCCACCGCCGAAGGCGCTCGCAAAGCCATTCGAGTGGTGATTCCCCCCATCGCGAGCTGCACCGACAACGCGGCGATGATCGCCTACGCGGGTGCACAGCGGCTACTCCGGGGCGAGACCGACTGGGGCCGCATCGAGACGAGCCCGAGGACCGCGCTGCCGCGGCGGACGCGCAAGGGCCGGGGACGACGCCCTGAGCGGGCTCGCTGACCTACGCCTATGCTTTTCGGTCGACGCCATCCCGCCTCGCGCCCGGCTCGCTTGATTCCCTGCGCGGCCGGGCTCAGAATCTCTCGGTGACGAAGTATCGAGTTCTTGCGCTTGTCGCGGCCGCTGCGGCCGCGACTTATACGGGTTGCGGTTCCTCGGACACCGGCAGTGGTGGCTTCGGCGGCTTCGCCGCGGTCAACGGCGGAGGTGGGCCGGCAGCGGGCGGCATGGGCCAAGCCGGTTCGCCAGGCGCTGGGGGAGTGAATCCTGGCACCGGCGGCACCGCGCAAGGCGGCGCTGCGCAAGGCGGCTCCCCAGGGACCGGGGGCGGGCCGTCCACCGGTGGTGGGGCCGGCATGGATGCGGGCCCGGACGTTCAATTCACCTACGACCCGCCGATGGGCACCGGAGGTCTCTCGCAAGACTCGTCGTGCGCCGACACGACGGTGCAGGGCATGCTCACGACGACGCCTGCGGACATCATCGTCGCGGTCGACACTTCGGGCAGCATGAGCACCGAAGCAGGCTGGACGCAGAACGCGATGCCGAACTTCGCGCAAGCCATCATCAACGGTGGGATCGATACCCACGTCGTGATGATCAGCAGCTGCAACATTTCCGTCCCCGGGCCGTTGGGTTCGGGCGCTGGGTGCCCAGGCGACACCAATCTCCCCAACTACCTGCACGTCAACGCGGGGGTGGGCAGTAACAACGCCCTGCAAGTCATCCTCAACACGTACCCCCAGTGGAGCTCGATGCTCCGCCCGAGCTCGATCAAGTCGTTCCTCGTGGTGACCGACGACGATTCGAACATGAACGCCACGTCGTTCATCAACGCGGTCAACGCCCTCGACCCGGCCCTCATCACGCCGCGATCGCCGATGAGCCCGCTCGGGGCCGGCCAGTGGGTGTTTCACGGCATCTTCGCGTTCGACGGCCCCTTCAGCTCGGGGTGCTTCGCGCTCTCCGCCGCGAGAGGAGACGTCTACTTCGATCTGACCACGCAAATGCTCGGCCTCGGCTCGGATCTCTGCCAGCAGAACTTCGATCCGGTCTTCCAGCTCCTCGCGACCACGACGGTCATGAACGCTGGAATTTCGTGCAACGTGCCGATGCCCACCACCAACATGGGCATCATCAACCCGGCGAACGTGCGCCTCGAGCTCACGCTGCCGCCGGCTGCCCCAGCCGTGCTCACCAACGTCGGCAGTGTTTCAGGCTGCGGCGCTGGAGTCGGTGGCTGGTACTACGACAACCCAGCCAATCCCACCGAGCTCATCCTGTGTCCGGGCATCTGCGCCACCGCCCAGACGACGAACAACCCCGAAATCAAAGTATTGCTCGGCTGCTTGGGCTCCTGAGCCCAAGATTGCCGGCTACTTCTTCTTCGGCGAGCTGATCAAGAACTCGACGAAGTCCTTGCGCAGCCGAACCCGGTAGCCGGGCACTCCGTTCTTGAACTTGAACGAGATCTGGGCGCCCTGAGGGGTGTTGACGGCTCGGAACTTGGCGATGCGCTTGTCGCGCTTCGCGATCCCTTTCCCCTTCTCCATCGCCTTGCGCTTGGGAACCACGATCGTGAAACCTGTCGGTCCGACGGCGCCCTGAATCGCGGAGCCGGGTTTGTCGAGGCGGAGCCGATGGATCACCGGGAGATGCATCTTCCCGCGGCCCCAAGGTTTGACGCTGCGCGGGTCGACTTTCTTTTCTTGTGTCTTTGCCGAGGAATCGTCCCACGCTTCGTCGGGGGCCGATTTCGAGGCCGGAATGTCATCGATGTTGTCGGGCTCTTCGTCCGGGGGTGCGCCGAGCGGCGCCGGCTCCATCGTGGCCATCGGCGTCGGCCCAAAAAGCGGCACGTCGGCGACGATGCCCTCTTCGTTGGGCTCGGGCGCGGCCGGCGCGGGAGCCGGCAGTGCCGCCGCGGCCACCTGGGTGGCAGGCTGGGCCGGATCGCCCTGCTCGTTGACCGCGACCACGTCAGTCGATCGCGTTGCCGGCGTGGCCGCCGTCTCGGCAGCCGGCGGCTCATCCGAACCGCTCATGGCGTACACGGTGGCGCAGAGCGCCACACCCGCGACCGCTGCAGCAGCGATTATTTTCTTCTTGCCCCGCTTGGGGACGGTTTGGAGCTCGGGGGAAGGCTCGGTCGCCGGCCCACCCCGTAGCTTCTCGAATCGACGAGAAGCAAAGTTGCCGGAGGGGGGCGGCGCGGTCGTTCTGCGCGGTCGGCCGGCCTCGCTTTCTTTCTTCTTGAGCGCCTCCACCTTCGAGGTCGCGGTCTTGAACCACCGGCCCACGCCCGACGAAGCCGTGGTACTGAACGTCGCTAGCTTTGCCCCGGCGCTACTCATCGCCACGCCGGCGCTGCGCGCCGCGTTGCCCAGCGCTCCACGCATGGCTTCTGCTTCCTCGGCGATCTCGTCGTCCGAGGACACCATGTCCAGCTCGTCGTACCTGCTCGACGGCACGTGAGAAGGCAACAGTGGCTCTTCGTGCGCTTCGTCGCTGGCGTCGATCACCGCGGGTTCCGGCGTGGAATCCACGCCCTCGTAGCGCAGCGTCACGACCAACTGCGGCACCTGGCTCTGCGGGTCGACGGCGACGCTCACCGAATCGATGAGCGCCAAACGACGTTCGCCCTCTTGATCCATCTCTTCGATCTCGAGCGATTTGCCGACCTTGAGGAACTCGAGATTCGAGCCGACGTCGACGCGCTTCGGGTTTCCCTTGCGAACTCGGGCCTTCATCGGCGAACCCAATCCGTCAATGTGCAGACGCACCTTGGCTCCCTGTCGCTCGTGCAACGGGTCGAGCGCTTCTTCCTCGACCTCTTCCGGCTCTGGATCGGCGTCCGTTGCCTCGACGACTTCGCCGTCGCTGTCACACAAGTCGCGAAGAACCTCGACACTACCCGCGTCGAGCGCGGTGAACTTGATGCCGAACTCGCCTCCGTGCTCGTCCTCCGCCCGCCAGGCGACCTCTCCCTCGACGAGGATTTCGCGCCCGCGATCCTCGAAGCGACACACCAGGGGCGATCCCGCTTCGGGCAGGTAGCCGGTACGAACGTGCATCCCGCGCCCGCTGACTTCGACGGCCTCGGCCTCGAACGGCGGGACCGCACGGTCTTGACCACAGATTTCCACCAGCGTCTCGATGGGAACCCGTTTGACGTTCTCCGCGCGTCGCTCCTCTTGGTCCATTCTCTGCCTCCAAAAATCAGTGACGCGCCGTCGCGCCCTTCGCTGGGCACCGAAATCGCGGAGCCCGTCCCATCCGACTAGGGCTAGCCGCGAGAATTGGCCAAATTTCGCGGGGGTGGACGTGTGGGGCACACGGCGGCCATGATGCCCGCCGATGCCGCTCACGGTTGTCGTGCGCTCGGGTGACATGAGCTCGCCGCCGAGCGTGACTTTCGACGCGCCTCGAATCGTGATCGGGCGCGGAGACGGGTGCGAAGTCCGTCTCCCCGACCCCAGTGTCAGTCACCGGCATGCTTCTATACGTGTCGAGGGCACGAACCACGTGCTCTACGACGAGGCGAGCACCAATGGGACGTTCGTGGCGGCGACACGCCTCGAGAAGGGTGCTCCCCACGTCCTCGGCAAGAACGCCCTCGTTCGCGTGGGACGGGTGTGGCTCGAGCTCAAGGTCGAGCAGACGGTAGCCACGGCGAACCCGGCCCTAGCGACGAAGGAAATCGCGCTCGCGCTCGTGTCCGAGGCGCTGGCGGCCCAGGGTGACGAGGTCAGCGCCCGAGTCCGCATTGCGAGCGGGCCCGACGCGGGCCGTGAGCTAGTGATCACGAGCGCCACGGATCGCTACGTCGTCGGGAGGAGCAAGGGCGTGGACCTCCCGGTCGAGGACGACGACGCGTCACGACGCCACACCGAGATCTTCCGACGGGGAGACCAGCTGTTCGTCCGCGACCTGGGCTCGAAGAACGGCACCAGGCTCGGCGATCAACAGCTGGAGCCCAAAGCCGAGATTCCCTGGCCCGCCCACCAAAAACTCCTCATCGGGGCGAACGAGCTCGAGCACGAGGACCCCGTCCTCGACGCGCTGGCGGAGCTCGAGAAGGCGGCCGACGAGCACATCCCGAAGGGCGAAGCCATCGACCCCCCGATCGGCTCGATCGGACCCAAGGCGAAAAAATCCGATGCGCCTTCGACGAGGGCGGCGGAGCCGGGGCGCGGCGCGCCCATCGCCGAGATCCCCAAGGCGAAAACACGCACAGTGAAACGAGCTGGTTGGGGCGCCACGGACTTCGTCGTGGCCGCTCTGGCGTTGATGGTGCTCGCAATCTCGCTCTTGGGCCTTTGGTGGCTTTTCGGCTCGTGAGCCCGGGCATCATTCCGGCTTGTTCTTGGGACCCTCGTCGTAGCCTCTCGGGCGATACTTTTTCTGCACGCCTCCGTGTTCCTCCCCGTTGTAGAGGATGTCCTTGCCTAAATACGCCAGCCAGGTACCGGGGTGTTCGTCGGCGGCTGCCAGTAGCTCTTCTTCGTGGCTCTCGATCTTCTTTTCGTCCCAAAGACACTGCAGGCCTAGCGCGATCAGATTGAGGTCGTTCGGCCCCATCTCGAACCCGCGAATGAAGTGCGGCCAAGCTTCGTCCGCGCGGTGCAAACGGCAGAGCGTGTCGCCGTAGTACACGTGCGCCATCGGCCAGTGTGGAGCAAGCTCGAGCGCACGGCGGTTTTCGATCAACCGCTCCTCGAGCTTCCCGCGGGCACCCAGCATGACACCGTAGTTCAGATGGGCTTTCGCGCTCATGGGGGCAGCTTTGGCGGTCGCCCTCCAGAACGTGAGGTCGGTGTTGTAGTCGAGCGCATGCATCCGGGTCCTGACGGCTTGAAAACCGAAAAAAACAGCGACGAGGGCCACGCCAACCCGTCCATGGCGCGCGAGGCGGGCCAAGAGCGGAGCGAGAACGAGCGCCAGACCGACGACCGGCAAGTACCAGAAACGCTCCGCTCGGACCGTGGGCAACAACATCGGAATGTTCGAGTGGGGAAAATATGCGAGCGGTACCCAGACCATTCCGCTGGCAAGCAGCACGATGCCGCCCAGCCGAGCCGCCCACTCTGCTCGGCCAGCCTCGTCTGACGGTCGCTTCCGTTCGAGGAGCAGGCCTCGGACCCAGAGAGCGATGCCCGCGAGCGGTGGCCCCCCCAATAGCACTCCGCCAGCGACGGATTCAGCAGTGAAGAGCCGATCGGGAATGGGTTCTTGGGCGAACGAGTAGTCGCCGCTCAGCGTCCAGGGGAACACGGCCTGACCGAGCCCCCGAAAGTAGACGCGCAACGCACCCGAGACGCGATGGGGAAAGTCCGCGTCGATGAGCGGGTTGTTGATCGGGTCTTGGGGCAGCTTCGGTTGCTGGAACCACGCGAGGAACGTGTGCATCGCACGACGAACGAGCGGCTCACTCTCGGGTAGCGGCTGCTCGAGAGATGCCGGCAGATCGATGGGGAAGAAATGTCGACGAAAATACGTGTAGGCGACGAGCGCACCGACCGATGCCAAGAGGGCGCCCAAGGTGCGAGCCGCCCGCCATGGGCGGTGGCGGTGCAAGAGCGGCGCCGTCGCGAGGGCGACCCACGGCACGAGCGGCACGCCGATCAGCACACTCTCTTTGCAAAGCAGCCCAAAACAACCCGCAGAGAAAACACCGAGCGGCATCAACGCCAAGTTCCACCGGAGCGCAGACACCATCAGGAGAACACCGAGCCCACCGAGCACGTCCGCAATGCCGACGACGCCGGTGACCGCCTCGGTGATCACCGCAGAAATCAGAAAAACCCCGCCAGCCAACCAGCCGAGGGCGCGGCGACCCGTGACGGCGAGTACGAAGCCGGCGAGCACGGCGCCATTGACGGCGTGGAAAACGACGTTGACCCAATGCAGAAGCCACGGGTGCTGGTGAACATTCCAGAGACCACGCCAAATCACGTTGGGAATCGGCCGATAGGAGCCGATGCTGCGCGTGGGTGGGAGGCCCCAGAAGTCGCGCCGAAATACGTCCAAAAAGCCCAACCCCTCGCCGTTGACGTAGGGATTGGCCAAAAGGGCCTCCTGCTCGTCGAAAATGTAGTTGCTCGCAGGGCTTCGAACGTAGAGAAGCGCGGCGAGCAGCAGCGCCGGCGTAAGAGCGGTCCAAAAGGTGGGATCTTGACCCACGAAGTACGCCCGAGCCGCGATCCACTGGCGTTTCCAGAAATTCGGCGCCGGCGCCTCTCGCATGGTGAAGCCGCTCTCCATCCGCGGCGCTTGTTAGCTCAGCGTCGGCGCGCACGCCACGGGCGGGATTTTCCGCTTCTGGCTCCGGCGGGTTAACGTGACTCCCGATGCCGGACCCGAGGTTCGACGGATGCCGCGTCGTCGAGAAGCTGCACTCGGACGCCGTCGCGGACCTTTACCGTGCCAAGCAAGATCCGCTCGGGCGGCTCGTGCTCGTCAAGGCCCTCACCCAGGGAATTTTGCCTTCTAGCCCGTTCGCGACTGCGCTCGAGCGAGAGGCGCGACTTCTCTCCGAGCTCGACCACCCCAACATCATATCGCTCTTCGACTTTCAGAAACGCGACGACCAGATGTGGCTGGTCCTCGAGCACGTAGACGGTTGGTCGGTCGCCGAGCTTCTCGAAAAGCTCGGTCGATTCACGGTGCCGGTGGCGATTGCCGTTGCGCTGCAAGTAGCCCGAGCCCTCGAGCACGCCCACGAAAGCGGCGTCGTTCATCGCGACGTCGAGCCCCACAACGTGCTCATCGCGAAACACGGCGCAGTGAAGCTCGTTGACTTCGCGGTCGCGTCGGACGAGCGATTGCCGACGGCGCCAGAAATTCTCGAGTCGAGCGCCAAGCTGAGCACGCCGCTCTACATGTCCCCGGAACAGATCCTCGGCGAGCAGGCCGATCCACGAAGCGACCTCTTTTCGCTCGGCGTCGTGCTCTACGAAATGCTCAGCGGGAAGCGCCCATTCGAAGCGCCGGACAACCAGAGCGCGACGCAGAGCATTCGCCACGACCCCCCACCGCTGCTCGGTCAGCTCGAAGGCATGTCCGGAGTACTCGAACGAACCGTTCGACGTTGTCTGGAAAAGATGCCTGGAGACCGTTTCTCGT
>JAJDAH010000185.1 GCA_029261965.1 Polyangiaceae bacterium
GCGACCGCCGCCCCCGCAAGACCCGAAAAGATCAGGGTCATGCGCTGGTCCATCTCGAGCTTGTTCCGGACGATGAATTCAGTGACCCACTCGGCCTTGACCGTGAACTGGAGCGAAAGGACCAAGGACGCGCCGATGAGCGCGGCGAGGATCAGCGACCGCCCGACGATCGACATCGGGTGGGCGACACCGTCGGGCGCAGGCCTCTGCGGTTCGACGGCCGGAGGACGATCCGTTCCCGGGGACCGAGCAGTGGACGGCGCCGGTGCTAGCGACTCCGCTCCAGGCGCGGCGGGTGAAGCCACCGCGCTCGCGACCGGCGGGTCTGCATCGACGTGCCCCGGCGGCTCACTCGCAGCCGTTCGAACGAACTCTTGCGTCGACGCGGAGTCCGATCCCGGAGCTGCATCGCCGCCCTTGGGCTGACCGTCCGCGCCGTCGCCGGAGTTGCTCTCCCCGTCCTTCGTATTCTCGGTCAACCCTCGCCTCGCGATTCGCACGGCGTTTACCACGATGCTCTAGACGACGGTCACACCGGTTGCACTCACCGATTGGCCGTGGCTAGCTCGGACCGCCTCGTTCCAGCCGAAAACAGCTGGGGCTGTGCAAAAAGGAGGCCCCCGCATGCCGCGAACGTCACCCACCTTCGCCCTCGCCGCGACCCTCGTCGCCACCGCTGCCGTCGGCGGCTGCGACGACAAGAAGCCATCCGACGGCGACAAGAAGCCCGCGGCCACGGCCACGGCCACTGCACCGAAGTCGATCCATCCGCCTATCCCGAAAGTCCCGGGCGGTCTGGAGCCCGTCCAGGCTCCCAAGGACAATCCAACCACCCCTGCCAAGGTGGCGCTGGGACACATGCTCTTCTTCGACAAGCGCCTGAGCGCCGACGGGAGCCGCGCCTGCTACTCGTGCCACCAGAACGAAGATGGAACGGGAGGGCACGAGCCGACGGCGATAGGAGCGATGGAAAAGCCGCTCACGCGGCACGCGCCGATCATTTGGAACGTCGCGTACCTGCCGAAGCTGTATTGGGACGGGCGCTCCGATTCGCTCGAGGCCCAGGCAAAAGGAGCGTGGGGCGGTGGAAACATGGGCGTCGGCCCGGACAATCTGAAAAAGAAAGCCGACGAGATCGCCAAGATCGACGGCTACAAGAAGCTCTTCTACGAGGTGTTCCCGGGCAAAGGCGTCTCGCCGACGACGATCGCTCAGGCGCTGGCTGCCTACGAGCGCACGCTCCTGTGTGGGGACACGGCTTGGGACAAGTTCCAAGCCGGCGACAAGTCGGCGTTGAGCGCAGAGCAGCAGAAGGGCTTGACGCTGTTCACGGGCAAGGCAGGTTGCCACGAGTGCCACACGCCGCCGATGTTCTCGGACGCCTACGCGTCCAAGGACGGAGCGTTTCACAACGTCGGGGTCGGGCTCGACGGCAAGAAGAAAGAAGACGCCGACCCTGGACGAGCCAAGGCTTCGGAAAACGACGCGGATTTTGCTCAGTTCAAGACGCCCACGCTGCGCAACGTGAGCAAGAGCGCGCCCTACTTCCACGATGGCTCGATCGCCAAGCTCGACGAGGCCGTGAAGTTCATGGCAGGCGGCGGCTTCGCGAACCCCGGCCGGGATCCCAAGCTCAAGGACCGCAAGTTGAGTGACGAGGAGATCGCGCAGCTGGTGGCGTTTCTCGGGTCGCTGACCTGCCCCGACTCGCTAGAAGAGCCCAAGCTACCTTGAGCTGACCGGCCAGCGTTTGGATGGCCGGCCGGTCCCAACGGCCAGATTTCCCGCTAAGGACCGCCCACGTCGTGCGCCACGACCCCGCGCGCCCAAGCCGAGTGGCCCCGGCGGTGTCTCCAACCTAGGCTTGTTCGATGCGCCAGCGGACTCTCACGGCTCTCGTCGCGGCTCTGGCCGTGACGGTGGCTGCACCGGCGGAGTCACCGGCGCAGTTCAATCCGTTCGGGCGCAAGAAACCGCGCCCAACCAAGCCTGGCAAGCCAACACCTGGAAAACCGCGCCCTGGGAAGCCGCGCCCGACGAAGCCGCGCCCCCAGAAGGACCCTAAAGCTCGCACGGCAGCGCTCATCGCTCGGTACACCGGCGTCGTCCTCGGACGACCCGGCGAGCAGTTTCCACTTCAACGACTGACCGAGCTCTACCGCGAGCGCGACGGCAAGCTCGACAAGCTCATCGAAGACTTCGAGCGACGTGCGGCGAAGGCCGGATCGGGACAATGGAACGCGGTCGTCGCACTCGCCGGAATCTATCGACACGACGCGCAAGTCGAGCGAGCGATCGAAACCTACGAGAAGGCCATCGCCGAACGGCCGAAAAACCCCGCCGCGCTGACGGCCCTGGCCCATCTGCTTCAAGACCGAGGAGATCTCGCCGGCGCCAAACGACGGTTCGAGCAGGCGCTTCCGAACATCAAGGCTGCTGCGGACAAGGAACAGATCCTCAGAACGCTTTTGACACTGTCGCTGGACCTCAAGCAATGGTCCGACGCCAAGCGATTCCACAAGACGCTCGTCAAGAGGGCAAAGGGCTCGTTCTTCGTACGCGCGGAGCTCGGCCGAGAGCTTCTCCAGCGCGGCGAATATCAGCGCGCGGAGCGCGAGTACGAGGACGTGGTCAAGGCAGCGGCGGGGGACAACCGCGTGCTGGCTCCGGCACTGCGCGACCTCGGCCGCGCCCAGGCCAAACAGAAGAAGCGAGCCGCCGCGCTCAAGACGCTGCAGCGAGCGCTTCGCATCGCCGGCGCTCAGGCGGGCGTGCGACGAGAAATCTACGAAATCATCGTGGAGGTCTACCGGGCCGGCGACGACCTGCGCGAGCTCATCCGAACGCTCGAGAAGGAGGGCTCGGGCGACTTTCAGCGTTTGCGGATGCTTGGTGGGCTCTACGAAGAGACCGGACAGATAGACAAGGCTCTAGCGACCTACAAGCGCGCGCTAGCAAAAAACGGCAAGGACATCAGCACCCGCCTGAAAGTCGTGCAGCTCCTGCAGATTCAGGGTGAGCTCGGCGAAGCCATTCGACAATACGAAGCGTTGATACGAGCGGCTCCGCGCAATCCCGACTTCGTGTTCCAGTTGGCCGAAGCACTGATTCAACGAGGGGACCGCGAAAAAGCCCTAGGGCACCTCAAGAAGCTCGAAGCCCGGTCGGGGAGCGACGAAGACACCCTCGCCGCGTTGGTCGATTTCTACGAACGCATCGAAGAAAGCGACCGAGCGATGGCGCTCCTGAAGAAGCTCGCTGGGGGCCGGGTCAACGATCCACGCCACCTCGTGGAGCTCGGCGACCGCTACTTCCAGGAGGGCGACAAGACAAAAGCGGTCCAGGTCTGGGATCGCATCAAAACGATCGTTCCAAATCGCGCCCGGGCTCTGCACATCCTCGGCGAGGTCTATCTCGAACACGACATGGCGGCTGAAGCGCTCGCCGCTCTACGCGAAGCCGTCAAGCTCGCGCCGAAGCGAATGAAGTACAAGAAGGCGTACGCGCTCGCTCTCGAGCGTACCGGTGCTTCGGCTGGCAGCGATCGTCTCGCACGCTACGAAGCGGCGATGGCGATCTGGGAGCAGATCCTCCGTGATTCGGTCGACAGTCCGCACCTCGCTCGAGAATCGCGCACGCACATCGTCACACTGTGGGGCCTCGCGGGGACTCTGGGCAAGCGCGTCCGGCCTCTCGAACGTCGCCTCAAGTCGCTCAAGCCCGACCTCGAAGCCGGCCGATTGCTGGCCGAGGTGTATTTGCGTCTTCGACGCTATCCCGACGCCCAAAGGGTGCTCGAGCTCGTGACCAAGGAAGCGCCGGGGGACGCCCCAGCCCTCCTACGATTGGAACGAACCCTGGTCCTCCAACGCAAGCTCAGAGGGGCGATTGGGGTTCTCGAGAAGCTCGTTCGTGTCGAGCCGAAACGGGCCCGCGAATACTACCAACGCATGGCCCAGTACGCGGCCGAACTCTACCAAGACGACGAAGCCATTCGTTACGCGGCCCGAGCAGTGGACCTCTCACCGGACGACGCGGTGGGACACAAGAAGCTCGGAGAAATGTACCGCCGCCGCCAAGACACCGACAAAGCCATCTCGGAGTTCCGCAAGGCCATTTCGAAAAACGATCGGCTATTTCCGGTCTACTTCCAGCTCGCCGAGCTCCTCATCAGCCAGGACAAAATCGACGAAGCGGACAAGCTTCTTCGCCGAGTCATGCGCGCGTCGCCGGACGAGGAACTGGTGGCCCAGGCGGCGCGCTTGAGCATGCAGGTGAATCTGGGGCGAGGCACGCTCGAGTCGCTCGAAAAGGAGCTGCTTCCGGTCGCGCTCGGCAATCCGCAAAAACCGATCTATCGGCGCCTGCTCGTCGAAATATACGGGGCGTTGGCGTTCCCGCTCGTGCACACCGCCCGGAGCTCCGACGAATCGGAAGCAACAACGGCGAAAAAGACCCTGCGCCGGATTGGCGAACGCGCGGTCAAACCGTTGCTCGATGCGCTCAACGACGACCGTGAAACGCAACAACGAATCGCCATAGAACTGCTCGGCCACATTCAGAACCGAAGCGCCGGCCCCGCACTCTACGCTTATGCCACCGGAAAAGCAGAGAGCTCGCTCCGAGTTCGGGCCATGATCGCGGTCGGGGTGCTGCGGGACCCCGCGATGCTCCCCAAGCTCACCGAGGTGGTCGTGCTCGACGGCGCGTCACGCGCGGACGAGTCGGACCCGGTCTCGATTGCGGCCGCGTGGGCGATTGCCCGCATGCGGAGTCCCAGGGCGCGCGATGTGTTGACCACTCTCGTGCGCGGTGATGCGGCAAGCGCCCGCGCCCTCGGCGCCCTCGGCCTCGGGCTGCTCGACAGCCAACGCGACAACGAGCTCTTGGTCGAAACGGTACGCTCGCTCGAAGGTGGGCCGCTCGCTCGAGCGGCGGCGGCGTTCGCCCTCGGTGAGCTCGGCTCGAAGAACGGCGCCGAAGCGCTGACGCAGCTTTCCAAGTCGACGGACGACATGGTGCGCGCGGCGGCCATCCTCGCCTTGGCTCGGCTCGGCGCCGATCCCGCCAACCGCGAAATCGCCGACGCTTTGGCCAGCCCGTCCCGCGCACTGCAAGCGGCGGGAACGGCCGCCGCGCTCGTCCTGGTCACGAAGAAATA
>JAJDAH010000186.1 GCA_029261965.1 Polyangiaceae bacterium
GATCACGCTCATCGCGTAATCGAGGTACGAGGTCTGCATCTCAGTCTGGATGCTGATCGGATGCTCTTGCTGCGGGCTCGAGGGAGTGTCTTCGGACATCAAAAACCGTGCGTTCAGCTACCCCAACGACGTAGCGGCGACAACGTTCGGCAGGGGTGTTTCGCGCGCGCCGAGGACCTCGCTTTCAGGCCGGTTTCACGTGCCTTTCCGGCTCGATTCGCACGCGCTCCTCGTAGAGAGCGCCCCCTTCACCGATGTCGGTGAGCTTGGCGCCGATGATCGAGTTGGCGCAGGCGGCGCGCGTGCGATGGCCGCCTTTGGGCAAGAGCGCGATGTCTTTGCGCTGGTCCACATCGTGGCGGACGGTCACCCGGAGCCGTCCGATTTTCGACTCGAGTACGCCGATCCTTCCATCGGCGACCCCACCAGCGGAGTCCGGG
The DNA here is from genome assembly GCA_029261965.1 of Polyangiaceae bacterium. GTDB lineage: Bacteria > Myxococcota_A > Polyangia > Polyangiales > Polyangiaceae > JAJDAH01. The sequence goes on from JAJDAH010000186.1 coordinate 441, forward strand.
TGCACGCTCACCTCCACCGGTTCGGACGGCGGCGTCTTGGCCCACTGCGACGACTGGCTCTTGGGGGTCGATAGCGAAAGCAAGTTGAGGGGGTATGCCTCGGGCCCGGGGCTCGGTGAGGCAGGGGCTTCGGTCATCAGCCGCACCCGGCCCGACGGCGTGGGAAAGCGTCGGCCTTCGAACAGCACGCGGCTCGCCATGGGGTTCTTGATCGGTCCCGCTTCGAGGTCTTCGAGTGTGACTCCATGGGACTCGAGCTTGCCCAGCAGCCGTCGTTTCCACGTCCTCGCGTCACCGGCCAGGTCCGGGCCGAGGCCAAGCCGGTCGGCCAACGCTTGCACGATCTCGAGGTCACTTTTCACTCCCACGGGGGGAGGTACGACCGGGCGGGCGACACCGAGGTAGTGATGGCCGTACGAGCCGAGAAGATCGTCGGCTTCGAGGAGCGTCTCGGTCGGCAATACGAGATCGGCAAGGCGGCCGGTGTCGGTGAGGTGTGTGTCGACGACGACGACCAGCTCCGCGGCATCGAGCGCCTCGGCGACTTTCTCCGCATCCGGGAGCATCACGACCGGATTGCCGGCAGTGACCCAAATAGCGCGGATGGGCGGGTCCTTTGCGGCCAGCACCTCCTGCCCGAACAGCGGTTCGGGGATCGTACGAGCGGGCTCGCGGCTCGACAGGCACGACGTGTCGTACGCACCGCGCCGCCGGAAATAGAACGAAGCACCACCGCCGGGGATGCCGAGGTTGCCAGTGATCGCCGCGAGCGCGTCGAGGGCACGCACGGTGGCGCCACCGTTCGTCCGACGACCCATGCCCCAACCGATGAGGATCGTCGTCGGGCCGCCGGGGCCGAGGCGCTCGGCCAGATCGATCGCCGCGTCGACCGGGAGGTCGGCCTCGGTGCACCATTCGGCGACGGTCTTCGTCTCGACCATTTCTCGAAAGCCATCGACGTCGTCGCAGTACGACGGGGCGTCAGGATCCGTCCATCCGCGCTCGAACAGCACGCCGGCCACCGCCATCGCGAGCGCGAAGTCTCCACCGGGTCGCAGGGCGAAGAAGCGCTCGCAGAGTTTCTCGGTTCTCGTGTGAACCGGGTCGACCAACACGAGTCGGGCGCCGCGCTTTTGCGCGTCTTTGAGCACCGGCACGGTGTGGGGGCTCGATGTCACGACGTTCTTGCCCCACAGGATGATGTTTTTTGCTTCCAGCAACCCGAACAGGTCGCTGCTGTCGCTCACCCCGAAGTCGAGCAGTTGCGCGGCTTCCCCAGCCCCCGAGCAGATGTCGCCACGCTTTTTCGTGCACGGCCCGAAGAGGTCGAAGAAGTGGTCGCTCAGCGCCTTCAGGAGGCCGAGTGAGCCGCCACTCCGATAGTGGAAGATCGCGCTCGGGCCGGATTCGGCCCGGATACTCGTCAGTCGCTCGGCGGCAACGTCTAGCGCCGCTTCCCACGTCACGGGCACGAGCTCGCCGTTCTTGCGCAGCAAGGGTTGGGTCAACCGCTCGGCGGAGTACTGCGTCGACAGGTACTGGTTGGTGCGCCAGCAGAGAAAACCGCGGGTGACCGGGTGCGAGGGGTCGCCGCCGATGCGTGTGACCCGTCCGTCCTCGACGGTCGCGACGATGCCACAGGTGTCCGGGCAGTCACGGTTGCAGAGGGTTCGTCGCGTCTCGCTCATGTCACATGCCCGCCGGAATGGGGACTTCGTTCTCGCGGCGCCGAATTCGCTCGACCACGTCGCCCACGGCGAGGGCAGTCTCGCTCGCCTGCACGTTTCCGCTGTCGTTCCAGCTGCGGAAGCCGCCGTAGAAGACGTGATAGCGAGCCGTCTCGTGCGGCGGGGGAGCGTAGGAAGCCTCGGTGGTCGTCACGTAGATGGTGAAGCCACTGCTCTGCCGGCTGAGCTCGATCAGGAGCCGCTTCTCTTGGATCCACGACCGGGTCACGTACCAGGCGCCGATCTTCGAGCGCACGGCCAGCCCATCGAGCAGCGCGCGCACATCGTTTGGCGTGTCCCCCGTGAAGTGCACGGCCTCGACGGGATCCGGCGTCCCGGTCGGTTTCGACTTCGGCCGTCGCTCGCAGAAGGATGACAGCAGGCCCACCGCCACCGCTGCCCCCACGAGGCCCCCGAGGATGCGGCCTGTGCGGGACTTCTGTCCCATCTAGGGCACCGAATCCATGGCCTAGAAGAAGTTGCCGATCGTGAATTCGAAGACCATGTTGTCCTCGAAAGGTAGCGGATCGAACGGGAAACCCCACTCGAATCGTAGAGGGCCGAGCGGGGAGAACCAGCGGATGCCGAAGCCGTAGGAGGCCTTGATCGCGCGGATGCTGCTGGCATCGAAACAGGGGCTCACTTGCTTCAGGGTGTCGAACCGTGAGCCGCGGCCGACGGCGTCACAATATTGGTCTTCAATGTTCCAAGCGTTGCCGAGGTCGGTGAAGAGGACGCCTCGAATCCCGACCTGCTGAATGATGGGAAACTCGAACTCGACGTTCTGGAAGTACGACAGGTTTCCGCCGATATTGGCGCCGTTTGCCAGCGGGATGCTGTTGGGCTCGAGCGACGAAGTCAGCGGAACCCTCGGACCGATCGACCGGAACCGGTAACCACGCAGGTCCAGGATGCCGCCGAGGAAGAAGCGGGCGAAAATGGGCACTCCCTCGTCGTTCGGGCTCGTCACCAACCCAGCTTCGTGGTTGACCTTGAAGACTGCGCTGCCGACGACGGGAAAAAAGTAGCGAACCGTCAGTCGATTGCGAAGAAACTCGTTGTCGGAGCCAATCTGCGACACCGCCAGCTCGCTCGAGAGGCGAGCAAAGAGTCCTGAGGTCGGAAAGAGTCGGTTGTCCCGGGTGTCCCAGGTGATGGCGGGTCGAATGCTCGACGTGAAACCGTCGTTGAACAAGTTCTGAAGCGGGAGCTGCCGAAACACGCTGACGCCACTCGAGGTTCCCAGAAACGTCGAGCGGCGCCCGGTCGAGACGCGGTCGAGCTCGGCGGTGTAGGTCACCGACGCCCGCATCTCGGGCTCCACCAGTGGGTAACCGAAGGTCAGGGCGCCGCCGCGGGTCGACTGTGAAAAGTCGGTGAAGACGCGGACCTGGTCGAAGAGATCGATGGCGGCACTGAATGGGCTGTCGAGGAAGTATGGCTCAGCGAGCCGGAGGTTGATGAGCTGGCGGATGCCACTGACCTGTGCCTGCAGAGAGAGGCTCCTGCCGGTACCGAACAGATTGGCCTGTTGAACCTGGGCGGTAGCGATGAAGTTCTCGATGCTCGAGAACCCCGCGCCGACTTGGAACGTGCCGGTCGGTCTTTCGCTCACCTCGACGTTGACGTTGATCTTGTCCTCCGCCGAGCCCTCGGAGGTCGTGATGTCGACACGTTCGAAGTAGCCGAGCGCCGTGACTCGTCGCCGCGAGTTGTCGAGGCGGGTCTCGTGAAATTTTTCGCCCTCGGCGACCTCCATTTCGCGTCGAATCACCTTGTCGCGCGTCTTCGTATTCCCGCTCACCTCGATGCGTTCGAAGTAGACGATCGGCCCGCGAACGATGGGCACCTCGATGTCGACCTCTCGGCGCACCGGGTCCAGCTTGGTTTGCGGGTTCGCGGTGACGTTGGCGTAGCCCTCGTTTCGATACTTCGTCTGTACCGATTGCAGATCTTCGAGCAGCTCGGCTCGGTTGAAGAACTGACCGGTTTTGCTGCGAATCATGGCGCGCAGATTTCGACGCCCATCGATGGGCTCGACTTCGCGGCCATCCGGACCGCGTTCCCAGATGCGGAATTGGCGGATTCGGTACCGCGGTCCCTCGTTGATGGTGATCGAAACCTCGATGCCGTTTCGATCCGGCGTCAGCATGATGCGAGGCGTGTTTATCTGCACCGAAAGGTAGCCGCGGTCGTAATAAAGCGCGCTGATGACGGCGATGTCGCGCTCGAAAGCGTCTTGCCGGAACGGGCCACCGGAGCCGAACGAGAAGAACGTCATGTGGCCGGTGAACATGACCTCCCGCAGCTCGTGGTCCGGGACCGTATCGTTGCCGATGAAAGTGATCCGACGCACTGTCACGGCGTTGTGCTCGGTGATCGTGAACTTGACGGAAACTTCGTTGTTCTTCTGTGGAACGACCTCGCTCCTGACCTCGGCGAGGAAGTAGCCCTGCTCGGCGTACATGTCGCGGATCTTCTGAATGCTGCGACGAATTGCCGGATGGCTCAGGATCGTGTTCGCCTTGACCTCGATCGCTTCGATGAGATCTTCTTCTTCGATTTCGTCCTGCCCCTCGAACGTCACCGCCGCGATGTTCGGACGCTCACGCACGAGGAATCGGAGGACGATTCCGTCGTCGCTACGCTCGAGATCCACCTCGATGTCGTCGAAGAAGCCCGAGTTCCAGAGCTCGCGCACGTCTTGAGTGAGCTTCTCGGGCTCGAAGGGCTGCCCGACGCGCTCGCGCAGATAGGTGAGCACGTCTTGTTTGGTGACCCGGCGGTTGCCGGCGACCTGGATGTTGAGAATGGGCATGCCGCGTGCCCGCTCGGCTTCGGTCTGCTGGGGCTTGGGCAAGCCGGTGACGACGCCGCCAGGGGCGACCGGAGGTAGGCGTCCCGTCGGCGGTTTGCCCGCGTCGGAGCCTCGCGTTTTTGGCGCGTCGGGCTTCGCTGGGGCTGCGGGTTTCTCCGCGCCGGGTTTCTCCGCGCCGGGCTGTCGGGGCTCGGCAGGCTTCTCAGGCTCGCCAGGCTTAGCGGGCTCGGCGGGTCGTTCGGGTGCTGGCTGCGCCGAGGCCGGCGACGTCGGCAAGCACAAGGCGCATAGGAGCGCCCAGATCAGCCAGACGCGGCTCGCGAAGTGCGCTCGGGTCATCTCGCCTAGACGGATTCAAATGTGTTTTGGCGCCACGGGCTCCGAACATTCGAGCGAAGCACAAAGCGGGAAAAAAACTGCGGCCTGCGTAGCCCAGACCAGCCGCTAGCTCAACCCTGTTTTGCTTGACATTTGTGCAGACACTGCTCAGATGCACCGAGGGTTCTCCGATGAGCGAACAAGTCGAATTTACCTTCGGTGGGAGCGGCGGCCGGGGCGCGCGGGTCCGACCCCAGCGCAAAACCGCGGCAAAGCGTAGCGCAGGCAAGAAAAAGCGCCCGGCGGATGAGGAGGGAGGCCCCGCTCCGAGCGATTCCAGCACTGGTCGCAAGGGGAGGGGTTCTGGAGGTGGTCGCGAGCGAAGGGTGACTGCCGAGACGATGGCCGCGCAGCAACGCGAGATCTCGGTCAGTGAATTCTTCACCAAGAACCGACATCTGCTCGGGTTCGACAACCCGGCCAAGGCGCTCTTGACCACCGTGAAGGAGGCCGTCGACAACTCGTTGGACGCTTGCGAGGAAGCGCACATCCTGCCGGAAATCGTCGTCGAGATTCAGCAGGTCAACGAGACGCGCTTTCGAGTCATCGTCGAAGACAACGGTCCCGGGATCGTCAAAGCGCAGATCCCGAAGATCTTCGCCAAGCTCCTCTACGGGTCGAAGTTTCACCGACTTCGTCAATCACGCGGTCAGCAAGGCATCGGCATCAGCGCCGCAGGCCTGTATGGGCAACTGACCACCGGAAAACCGATGGTCATCACCAGCCGGACCGGCAAGGGTCGACCCGCACACCGCATCGAAGTCCAGATCGACACGACCAAGAACAAGCCAAAAATCCTCGCCGACGACGAAGTCGCCGAGTGGCATCGGCCCCACGGCACTCGAGTCGAGATCGAACTCACCGGCAAGCATCGCGGCGGTCGGACCGGTGTCGACGCGTACATCGAGCAGACAGTCGTCGCCAACCCTCACGTGGCGGTCACCTACCGCCAGCCCAAGGGTGACGAGCAGGTCTACCCACACGCGAGTGAAGATCTCCCGCGCGAGCCAGCGGAAATCAAACCTCATCCTCACGGCGTCGAGCTCGGCATGTTGATGCGCATGCTCCAAGACGCGCGAGGCCAGAAGGTGAAAGGCGCACTGTCGACAGTCTTCTCGCGCGTGAGCCCCGCCACCGCCGAGAAGGTCTGCAAGGCCGCAGGTGTCCCATCTTCTCACACCGCGACCTCGTTGACTGGCGAACAGATGGAGGCGCTGCACACCGCGCTTGGCGAAACGAAGGTGATGGCGCCGCCATCGAGCTGCGTCGTGCCCATTGGGGAGGAACTCATCATGGCCGGGCTCCGCCGTCGGTACGACGCGGAGTTTTTCGAAGCGAGCACCCGCTCGCCATCGGTATATCGCGGCAATCCGTTCGTCGTCGAATGCGGTCTCGCCTACGGCGGCAGTCTACCGGCGGACGAGCAAGCCGAAATACTCCGGTTCGCGAACCGTGTGCCGCTCCAGTATCAGCCGAAGGCGTGCGCGATCACCGAGGGCGTTTATGCCACCAATTGGAAGGCGTATACGCTTCAGCAACCGAAGGGCTCGCTTCCCGTCGCGCCGCTCGCGGTGTTCATCCATCTTGCGAGCGTTTGGGTGCCGTTCACCAGCGAAGCCAAAGAAGCCGTCGCGCAGTACGACGAGATCATGCGCGAGATCAAATTCGCGCTTCAGGACTGCGGCCGAAAGCTAGCGTCGAAGCTACGAGCCCGCGAGCGGATGGAGAGCGAGTCCAAGCGGCGGGGCCTGTTCGAGCGCTACATCCCCGAGCTAGGCCAAAGCCTCGGGGCCATCACCGGTCGTGCCCCCAAGAGTGTGGAGAAGCTGTTTTTTGCCGCTCTTCCGCAATTCATTCGCGTCGCGGAGATTGCAGAAGCCGCCGCCGCGGAGCACGCGGGAGACGACAAGTTGGCAGCGAAAAAAACCGGCAAGAAGACCGGCAAGAAGAAGGCCGCTAAGAAGTCGACGCCCGTGAAAAAGGCGTCGAGGGCGGCGAGCGCGAAAAAGGGCGCCACCAAGAAACCCGCGGCGAAAATCAAACGAGCGCCGGCTAAGAAAGCTCGCAGCAAGAGAGCTCCAGCGAAGAAGCGCCCGCGCCGAAAGGGATAGCCGATGGCACGCAGCAAGACCATGGACGCGTCGGCCAAGAAGCGCCGAGCGAAGGAAACCGAAAAGAAGATACAGCGTCTCGCCGAGCGGGTCGTCGCTCAGATAAAAAAGGAGGCGAACCCCGAAGTGAAGATCCCGATTCGGGCGTTGTCGAATGTTCAGTTCAACGAGAGAAAGCGACTGATCGAGCTCGGCGACAGGGAACAGTCGCGGGAGTTCTTCAACGTCAGCATGGCGAAGAAGTTCATGCAGACATTTCTGGTGGCCTCGGCCGTCAAAGAGCACCTGCTCGAGTCGGGCAAAACGACCAGCATTCGTGATCTCTACTACATGACGAAGCACACCATCCGTGGGTCCAAAGAGAACACCTTCGACGACCAGAAGGAGAGCGATCCGGTCATCGAGGATCTCGAGGTTTCCCTGGATTCGCTCCGCGAGGAGCTGCATCTCTTCGCGGCCAAGCGCGGGAGCATGGTGGGGCCGATGGTGATCGTCGATGCCGGGGACGAGATCGATCTTTCTCGCATGGGTTCCGGCGGCTGGAGCATCCCGAGCATCACCGAGGACTACGTCATTCAATTCAAGAAGACCTCGGCAAAGTACATCTTGCTCGTGGAGAAGGAGGCGGTTTGGCACCGTCTGAACGAGGACAAGTTCTGGAGGAAACACTCATGCATGCTCGTCACCGGCAACGGTCAGGCGACCCGAGGTGTGCGGCGTTTACTCCAACGCTTGGCGCACGAGCTCAAGCTACCGCTCTACGTTCTCGTCGACAACGATCCGTGGGGGCTCTACATCTACTCGGTCGTGAAACAGGGCAGCATCTCGCTCGCCTACGAGTCGATGCGTATGGCGGTGCCTGACGCGCGTTTCATCGGACTTCGAACCAGCGACTTCAAGAAATTCGGGCTGAGGGACGACGTCAAGATTGCTCTCAACAAGGAAGACGAAGCCCGCGCCAAGCAGATGCTGGCCTATCCGTGGTTTGCCAAGAAGCAGTGGCAAAAAGAAATCAAAGAGATGCTCAAAGAGAAGTTCAAGATGGAGATCGAAGCGTTGAGCAACAAGGACATCAGCTTCGTCACGGACGTCTACATCCCGCAGAAGATCAAACGCGGCGACTACCTCGTCTGAAACGGGTCTTCAGGTTCGATACTCGTCGGGGCTGATGCCGTAGCGCTTCATCCACCGGTGGACCTGCATGCGCGCCTTTCCAAGCTCGCGTCCAACCGCAGCGACGTTGCCGGCATTCTGCTCGAGCATCGCGCGGAGTTCTTCCGCGGAGGGTGGACCGAGGTCGCCATGGGCGGTCACCGCGGCGCCCGCCGAGGTAGTCGGAGCGGGAAGAATCTCTTTCCCATACTCCTTCATTTCGTCTTTGACCTGCTCCGGCCAGTGGTCCTCGGTGAGCGTCGGCTGCTCCGCCAGCGCGACGGCCCGCTTGATACACGCTTCGAGCTCGCGGACGTTGTACGGCCAGTCGTAGTGCAAAAGCCCGGTCATGAACGGCAAGCTGACGTTGAGCTCCGGGCGGCCGTGACGTGCGAGAAACGCCTTGATGAGCATGAGCACGTCCTCTTTACGCTCACGCAGCGGCGGCAGTCGAAGCTGGTACTCGTTGAGCCGTGCAAACAAGTCTCGACGGAATCTTTCTTTGGACTGGAGTGCCCAGAGGTCCCGGTGAGTAGCGCACACCACCCGGACATCGACTTTCTCCGGTGCGGTGGCGCCGAGTGGGAAAACCTCTTTCGACTGGAGCACGCGCAATAGCTTGGCTTGGGCCTCCAGCGGCATGTCGCCAATCTCGTCGAGCAGGAGGGTGCCGCCGTCCGCACTCCGAATGAGCCCGGGTTTGTCCCGGTCTGCGCCGGAGAACGCGCCTTTCTTGAAACCGAAAAGCTCGCTTTCCAGCAGCGTCCCAGGGATCGCCGCGCAGTTGATCGCGCAGAACTTCCCGCGACGGCCACTCAATCGGTGAAGCTCGCGGGCCACGACTTCTTTTCCGGTGCCGCTTTCCCCGAGCAGCATGACGCTGAGCGGCGTCGACGCGATGCGTTCGATGTCGGCCGCGGTCCGGTCCATCAAAAAGCCGCCGACGAGCTCGGTGCCTTCCATGGCGAGCCGCTTTCGGCCATCCACCATCACGCCGTCGATTCGATACCCACGCATCGGGTCGGCGTGCTCCTGGACGAACTTGAAGATCGAATCTCCGAACCGGATTTCAGTCGTCGGCTCGAGCGACGCTGCGCGCACGGGGTGGCCGTCGACAAGCGTGCCATTCGTGCTGCCCAGATCCCGGAGGATCCAGGTGCCGTTTTCCCAACTGATCTCCGCGTGCCGGCGCGACACCGCCCAAACCGGCAAGTGCACCTGGGCGCTCTGTTGCTCGCTGCCGATGACGATTTTGCGACCATCGAAGGCCCACGCGGCGGGCAGTTTTTCGTAATCTTTCGCGTACAGGAGCACCAGGCCACCCGTCGGGCCCGCCGAAGGTTCGTCGGCCTCGCCGAACTGCTGCATGGCGCCGGTGGCTTTTTCGCTCATCTGGGGCCCGGAAACCGGAGGCTAGTCTAAACTGGTCGCGATGGCAGCGCTCGCTGTAGCAGCGGTCCAACTCAATTCGCAGGCCGACGTCGCCGCGAATCTCGCCGAATGCCGCCGGCAGGTGGAGCTAGCGGCGCGCGCCGGCGCCGAGCTCGTCGTGCTCCCCGAGAATTTCGCCTACCTGGGCCCGGAGCCGGGCAAACGAGACATCGCCGAGCAAGGCGGGGACGCGGGCGCGCGGATTCAAGGGGCGGCAATCGCCATGGCGCGGGATTTTTCGGTGACCTTGGTTGCCGGGGGCTTGCCGGAGCGGAGTGACGACCCGAAGCGACCGTTCAATTCGTGTCGGGTCTACGGGCCCAGCGGCGCCCTGCTCGCGAGC
>JAJDAH010000187.1 GCA_029261965.1 Polyangiaceae bacterium
GGCGGCGAGCGCGTCTTCGTACCGGAGCGCCCGCATCGCCTTGTCACCTTTCTTCTTGAGGTCCTTGAAGCGCTTTTTTTCCTTCCAAGTGAGCGGCTTGTCGGCCCCGGCGGCCTGCGCGACCGCTGGGAGCGAAAACACCACCGGTACCGCCGCCAGCCCGGCAATCAACATCAGGTTCGACAAGGTTCGTCGGCTCATCGAGCGAACCTGGCGATGAAAAAGTCGAGGCTCCCGTCGGTCGAGCGCGTCTGGTCCAGCTCGAGCACGCCGCTGAAGCTGCCGACGACGACGGAGTCCCCTGGCCCGCCGCCGGCTCGAAGCACGGCAACGCCCAAAAGCCCGACGCTCGAGTCACCCACGTCTTCGAACCAGAAGTCGAGCCCCGATCCGATGACACGCGGTCCCATGTCGCGCTCCGCGCGGGTGAGCAGATACACGTCCTCGTCGGCGGCCGCCACGGCGCCGCCAAAGTGATCGGGTTGGCTGATGCGCGTAAACGTACTGCCGTCGTCGCGAACGAAGAGCGTGCTGGCGTCGAGGCCATCGTAGCTCGAGCTGCCGTTCGGATGGGCGAAGTCGGTCCGGTAGGTGACACTCAGTAGCGCTTCATTGGCGCCCTGAACGGTGCCGGCGGCAGCGATGTCGTCGTTGCTGGCGCCGCCCGCGACGAATCGAAAAGCCAAACCGCCGCCGAGATCGAATCCACTGACGAGCAAGTCCTGACCCATGTTGGAGGAGCTCGTCTGACCACTATCGAAGTCGGCAGCACCACTGAAGGGCAGAGCCAAGAGCGCGATACTCCCGGCTCGGGCGGTGTGAGGGACGGCGGGGCCGCCAAGGCTCACCTCGTGGGCCCAGTCGGCGGTCCCCGAGAAGCTCATACGCGCGAGGAAAGCCTTGTCCTGACCGCCAAAGCCGAGCGTCGGCCCCGATTCAGTCACGCTGAACGCCCCCGTGCCCGATCCCGCCACCATCACGACGTCGTCTTCGCCGACCGAGAGGCTCCTGACCTCGAACGTGCCAGCGCCGGCAGCTCCACCGAAAGCATGCACCGCGAGCGGCTGACCGTTCGAGCCGAAGTGGATCAAAAACGATCCCGACTCCGCACTCACGCTACCGCTCACGCCACCGCAATCCACCGTGCTGCCCGCGGAGGCGAGCGCCAGCACTTCGCCGGTCGACGTCGCCTCGACCGCGACGAGCACCAGGGGCGCACCCGCGCACGAGCTTGCCCAATCGAGCGACCCGTCGGCGGAGAACGCCGCGACAAAAATTCCCCCCGCTCCGTTCGCCGACAGCATGGTGCCGCCGACGCTGAAGTCTTGGGTGAACTCCCCACCGACGACGTAGCCAGAGCCGCGTTCGTCGATGTCCTTGGCAACTTCATCGCCCGGCCCACCGAAACTCTGACTGAACGTGATGGTTCCAGACGGAACCATCGGCCCGCAGCCGGGCGCATTCGGGCAAGCGTCTACTGGCGGCGGTCCACAGACGTCGGCGGGGCAGTCGTCGATGCGATCCGACACGCACTCGCCCGCGACACACGTGAATCCGTCGTCGCAGCAGACACCGATGCAATTGCGGTCGAGCCGCACCGGCAGCCGGAGCCGCGCTCCGGGAACGAACGACAAGCGCCGAGTCGATTCGACGCAGCCGTTGCCACAGTTCTGAATACACTGCTCGGCGAAGACTTCTTCGTCGAGATCCGCGTCGTCGAGGCCGAGCACCACACGAACACCAACGTTCGCGTCGGAGGCGCCGCTCGGAGCGAAGACGAAAGTGCCGATCTCGCCTGAGGCGCACATCTGACTCACGGCGACGGGGTCGCTGTCGCTCCGCCGGTATTCGTCGGTCGTTCCAGCAACGATCGCCACGCTGTTCACCGTCACCGGGCCGCCGGTGCCCTTGCAGTCGACGTCGGTGGAAATCTCGAGCGTGATTTGGGTTACCTCGACCTCGCCACAGCCGAGACCGAGCAGGGAAAGCAGCAAGCCGATGGGGCGGCAAACGCGAGCCACACGCCCAAGGATACTCCGCGCGTGCGCGAACTTGAAGCCGGAGCGTGAGGTTCTCAGCCGCTATCGCAGCTTCGGCCCTCGAGCAGATCCAATTGTTGGCGTAGTCGCTGAGTCGCGAAATCCCGGAAAACGCGCACACGGGCTGTTCTGCGCAAGTCACTGTGCACGAGGATCCAGAGATCGAGATGCGTCTCTTCGACCGGGTCCTGGTAGCGCCCGAGGCGCGGGTCGGGATCGCCCATGAAACAAGGCATGAGCGCAACGCCGGTGCCTCGATGGAGCGCCGCAAGCGTGAGGGTGGCCTCGTCGACCGTGAGCGCTATCGGGGCCGCCTGGCATTGACGCTGAATCCACGCTTGATGGGGCATGCCTCCTTCGGCCGAAATCCACGCGGGTTGTCTCTTCTTCTTCCGAATGGACGCGAGATATCGACGCTCGCCATACACCGCAAACGCCAGGGTGGCGATGCGGTGCCCGATGAGGTTGTCGGGGGCCTTGTTGGTGGCGCGAATGGCCACGTCGGCTTCACGTTCGGAGAGGCTGATGTAGTCGTTCGACACCATCAGCTTGAGATCGACCTCCGGATGGCAATCGGCGAATTCGGTGACGATGGGCATGAGAAAAGTGACCGCCATGGCATCCGCGGTGGCGACACGAAGCGTGCCCGCGAGGTTCACATCTCGGCCAAGCATGCGGCCGTCGATGGTGAGTGCCTCCCGCTCCATGCGCACAGCGACGCCCTTCAAGTCCTCGCCACTCGGCGTGAGCACGTAGCCCGATCGTTTGCGATCGAATAGCCGAACCCCGAGCTCTTCTTCGAACGCCCGGAGGCGCCGCGACACCGTGGAGTGTTGAACGTCGAGCCGCCTTGCGGCTCCAGTCACCGAACGAGCACGCGCCACCGCCAGAAACACCCGGACGTCGTCCCAGTCCATCTCCGTGCATTCTTGCACAAAAAATGTCGATTTTTGACGTATTTACTGATGTTCTACGCACGGATAGGGTGCTTTCAACGGGTCGGGGCACTCGAGAGCCTGGAGAATGACGACGGCCCGCACCCGCTGTCGCCCGAATTTCCGACCAGAGGAGTCCACGATGAGCCAGCTCGTTTCAAAAAATCCAGTCGACGACAGTGTTCTCGGCAGCGTCGAGGTGACACCCGCCGAGGACATCGAAGGCCGGGTGGCGCGAGCGCGCCAAGCGCAAGCCGCGTGGGCCGCGAGATCCTTCGAGGAGCGTGCGGCGCTTCTGCGTCGCGCCGGCGAGATCCTCGCCTCACGCTCCGATGAGGTCGGCCGACTCGTCACCCAGGAGATGGGCAAACCGCTCAGCGATGCCCTGGGTGAAACCCAATACACGGCCCGGTGCTTCAAGACCGATCTCGAGGAAATCGCGGAAGCGTTGGCGCCCGAGTCACGCGAGAGCGAGTCGACGCGCTCGACGCTCTACAAGGATCCGCTCGGGGTCGTAGCCTGCATCGCACCTTGGAACTTTCCGGTGCTGATGCCGCATCAGCAAATCCTTCCGGCGCTTGCGGCCGGCAACGCCGTCGTGTTCAAGCCGTCGGAAAAGACGCCCTTGGTCGGTCAAGCGTACGCGGATGCGCTCCAAGAGGTGCTACCCGACGACGTGCTGTTGGTGGTGCACGGCGACGAAAAGCAAGGCAAAGCGCTCGTGAACGCCGACGTGGACCTGGTGGTGTTCACCGGATCGCTCGCCGCCGGCGCGCACATCTTGGCCGCTGCCGCGCCGTCGCTCAAACGCGTCATCCTCGAGCTCGGTGGCAAAGATCCATTGCTCGTGCTCGAGGATGCCGACCTGAAAGCTGCCGCAGCATTCGCCGCGCGAAACGCCTTCCGCAACAGCGGTCAGGTTTGCATCGCCACCGAGCGCATTTACGTGGGCGACGCCCAGCACGACGCGTTCGTGAAGCTACTCGTCGAGCAAGCGAGCCGCCTCGAGCTCGGCGATGGGCTTCGCGAGGGCGTGGATCTCGGCCCGATGGTGGACCGCGAGCAACGCGAGCATGTCGCCAGGCTTCTCGATGCGGCCCGAAGCAGTGGAGCGACGGTGGCCTACGAGGGAGAGCAAGTCGGTGGCAACTTCTTACCCCCGGTGGTGCTGACCGACGTGACCGATGACATGACGATATTGACGGACGAAACGTTCGGTCCGGTCGCGTGCGTGGTGCGAGTCCACGACGAGGACGAAGCCGTGCGGCGCGCCAACGCTTCTCCTTATGGTCTCGGGGCGGTGGTGTTCGGCGAGGCCTCGCACGCCGGAGCGATAGCTCGACGGCTCGACGCCGGAATGATCGGCGTCAACCAGGGACTTTCCGGGGCGGGGGGCATGCCCTGGGTCGGCGCCAAGAAATCGGGGTACGGTTTTCACAGCGGGCGAGACGGTCACCGACAGTTCACACAGATGCGCGTCGTGCATGAGGCACGCACCCGGAAGGAAACATGAGCGACAGCACGACATCGTCGTCGAGGCCTGGAACACGGTCCTGTTCGACGAATTCTGCCGATTCAAACATCTGTTGGTGACGGGCCTGTCAGGACACAGCGACGAAGCCTTCGCTCGCCATGCGTATCCCGAGGGGCGCGCGAGTGCTCGACGTCAGCTGCGGCTTTGCTCCGAAAGACTGAAGCTCACTCGGGCGTGGCGACAATCTCGGCCCGGATGGGGCCGCGGACCGAGTTCTCCGCGACATGCAAAACGGCGTCTGAGCTCGCGAGCTTGGTGACGAGCTCGTCGGTCCCCGGCGCGTCGAAGTCGGCGCCCTCGGGGGCTTCCACGATGGCGGACAGCTGCTCGACGACGTGCTGGGACGACGTGGCCGTGAGCGTCGCGACGCCGCGCTGATCCATTTGCCAATCGATGTCGACGGTCACGGTGAGGTCATGGGGATCGGCCCGATCCACGACGACCGTGTACCCGGCGCGGGAAAGTAATCGCTGCACGCTGGCTCGCGTCCAGATGGTCAGCCAGTTCACGTTCTCGCCATCCCGTTCGGCCGAGCTCATGGTGGAATTGCGAACGTGGATCCGCAGCCCCTGGAACTCCGGGGGGGCGGTCGCCACCGAAATGAAGCTGGGCTCGGGAAGATTCGAGCACCCTGCGCTCGCGGCCGCCACCAGAACGAAGCCGAACAACCACAAAAACCGGCGCATGGGGGTCAAACGCGCGGGGGCCAGGCCAACTTACAGCGGAGGGAATTTCGAGGGCCGAACCGAGCTTTCTTGGCTCGGGCCCGGAGTTGAGCCAGGATGATCTTTGGGCATGAGGAGGGCGTCATCGGTTCGGGTGTGGGCGACCGCCGCAGTGGTGGCCACCGCCGTTTACGGCGTGTGCCGCTCGGCGAGCGCGAGTTTTGGGGACCTCACGGTTTCTCTCAACGCCACTGCGCCACCTCCGACGCCGGGAGCCGCC
This sequence comes from Polyangiaceae bacterium, assembly GCA_029261965.1. GTDB lineage: Bacteria > Myxococcota_A > Polyangia > Polyangiales > Polyangiaceae > JAJDAH01. The sequence goes on from JAJDAH010000187.1 coordinate 5,454, forward strand.
CCAGCAGCCCCACCGCCCGGCGCTCAACCCCCACCCGGCTACGCGCCGGCATACGGCTACGGCCAGCCTGCCCGCGGCTACTGGGCCTATCCGCCGGGCCAAGCCCCTGCGCGCCTCAAGTATCGCGACGGCGACCCCATGCCTCCCGGCTATCACCTCGAATACGAAACACGAAAGGGCCCCCTCGTCACCGGGATCATCCTCGGGGGCCTGCCGTACGTGATCGGCCTCGGTGTCGCGGCCGGCGACAGCTTCAGCAACGGAGAGGGGTGGCTCATCCTCCCGGTGATCGGTCCCTGGGCCGCGCTCAAAGCCCGAGAAAGTCGCTGCAACAACGAGGACGAGTTCCTGTTCTGCGAGGCTTTCGACGACGTCGGATCTCGGCTTCTGCTCGGGCTCGACGGCGTGCTTCAAGGAACCGGCGCGCTGCTCGTGCTCATCGGCGTGCTCGCAAAACGCCCATGGCTCATCAAGGACGATACGGCCCCTGTCGCGCTAGCCCCGGTGAGATTCGGAAGCAGCGGCTACGGACTAGCTGCCTTCGGTAGTTTCTAAGACGGCCGCCGCAGTCTCGGCCTCCGGATCGGCGAGGCGGGGAGCATCAGCGAGCTCGGTCGGCAGAAATGGTGCCTGGGCCGGATCCCAGCGACCCGCATCCTCGCACTCGCGGAGCGCGTCAGCGAGCGCGGCAGCGTCGACGTAGCGATCTTCGGGTTCTTTTTTCAAACACCGCATCACGATCTGTTCGAGATCCTTCGGGAGATCGTGACCGATGCGCAAGCTCGGCGGAGTCGGCTCGACCTGGGCGTGGGCGAGCAGCACGGCCGCCGCGTTGTCGGATTCGAACGGCGGCGATCCGGCCAGCATGTAGTAGGCGACCGCACCAAGGGCATAGACGTCCGCCCTCGCGTCCGCTCCTTTGCCGGTGACGACCTCGGGGCTCATGTACATGGGTGTGCCGACGACCGAGCCGGCCTGAGTCAGTGTGGAGTCTTTCTCGGCGCTGACCTTGGCGATGCCGAAGTCGAGCACCTTGAGGAAATCCCGTTGTCCGCCCGCACGAGTGACGAACAAATTCTCGGGTTTGATGTCTCGATGAAAAATGCCCCGTTCGTGGGCTTCGCTTAGAGCGCGCGAGGCTTGGGACAACAGATAGAGGGCGCGGGCTGGCTCGAGCGGGCCCGAGGATTCGAGGAGACGGCCGAGGTCGACACCATCCAACAGCTCCATCGCGTAGTACCAAATTCCATCTTCAGTGACTCCGTAGTCGAACACACGAACCGTGTTCGGGTGGCTCAGCTCGGTCATCGCCTGAACCTCGCGTTCGAATCGCTGAACGCTCGAAGTATCGAGGCCATCCTCCGCCCGGAGGAGCTTGAGCGCCACGTCTCGACGCAGCCCCGAGTGGTAGGCCGACCAAACCTCGCCCATGCCACCGGCGCCGAGTTTCGTCTTGAGCCGATAGCGGCCGATGCTCCGTGATTCGAACACTTGCCGGCGCATGGCCCAATACGCGTGGCCCGCCAGAAGCGTGAGCCCCGACGTACCGGCCAAGAAAGCCGCTTGAATCGCGAAGGCGGCCAACGCGTCGGGCTGCTCGAGCTGGACCCGCGTGGCGTCGCTGAAGGGCATGCTTCCGAACAGAGCCGCGGGATACGACGCGACCATGAGGATGTAGGCCGGCAGCCCCGCGCGCCACGGCTCGGCCACGAGCGCGCCGCGGCAAGCGATCGCCACGAGCAGTCCGCCGAAGTACAGACTGCGCAAGCCCTCGAAACCGATGCACATCAAGCTCAAACCGACGGCAGCCGCACTGAACATGATGAAAACGAGCACCGTCGTGGCGCGAGGCGAAGGCTCGGGTTTCCAATAGAGCCGAATCAATCCTGCCATCAAGATCGGCAGCGTCGCGCCGCGCACTCCCCAGAGCCACGAAAGTGAGCCAGGGTGAATGAAGCGGTCCGCAACCCAGTCCGCCAGCGCAAAGGTGATCCAGAGCCCGACGGCGTAGGTCATGCCCGGGCGGAGGCGCATGAGGTTCGCCCGGTGCTCGGCGCGCTCGACCGCTCGATGCTGGTCGAGCGCGGATCCGTCCGTTGAGCCGAGTGCACGGCCGGTCTCGACCGAGGCCACTCCGGACGCGGCTTCGTAATTCAAGGAATCTGCCCCACTCGAGACCCCACCCTAGGGGATCTCCAGGGCTTTGTCGCGCGGCGCCTAGCTCGTCTGCCTCACGGGCACACGACGTCGCCGCCACAGCACTGCCGCGCCGAGTCCGTTGGGAAGCACGCGTCGAGGCGTGCGCAGTAGCAACGACCGGGGAGACAGAATCGACGATCGCCTTGCACCTCGGGGTGCACTCCCATGCAAGCTACCCCGCCGTCGTTGCCCGAGCAGTCGACCGGCGCGTCGCAGCAACCCGCGGCCACGGCCATTGGGAAACACGAATCGGGGTTCGAGCAAAAGCATTCACCCGGCGCGCAGAACCGTGCTCCTGCATCGAGCAGTGGGTGGTTGATCGTGCACTGCGAGCCGCCAGCGGCGCCGCCAGCGCCGGGCGATCCGCTCGCTCCACCGGATCCTGATGCTCCACCGGCGCTGGTGCCGCCCGCACTGCCACCGCCGGCACCTGGTGCTCCGCCGGCGCTCGCTCCGCCCGTGCTGGCGCCGCCGGTGCCGCTTCCCCCAGCACCTGGGCTGCCCGAAGTTCCTCCACCTGCGCCAGGCGTCCCGCCGGTGCCGGTCGTGGTGCCGGCGTCGGTCGACTCGCACGTCCCCGAATTACAAACGAGCCCGGGATCGCACCCGTCGCCGTCGATGCACTCGCCGCCCTCGGTCCCAGGCCCGAACAAGTCGCCGCCGGAGTCCGAGCACGCCATCGGCAGCGCTGCCGCCAGCGCCAATCCGCCCAATACACTCCATTTTCCAGCTCCCATCGCCTGCCTCCTTTGGCTCACGGCAAGAAATCCAAGCGCGCCGTCTGTAGACAAGGATGGCCGAGCCGAGCGTTCAAATCACCTAATTTCAGCGGCTTGTAGTCCGAAAGTGTATACAAGCAGTATGCATTCTGTGACCCAGAGACCTGGTGCCCGGGCCCAGAGGCGGGCAGACTGAAGACGATGGCCGGCGCGGGTGAGCTCGATGTCTTCGACTACCTCGATTACCGAGCCTACCTTCGCGACTACTACCTGGACCGCAAGGACAAGCGCGGTTTCAGCTACCGCAGCTTTTCGAGACGCGCCGGGCTGAAGTCGCCGAACTACCTGAAGCTCGTCATCGACGGCAGCCGCAACCTGTCGTTGGAAATGTCCAAGCGCTTCGCCAAAGCCGTCGGGCTGAAAGACGATCCGGCGAGTTACTTCGTTGCGCTCGTCCGCTTCAACCAGGCAAAAAACACGACCGAGCGCAACACGAGTTACGCCGAGATGACGGGCTTTCGTCGCTACCGCAAGGCGCGGCCGCTGGATGTCTCGCACGCGGCCTACCACTCGACGTGGTACATCCCGGCGATTCGTGAGCTGGCCGCGCGCGACGACTTCCGAGACGACCCCGAATGGATCTCGCGAGCGCTACTGCCGAAGATCAGCGTGCAGGATGCCAAGAGCGCCCTGGAAACCCTACTCGAGCTCGGGCTCTTGGTCCGCAAGAAGGACGGTAAGATCGAACAGGGCGAGGAGCTCGTTTCTACGGGACCTGAAACCCGCGGGCTTCACATCCGGAACTATCATCGCATGATGATGGATCGAGCGGCAGAAGCGATGGATACGATCCCCGGCTCGGACCGTGACGTCTCCGCGCTGACGCTTTGCCTCGGCGAGCACGGCCTCGTGCGCCTCAAGGAGCGACTGCAACGGTTCCGTCGGGAGCTGCTCGAGCTTTCCACGCTCGAAGACGATCCCCATCAAGTCGTGCAGCTCAATCTGCAACTTTTTCCTCTTTCCCATCCCCGGGGAGAGGAGGACCGATGAACCGGGGGTGGCGAACAGGTGCGCTCGCGGCGACGCTTCTTGGGTTGGGCTGCGCGGGCACCGAGACCGGCAACCCCATCGCCGGAAAGCAGAAACTGACCATCGTCGCGCGGGCCAGCGATCCTGGCGTGGCCGCCATCGACAGTCCGCGGGGACAGCGGATCACTGCGGTCTGGGTGTCGATCGGTGAGGTGTCGCTCACGCCGTGCGCGACCGATACCCCTCGAGTGCTGGGCGAGCAGCTGGTCGCCGAGCTGATATCAGCGCCGCGTACTCTGGAGTTTTCCATCGATGAGACCTTCTGCGGCCTCCGGGTCGCGTTCGCCCGGACCCGAGCGAATTTGCCGGACACGGCGCCGACGGATCTGGCGGGCAACGCCATCTTGATCGAGGGCCGACGTGCGGACGACGTACCGGTCCAGGTGGTCAGCTTGGCTCCGCCCGATTCGGACCTTCAGGCCACCATCCCGATCACCAACGACCGGCAAGACGCCGCGAGCTTCATCCTCGCTTTCGATGTTTCAGCGGCGTTCCGCGGGGTGGACGTCGACGGGCTCGTGCACGACATGGTGCCCCGAATCGACATCAACCCGACCACCAACTCCGACCGGTTGCGGGTAATCGAAGGCAATCTGGCCCGCGCGGCGACCCTACACGCCGATGCGGACGCGGACGGCGTGCTCGATACCGATGAAGAAACGCCCATTTCATCGCACCGATAGCCGGTTCGGACGCACCCGAGCCCGAGCTGAAATCGCCGTGCCGCCCGTGTAAGCTCTCGGCGAGGTGGCGGAAGACACGCGCAGCATCGCCGACCCGGATACCGTGGTCGAGCGGCGGTCGACGCGTCCCCCGGAGAAACCCTCGGCCGAGGGTGGGGACGCCGCGTCCACGCTGCAGCTGACCAAACCGCTTCACGACGAAGCGCTCGAGCGCAATCGCATCGGTGGATGGGTCTCGGTGACCATGGCGGTGGTCGGTGTTTCCCTGCTGCAGCTCTCGCCCCACCGCACCGTAGCGCACTGGCTCACCACGGCGGCTCTCGCGCTGTTCGGCGTGCATGCGGGGTGGGCGCTCCTGCAGTTCTATCGGGGTCGCCACCTGATTCGCCCAACCCCCTGGGTCGGGCTCATGTCGGCGCTCACCGTTCTAGCACTCACCGCATACGTCGGTCTGCTCTCGCCGGCCGTCGTGCCGCTCGTCATTCTCGTCTACTTCTTCGGGCTCGACGACGACTCACGGCGCGGTCGGATCATCGTCGGCACGGTCATGGTCGGGTACCTCGCCATCACGGTGCTGACCTTCTCCGGCGTTACGCCGCTCACGCAATCGGTCGTCGGCCTCAACAAGGACTTCACGCCAGGACTACTCGGACTGGCCCTCGGCATGCAGCTGGCGTTCGCGGCAACGTTTCAGCTGGCGAGATTCGGACGGCGCGCGACCATCAACGCGATGCTTCAGGTGGAGAAGGCGCAGGCGCAAGTGCGCAAGCGCGAAGCGCTCTTGAAAGAGGCGCACGCCGAGCTCGACAACGCCGAAGCCGGAAAAATCGGTCGCTTCAGCGGGGAGCGGGTGGGGCCGTTTTTCGTGGGAGAAATCCTCGGGCGCGGCGCCATCGGCGAGGTGTACGCAGCGAGCCACGTCGAAACGAGTCAACCCGCGGCCCTCAAGGTCCTGCACCCCTACATCGCCGAGGATCCGATGCACATCGAGCGCTTCTTCCGCGAGATCCGGATCCTCGCTACCCTCGACTCACCGCACATCGTCAAAGTGCTCGACAGCGGCAATGCCGTCGACGGATCGCCGTACTTTGCGATGGAGCTGCTGAGCGGACAGGATCTCTGGTCGATCCTCCGAGCTCAAGAACGACTCACCGCCCGCGACACCGTCAACTTGGTCAACCAGGTGGCCCGCGGGCTCGAAGAAGCCCAGGAAGCCGGCGTCGTGCATCGAGACATCAAACCGCGAAACTTGTTCCTTTCGCGGCAAAGCGGGCACGAAATCTGGAAGGTGCTCGACTTCGGTGTCTCGAAAATGGCCGAGGGCGCGCAGACCATCACCCATGGCGCGGCCATCGGCACGCCGGGTTACATGTCCCCCGAGCAGGCCATCGGCGATGACGTCGACCACCGGTCCGACGTATTTTCGCTGGCACTGGTCGCCTATCGAGCGCTGACTGGTCGCCCGGCGTTCCAAGCGTCCGACTCCGCGATCACTCTCTACAACATCCGCTACGCCCAGCCGACGAGACCCGGCGAGCTGGTCGAGCTACCCCAGGACGTCGACGACGTGTTCGCCGTGGCGTTGGCCAAGGACCGAGAGCGACGATTCCGCTCAGCGACCAGCTTTGCCGCCGCGTTTCGAGACGCGACTCGGGGCGAGCTCGACAATCTCTTTCGCGAAAGCGCGCAGCAACTCATCGCGCTGCACCCCTGGGGAGCGACGCACGATCCGCATCCGGGCTGAAACGGCTCGCTAGGGAGCTTCGTTCAGCAAATCCGTGGCGAGCATCGTGCAGCCGGTGGACCGGAACTCGTGTTTGCCTTCGGGATTGATGCCCATGTCCGTCTGGGGCCCGCCGAAGCTGAATCCACTCATCGCCGCCCAGGAATACTCCGAGTTGGTGTGCATCAGGAAGAAGCACATCTCGTCGTTCGCTCCGGCGCCCCACGGGATGTTCTGATCGGTCGCGTTGTTGAAGTCGCACGCGAACCGCATGCCCTCGGCGCCTGCGAGCGAAGCGGAGTTGGGGTCGACCTTTGCCGCTAGCGGCTCGCCGACCGATCCCGTCGTATCGAACATGACTTTGCCGTCGTCCGGCCCGCCGATGATCTCGAACCGCATGCCGGTCCCATAGTAGTGGTAGTGCGGGAGGATGAAGTAGACGTCGAAGTCTCCGCCAAGACCGTCGGGGAACATGCAGTCGACGGAGAAGCGTGACTCCTCACGTGCTGGCACGTTGATGCGAAATTCGCTACCGGCGATGTCCTTGAGCTGCGTCTCGACGTTGTCCTCGGGGATCGTGTAGAGATCCGCGGTGACGTTGAGATCGGCAGGCTCTGCGGTCGTATTGATGAGGTGATAATAGACGATCAGCTGGCTGTTCGGCGGAATCGCCATCGCGATCCCCTCTCCGAAGGCCTGCTCCTCGTGCTCGGCTTGGGTCGACTGGGCGAACACGACGTCGCCGATGACGGCACCATCGAACAGACTGAAACCGCCACGCTCGGGATCGACGAAGTTGCGACAGACGTCGGCGTTGCCGGGGTTCGGATACAGGCCGTCGGGCAGCACCATCCAGTCGGAGTGGTGCACGCCGAGCGTGCTCGAAATCACCGCTCGGGTGAGCCAGAGGGTCTCGGTGTTGCCGAGAGACCAGCTGTCACAGGCTTCGAGAATTTCCCCACCAGACTCGACCGTGATCGGGTCGGTCTCGGCGGTGAACGCCAGCTCCTGCGGGACGCCGGGCGGATCTGGATTCGGGTTGGGGTTCGGCTCGCCGTCCGACGGCTCCGAACCGTCGCTGGAACCGCAGCCCATCGCCAGGGCACCAAAAACCGAAGCAGCAGCAAATGTGAGCAGGCGCATCGTCGAGTCTCTCCTTCAATGTCGCCGACCCCTCGAACGACGAAACTGTATGGATTCTAACAGCGTTTGACGCCTCGTCTAGATTGCTTCGCTCGCTCCCAGGCATCGAACGCCAATCGAGACAGCGTGTTCCGCGGGTCGCATCGAAGCGACGAACGACGTGTTCGGCAGCGCCCGTTTTTTCCGCGGGCTCAGTCGAACACGGTCACGATTGATTCAAATCAGACACGTGTGCGCGTCACGCACGCATCGCAGAAATCGGATTGGTTTGCGCCGCGCGAACCGCCGGGAAGAACCCCCCGACCACTCCCATGAGCCCGCCGAACAGGATCGCGCTGCCCAGGATGCCGGGGGTGGCCTCGAAGTTGAACGAGATCTCCTGCCACGTGGTGAAGTTCATCATCGAAAACTTGACGAAGCTCATGCCGATGGACGCGACGGCGCCCACCAAACCCCCGACGACGGCGAGGAGGAAAGCCTCGAACAAGAACGAGAACAGCACGGCGAACTTCGAAAAGCCGAGCGCCCGCAAAGTCCCGATCTCGCGAGAACGCTGCGAGACGGCCGCGTACATCGTGATCATCGCGCCGATCATGGCGCCGATGCTGAAAAACACCGCGACGAGCGTGCCGAGCGCGGTGATGAAGATCGACGTGCCTTCGGATTGCTTCTCGTAGTAGGCGTTCTCTCGCTGGGCTTCTAGACCGATTTGTTTGTCATTCTCGACGGCCCCACGGAACGCGTCGAACTTGCTCGGCGATTCGAGCTGAGCGGTGATCGACGAGACCAGCCCTTCGCGACCGTAGGCGTTGCGGAGCGTATCGATGTCCGCCCAGACCTCGGACTCGAACGAGCTGCCTCCGGCTTCGTAGACACCGACGATGTTCAGCGGGCGATTCTTTCGAAGGTCGAACGACTGCCCGATGTCGAGCCCCCTGAACCGGCCTCGGAGCCCCGCGCCCACGACCGCCTCGTTGGTGCCGGGCTGGGCCGGTCGGCCGTCGACGATGCGCGCGTTCGGGCGGTACTTCATGACGTTGCCCGGCACGCCGCGGATCTGCACGTTCGACACCTGGCCGTCGGTGCCGAGCTTGTCGAGCGCCGCGACGATGACGATCTCTCCGCCTCCGATCGGCGTGCCCTCCCCGTCCTTCTTCACGCCAGGCGCTGCCAACACCAAGGCCACGTTCTTTTGCTCGGTCCCACTCGAAAGCTCGGTGTCCGAGCCCTTGCGAATGACCAACCCCGTGCTCGCACTGCCGGCGCTGACCATCGTCTTCTTGATGCCCTCCGCGAGCATCAGCGAGGAAGCAAGCACGAACACGACCAACGCGATACCGAGCGCAGTCGCCACGGTCGTGGTCTTGCGGACGAGCAAGCTGCGCACGTTGTACGAGAGAGGAATCATGAAAAGCATGACTTCGGTATCCTTTATCCGACTCGACGGAGCGAATCGACGACGTCGAGCTTCGACGCGCGGAACGCTGGAATTGCCGCCGCAACCAAACCGAGGGCCATCGCGAGCACCGCAGCCGTCACGAGCGTCGATGGAGCGATCCGGAAGTACGGGAAGTACGAGCCCATGTTCTCTTCGATGAAACGGCCGAGGCCACGCTCGACCATGGGGTACGAAAGAGCGATGCCGACGATGGCGCCGAGCGCTCCAATGGTCACGGCTTCCCCCAGCACGAACGCCACGATGTGCTTCGGCATGAAGCCGATGGCGCGAAGTACCCCATACTCGTTCGTGCGCTCACGCACGCCCATCGCTACCGTGTTGCCCAGAATCAGCACCATGATGAGCAAGATCACGAAAGAAACGACGTTGAGCGCCTTCAACACGGCGGACACCATGCCGAGGAACGACGTCTGGAGCGCGCGTTCACTCATCGTGAGCGTTTGTATGTCCCGCTCCTCGAATTTGGCATCGATCGCCTTCGAAATCTCCGCCGAGCGACCAGGGTCGTCGATCCGCGCGACGATCCACCCCACCTGATCCTTGCGGCGGCCGCTCAGGGACTCGTTCAGATAGTCCCAATGGAACCAGAGCGTCGAGCGATCCACCGACCGACGCTTGGCGGTGTAGATCCCAGAGACGTGAAACTCCCAGTCGCCCCCGTAGATCTGGCCGACGATCGTCACCTTGTCGCCCACCTTCCAGCCGAGCTTCTTGGCGATGACGTCGCCAACGAGCGCGCCTCGGCGGTTTTGTAGCCATTCTTCTCGCTCGGCCGGCTCGACCTGGATCTCGTCGTAAACCTCGAGAAACTTCGGCGGATCGACGGCAATCGTCGCGAAGAACTCGTCCTCGTGGTTCGGGTCCTTGCCGCCGAACCAAACGAAGGGCGCCGCTTTCTGCACGCCGGGCACCTGCTCGATGTCGGACACGTACTTGAGCGGCAGGCTCATCACCCAGCTCACCTTGTGGCGAGAGGCAATGCGGTCCTTGGCGGCCGCATCGGCGGCGGCTGTCCACGCCGTGAGCACGGTCTGCAAGAGAATGAACGCGACGAGCGCCACCGCGACGGCAACGACCGTCATGATGGTTCGAGTCTTGTTGCGGAGGACGTTCTTGACGGCGAGGGTGCCGAGGTTCACTTCAGCGCCCCCTTGTCGAGCTGCCTGAGCTGAGTGGCGCGATCGGCGGCGGCCGGATCGTGCGTGACCATGACGATCGTCTTGTTGAACTCCTGGTTCAACTTGTCGAGCAGGTTCAAGATCTCGTCGGCGTTTTCGCGATCGAGATCGCCCGTCGGCTCGTCCGCGACGATGATCTTCGGATCGGTCACGATGGCCCGAGCAATCGTCACTCGCTGTTCCTGGCCGCCGGACAGCTGTCGCGGGTGGTGGTCCATGCGGTCCTCGAGTCCGACGACCTTGAGTGCGGTTTTCGCGCGAGTCTTTCGCTCGGCGGAGCCGAGGTTCGTGAGCAAGAGCGGCAGCTCGACGTTTTCCAGCGCGGTGAGCACCGGCATCAGGTTGTACGTTTGGAATACGAAACCGATCGTCGACGCCCTCCACTTGGCGCGCTCTCCATCGCTCATCGCGTTCAGATCCGCGCCCGCGACACGGATCGTGCCCGTGCTCGCGGTGTCGAGGCCGGCGATGAGGTTCAAGAGCGTGGATTTGCCCGAGCCAGAAGGGCCCATCAGTGCCTCGAAAGATCCCTCTGCGATCGTGAGATCGAGATCCTTCAGTACGTCGAGACGCTCCTTGCCGCGGTAGTAGGTCTTGCCGATGCCTTTGAGCTCGATGATCGGTGGGCCGGCGCTGCCGTTGCCGGATCCGCTCTCCTCGTCGCTCGGGGCTTCGTCTTTGGCGTCGTCGCTCATCCGTCCGTCTTCTCCTTCACGCGCTGACCGTCCGCGAGGTTACTCGGTGGGTCGCTGACTAGCCGTACCCCGGGCGCTGGACCCGAAATCAGCTCGAATCCTCCGCCGAAGGCGGGTCCAACTTTGACCGGAGTCATCCGTACTTTGCCGTCCTCGAGCACGAACACCACCTTGGCCCCGTCGCGGTCGAGCATCGCCGAGCTCGGCACAATCGTCTTCGGCGGCTCTTGCATCGCCTTCTTGTCGAGCTCTCCGGCCAAGAAGCTCACTCGCGCCGACATGTCTGGCAGAACGCCCTCCGTTCCGTCGACGAACTTCACCTTGACGGTCACGGTCGCCTTGGCGCGGTTGACCCGCGGCGTAACCTCGCTGGTCTTGCCGCGGTAGCGTTTGCTCGGAAACGCGTCGAGCACGATCTCGCACGGGCCACCAATTTTCACGAGGTGCAGCCGCGCCTCGGGGACGTCCGTTTCGACCTCGAGGGTCGAAAAATCCGCCAGCTCGACCCCACCCATCTCGACGCTGATGCCCGCGGGCTGGGGCCCGACGTACTCGCCGACCTCGGGCGGCTTGTTGAGCACCGTGCCGGTGATCGGAGCCACGACGGCGTAGTTGTCGGTGTTGACCTCGAGCGCTCGGACCTCCGCCTGAGCCGCGGCGACTTCGGCAATGCCCGCCTTGGCGACCGACGCGGCTGCCTTGACGCTTTGCTTGAGCGACAGCGCTCTCGCCTTGAAATCTTCGGCGGCAGCTTTGGGTGAAACCCCAGCTTCGACGAGAGCTCGCTCCCGGACGGCGCGCTGCTTGGCTTCGGCGTAGTTGGCCTTGGCGGTCTCGGCGTCCGCTCGGGCCGTGGCGACCTTGGCTCGAGCCGCGGCAACCCGACTCGTGGCCGCGGCGATGGCGGCGTTGTGATCGGCTAGATCCATCTCGAAGAGCAGATCGCCCTTCTGCACCACTTGCCCTTGCTTGATCTCGACCTTCGAGATCTTGCCCGGCACCTTGACGGCAACGTTCGACACCTTTTGAGGAACGACGTATCCGGTGCTGGTCAGCTCAATCGACGCCTGCGCCGGAGAGATCTGCGAGATCTCCGTCACCGAAACTTCGGTCTTGAAGACCTTCGCCTCGAGGTAGGGAGCGCCAACGAAGTACGCAAGCGCCGCGATCCCTGCGACCGCTGTCGCCCCGACCATCCACCGGAGCGATCCGCGCCCGCCAGGATTTTCGTTGCGCGCAATTTTGAGCGACGCGAGATCGGATGAGAGCTGATCAGGCATCCGATTGCGGCGGATCCTTAGGGCTAAGCTACCGAAAGTGCAAGGCAAGCCGGCGCCCGACGTCGCGCGGCCCCCGGGCGGCCTCCTAACGCTAGCTCGCGCGCGGGCTCGCGCTCGTCATCGACAAGCGGGCGTGTGACCGAGCTCGCAGGCGCGCTTCAGATAGTCCGCGGCGCGCGCGGGATCGCCACCGCTTTCGAACGAAAGACCGAGGGTGGCGCAGGCCTGAGGTTGGCCTCGCTCACAGGGGCGCTCGAGCACGGCTCGGCCGCGGTCGGCGTCCGCGCGAGCATTGCCACGGGTGAGGAGCGCCACTCCCAGAAGTGTGCAGGCACCCATGTCGTCGAGCTCGCACGCTCGCTGAAAGGCGCGCGAAGCCTTGCCTAGGTCTCGCGGCACACGATCACCGATGGTGAGGATGGTGCCCCAGTGCGCGCAGGCTTTCGCCTGCCCCCCGTCGCACTCGGCCTCACATTGCGCCGGATCCGGGCACACCTTTCCTCGCAGCGGCGCCGCTTGCGCCTCGGTGAGCACCGAGATCGGCGGTGGCGGCTCGCGGATCTCGAGAAGCTCGAGACGCAGCGCGGCGTTGCAGCCCTCCGGCGCCGCCTGGTTCGTCGAGGTCGCCGCACGGCAAAGGTCGAGCTGTCCGTCGCGGGCGGACAGAGTCCGCTCGGCGCTCTTGCTGGCGTCGACGCCGGCACCAAACACGCTCACGACAGTTTCCGCTCGCGAGGCCGCGCCGGTTTTGAGAGCGAACGCGCCGAGCGTCGCCGAGTGCACGACGTGGGTGGCGCCGGCGCACTCTCCGAGAAGCTGGTCCTTCGACAAGACCGGCGTGGTCGCGGTCAGCTTTCCGACCATGACGAGGGCGAGATCGAGGCTCGTTCCTCGAGAGAACTCGCCGCCGAGGCGCGCTGCGAGCTCCGGACCAGTGAGCGGCAGGGTCGCTCTCAACGCGCGCTCATCCGTCATGCGCACGAGCTGTTCTTTCGGCGCGGTGCCGGCATAGTCGTAGACGCCCTCCGCACGGCAGCGGGGCAACACCTCCATCGACCGGCAATCGAAGCGTGTCACGACGAGCCCACGCCGCAGCGCTACTTCGAGATCCGCCCGCTTTTCCGGCTGGAGATCGACGACGAGCGGTGCGTGCCGCTCTCCGTCCGCCGTACGGCCGCAGGTCTCGCGACCGGTGGCCTCTGCGGCGGTCGGGGGGGTCGGCGTGGAGACGCCGCACCCCACGGTTCCCGTCGCGATGGCGCCCAAGAGTAGAACTGTCGAGAGCCAGCGCATGCCCTTTAGAGATACGGCGACGTGGACAGCGCTATTCAAATTCCGCGGCGACGTCGCGTGAGCGCCGCGAGAGACAGCATCGACGCGAGCAGTGCCAGCGGCGTGGGATCCCTCGTCCCGACCGCGCGGCAAGCGCATCCCGCATCCGCCCCCGGATCCGAGCCCTGTCCAGACTCTGCGCCTTCCCCACTGCCGGAGACGTCGCCGGTCCCGCCGGCCCCAGTGTTCGATGCTCCGGACCCACCAAAGCCGCCAGAGCTTCCCGTCGCAGCTCCGGATCCGCTCGAGGCGCCCGATCCGCTCGCACCGGAACCACTGCTGCCTCCGTTGGCACCGCTGCCTCCGTTGGCGCCGTTCCCTCCGTTAGCCGCGCTGCCTCCGTTAGCCGCGCTGCCACCGTTAGCCGCGCTGCCTCCGTTGGCGCCGCTGCCGCTCGAGGCGCCGGATCCCCCGGCTCCAGCGCCACCCGCGCCGATGGAGGGATCGCGAGTGCAGTCGGAGAGGCAGCCGTCGGTTTCGTCCGTGTTGTCGTCGTCGCAGTCTTCGGGTCCCGCAGCGATTCCATCACCGCAAAAGCCGGAGCAATCGTTTCGGCAGTCGTCGTCGTCGTTCGAGTTGAGATCGTCGCAGAGCTCGTTGCCGTTGACGACGCCGTCCCCGCAAAAGTCGACGGCGGTACACGACGAGTTACACGCGCCTCCGAAAACTCCGTTGAGCGCGCCCTCGTCGCAGGTTTCCCCGGCGTCCACGACGCTGTTTCCGCAGAGCGGTAGCGCCGGTTCGGGCATTTGGCTGCAGTCATTGAGCTGGCAACACGGATCGATGTTCGTGCCGGCGATGATCGCCGTGATCTGATTCGCCAGGGCGTCCGCACTGCCTCCGGAAGTCGGGTCGACCGTCACCGCCTGGGTGGTCCCGCCCGCCACCGCGTACTGGTCGAGCTGCGCCTCGTCCAAGTCGAACGGAGTACCGAAACCGATGACGTAGGTAGGCACGCCGTTCGTGGCCATGTCGGCCAAGATCGGGACGGGATCTCGCGTGCCGGGCGAGGTCATGCCGTCCGTGATCAGGATGTTCACGAACGGCGTGTCGGGGTCGAGGTTGAACGCCCCCGAGTCCGCCATGTATTGCGCGAGGTTTAGCCGGAGAAAATTCACGGCTTCACCGGTGAAGGTGTTGAACGCCGCACCGATGCAGCGCTGGGGCCCGCCGGCGTTGCAGTTCGGCGCGAAGCTCATCGTCGTCTGGACGAAGGGCGGAACCAGATCGGTATCGCTGTTCTGAAACGTGAACGTCAGGCTCGTGTCGGGATCCGAGTACGGGTCGCGGCAACCTGGAGCGAGGCACGACGTGAACGGGTCCATCGCCCACTCGATGTTGTCCCGCGCGCACGGAGCGTATTGCAGCATCAGTTGCTGCACGGTCGGTGCATTGAACCCGACGAGTCCGATGTGCACGACGTCCTCGATCGCCACCGTGGTCGAGCCCACCGTGACGGTTCGATCGAAGATCGGCTGCACGTATCCCGGATCGCCGGGGTTCGGCGCCTCCGGGTTCCCGGCCAGCGCGAACCGCGCCTTGTCCCAATTGGTCGCGCCGAGGGAGGTCCCGACCATCATCGAGCTCGATGCGTCCACCAGGAGCATGATTCGAGGCAGGCCACCGATGCACTCGGGGATGACGACGGAGTCTTCCACTTCCTGCAGCACGGCAGCGAGCGCGTCGGTGAGCTCCTGCGGCGTGGTGGCGTCGAGCGCCGAGGTGGTGCCGCCGGCGTTGGCTAGAGCGTCGAGATCTGCCGCGGTCGCGGCGTCGCCAAACGCTACGACGTGGGTCCGCACCCCGGAGGCGAGCAGCGCCGCTGCCGCGGAGACGGGGTTGTCGTCGGGCTCGCCGGGGCCGCCATCGCAATCCGACTGATTGAAGCTGTCCGCGCAGTTCCAATCGCCGTCAGTCATGACGATGACCTCGTAGACTCGGTTCTTGTCTCCCGGGTGGTTCGACTTCGTCTGGTTGATCAGGTCGAGCGACTTCAACAGCGAGCCTCTAGTCCAGGTGCCGATGAAGTTGGGCCCGTTCGTCGGCTCCGCGAGGTTGTCGAGGGCCGTGTTCAACGCGCCCACGTTGCAGTCGAGGTAGTTTCCACTCGAATCGTCGAACGGAATGTCGAGGGCGAAGCCGTCGGTGATAGGCGGGACAGACGTGTCCCCTGGGAGAAGCGTTCCCGTCGCGCTGCTGGGGTCGTGGCCGAAGCGAGAGAGGGCGATGTGCATGTTGTCGGTGAAGCTCATGTTGGTGAGCAAGCCACGCACCGCGTCGAGTTGCGCTTCCCAGCGGGTCGACGGCCCGAAGTTCTCGCGCACCATCGAGCTCGAGTAGTCCATGACGACGAGGATGTTCGGCTTTTCGAACGTGCACTCGTTCTCGCTCGGGCAGCTCTGCGCAAAAGACTGTGTCGCGCCCAAGCCAATCGACGATACGATGGCGCCCACGAAGAGCGCCTTTCGACCGCGGCGTCCGATGCCATCACCCATGATCATTTCGTGCGTCTCCCGTAGCCCGCGGCCCGAAGGGGTCGATGGTAACACTCGGATGCACTGCCGCCCCGGAATCGGCGCCTTGTGCCGACTAACTGCGTTTGTCGGGGCGTTGCTCGTCGCTTCGGTGGCGTGCTCGGACAAAGATGTCTCCCCGGGCGGCCCGACCAACGGCTGCGACGGCGGCGATTGCGTAAGCCAGTGCCTCGACACCGAAAGCGATCGGCGAAACTGCGGGACGTGCGGAACCGTGTGCCGCTTCGATCAAGTTTGCAGCTCCGGCACTTGCACGTGCCGAGCATCGACGCCGGATGAATGTGCGGGTCGATGTGTCGACATGGTCGGGGATCCTCGCCACTGCGGCGCGTGTGACAACGCGTGCGTACGAGACGCGACGTGCAGCGGCGGGGTTTGCGCGTGCCCGGCCTCGGCCCCAACCATGTGCGACGACGGCTGCGCGGACACCGAGAACGACCCGAGAAACTGCGGCGCGTGCGGCATCACCTGCGGCGCGACTTGCACCAACGGCGCGTGTGTTCTCGTCGACGCGCTCGCCCTCGGCGGTCAGCACTCGACCGCGCGCTCCGGCGACGGCTCGCTCCACGCCTGGGGCTACAACGGCTTCGGACAGCTAGGCGACGGATCGAGGATGGACCGAACAGCGCCCGTCTCTTTGCCCGCGGTGACGGGGGTCACAGGCGTGACGGCCGGCGGCAACCACACCTGCGCTGTGCTCGGCGACGGCACGGTGTCCTGCTGGGGCGACAACGCTTTCGGGCAGCTCGGTGACACGACCGCCGTCGACTCGAGCGCACCGCTCCTCGTTGCGGATCTCGCCGACGTGGTCGCGCTCAGCGCCGGCGGCCGGCACACCTGTGCGCGGCTGAGCGGCGACACCGTCAGCTGCTGGGGCTGGAACGGCGATGGGCAACTCGGCGATGGGACGATGGATCCGCTGAAGCCACTGCCCGCGTCAATCGCTGGTTTAGCCGGCGTCGAAGGACTCGCCGCGGGCAACAGCCACACCTGCGCACGACTCGACGACGGAACGGCGGAGTGCTGGGGCAACAACAACTCCGGCCAGCTCGGCGACGATACGACTGATCGTCGGCCGCTGCCGGCGCCCGTCGCCAGCTTGTCGGCGGTAGCGCAAGTCGCCGCCGGCAAAGCACACACCTGCGCGCGGCTCGACGACGGCACGATCAGTTGCTGGGGAGACAACGCCGCTGGCCAGCTCGGTGACGGCACGTCGACGATGCGACTGGTGCCGACGCCGGTCTCTGGGATCACCGACGCGGTTCATCTCGCGGCGGGCGGGGCCCATACCTGCGCCGTCACGTCGGACGGATCTGCGGTGTGCTGGGGCGGGAACGCGAACGGCCAGCTGGGCGACGGCACGACCGACGACCGAGCAACACCTTCGGCAGTCTCCGGTCTGTCCACGGCCACGCTCGTCTACGCGGGCGAAGGTCACACCTGTGCCCTCCGAAGCGACGGCTCCGCGATGTGTTGGGGAGCCAACGCACAAGGGCAACTGGGTAAGCTTTCGACGGGCGATCGCTCCGTTCCCCAACCGGTCGCCTTTCGCTGAGTCGGCGCCGCGCTCACCCAAGGGCCCAGGCCGTCACTCGGCGGCGACGATCGCCGGCGCGTCCTTCGCCAAGAAGAATTCGCGCACCTCGCGCTGACGCGCCAACGCGTCCCGACGGCCGAGGTCGCGCAAGGAATCGGCAAACGGTCCGTCAAACAAGAGGTAGGTGGCCCAGTTGGCGTCGCGAACGGTCTCGGAGCGTTCGAGCAAACCAGACGCCCACCGCCTGATGCGCGACGCCGGCTGTCGCAAGAGCTCTTGCACGCGACGAGACGCCATCGCGCCGAGATCTTCGGTCGGCGAAAAGTCGAGAACCTTGATTTGTCGATACGGCGCGCCGCGGGTTTCAATCAAAGTGTGTTGCATCGAGGTGAGCACGCCTCGATCGCCGCCCTCTGCGACGCCGAGCATGCGGTTCAGCCGCCCGAGCACGTGCAGATCGTGCGCCACGGGATCCGCCAGAAGCGCGCCGAACATGCGACCGGCGACGAACGCGAGCCCTGGATTCTTTTGGGGACGCGCGCGCTCCCGCGCTGCAGCGCCGAGGGTGACCACGACGAGGCGCGTCGCTCCGGCGCGAATCGCCGGTGCAATCGGAGTGTTGAAGCGCACGCCGCCATCACAAAAGTAGCTGTCGCCGATTCGGCGCGGGGGAAAGACCAGGGGGATCGCCGCCGACGCGAGCACGTGCTCGGGCGACACCCGCCCGAGACTCACCGAGCGCCGCTGACCGAGCGATTCTCGAAACCGAGTCTGTGGCGCCACCTCGGCGAATACCGTCGTCTTGCTCGTCGAGAGATCGAGCGCAGCCACCATCAGGGCCCGCACGTCCCCCGCGTCCACGAGGTCGTGCATCCGGCACCAATCGATCGATTCGGCCACCAAACGCTCGAGTGGGCGCGGATCCAGAAGAGACGATCCTCCGCAGGCCGATTCCGTGCCCCGAGCGATGGCCCCCCAATTGAGCTTCACGTGGTCACCGAGCCGGAGATCTCGATAGAGCTGCGCCAACCCGGCGATGCCGAGGCGGCCACGGTGCGCGTGAGCGGCGAGGTAGGTCGCGTTGATGGCCCCAACCGAGGTTCCGGCGAAGATCCCAAAAGGGGGCGCGTCGCCGTCATCGATCCCGAGAGCTTCGATGATGCCCTGCACGATGCCGACTTCGTACGCCCCACGCACGCCACCACCCGAAAGCACCAACCCCACCCTGGAGCCCCGGCGACCGACACCGGTTTCGGTCGCGAACGGTGGTGCGCTGAAACGCACCGGCGGATGAGGCGGGTCGGCAAACACGGGTCCCACTCCGAGAACGGCCGAGACGGCATGGATCTTGAGCCCGATCGCCCGCGGCGAGGTCGCATTTGGATTTTACCTGAAGGGCATCGAAAAGTAGGCTCGGCGGGCCGAGCGGAGCCGCTAGAGATGCCCTCGAAACCCTCCCGACCGAACCGCCCCCACCCGGCATTTTTCATCGCCGCTCTAACGGTCCTGGTCGGGTGCAAGGGCGAAGAGAAGGCGCAGTGCCAGGCGATGTTCGAGGAGGCGCAAAAGAGCATCAAGGTCGTCAAGACCCGGGACATCGACGATCTGCGCCGGGTCGACGGAGAGCTGGCGGGTGCCGCGAGCAAATGCGAGGAAGCCGGCGTCGACCAGGCCATCACCGAGCTCGGCAAGGCGCGCGAAGAGATCGCCAAGCAAATCGATCGCATCGAGAAATACGGCAATACCGGCAAGCGCGCGAAGCTCACCGAGGACGAGCTCGCGCGGCTGGTCAAAGACGGCGACCCCAAGTGCCCCAAGGGCCAGGCCTACAAACACCAAGCCTCGGGCAAGGAAATCCGATGCGCCGGCCCGCTGCCTATCGAGATGGGCCGAGCCCAGGCCGAGCAGTACTTCCTCGACCGCGACTACAAGATCCGGCCCATCGACGATCCGAACACGCTCAAGCTCGAGCACGGCGGTGAGCTCCTGCTGCTCGAATTCAAGCGGGAGGAAGATCCGGATCCCGCCAAATGCGTCACCATTTACCCGCCGCCCCAGCAGAGCTGGCAGGAAGCAATTTCGCGATTCAGCGGAAAAAACCCAGCCCTGCTCAGAAAAGGCGGCAGCCTCCAGACCAAGAGCGGCAAGATGGACATCGACGTCGAGCAGGGGAAGGACAAGCTCGTCGTGCGAATCGGTGACTGCGGTAAATGAACGACAGCAGGAACGAGGAAACATGCCCGTAGACGACTCCACGCTGTTCGATCCGAATGCCGCGCGACAACCGGACAAGACGCGCTACCCGGGCAAAGAGGTGCACGTTTCGTACGAACGCAGCCGATGCATGCACGCCGCCGAGTGCGGCCGCGCGTCGAAGGCCGTGTTCAACGCCAAACGCGACCCCTGGATCGAACCGGACGAAATGGCAGCCGCCGACCTCGTTCGTGTCGTCGAACGGTGCCCCACTGGAGCGCTTCGGGCGCTCCGCCCCGACGGCTCCCCGATCGAAGAAACTCCACCACCGAGCAACGAAATCAGCATCTGCGCCGACGGGCCGATCTACGTGCGGGGTCGAGTCCGCGTGGAGATAGACGGCGAGGCGGGCCCAGAAGAAACACGCATTGCGCTCTGCCGGTGCGGGGCCTCGAAAAACAAGCCCTACTGCGACGGCACCCACACGAGCATTCGCTTCCACGACGCGGGCGGCGTCAACAGCGACGCGGGAGATCCGCCCGAGGGCGGCGCTCCTCTGACCATCACCCTCGCCAAGAACGGTCCTCTGCTCGTGAACGGTCCGCTGACGATCCGCGCCGCGAGTGGCCGTCGGGCAAAGTGCGGCGACAGCGCCGCGCTCTGCCGATGTGGACACTCGGCGAACAAACCGTTCTGCGACGGCACCCACAAACGCGTTGGCTGGAAAGCCGTCGACGGCGACGGGCGCTAGTCCGCGGGTCGAGCCAAGAGGGCCCGAAGCGCGTTTCGCTGCGGTTTGGGAAGCCGCGTGAGCGTCCCGGAATTGTCGACCGAAGCGTGCTCGGTTTTGGCGAGGGTGACGATCTCGTCGCCGCGGCTGACCTCGTAGGCAAAACCCAAAGACACGTTCTTCACCCACTCGACCCAGACTCGCACGACGAGTCGATCGTCGAACTTCGCCACTTTCTTGTAGCGGACGTCGACGCGAGTCACGGCGAACTGAAACCCCATCTCGAGGTAGCTCACGTACGGCATGTCGTGCTCTTCGAGGAACTTCACCCGGGCCACTTCCAGGTAGCGAATGTAGTTCGAGTGATGCACGACCCCCATCGCGTCGGTGTCGACGAAGGGGACTCGAATTTCGAGAGCGCTGTTCGGCACGGGGTGCTTCATCCCGGGCGACCATTAACACATGCATCGCAACTTTGGAGACGTGCCACTAGAATCGCCCGGGCATGCGCCTCGAGCCCCACAAGCTCGCCGCCATCGGGCTCGTGGCCAGCTCGATGCTCGTCCATCAGATCCTGTTGACCCGGGTCTGCGCGCTCCGCTTGTTCTTTCACTTCGCGTTCGTCGTCATCAGCAATTGCCTGCTCGGCATGGGCGCCAGCGGCACCCTGCTGACGCTGTACCAAGACAAATGGCGGAAGAAACCGCGGCATTGGCTCGGCGTCTTCACGATGGCCTACACGGCGTCTCTCGTCGTCACCTACTTCGTGCTGCTGCTCTACCCGATCCCGGGGGATCTGAGTCTGTCGAAACCGAGCCATTTATTTTCGTTTTCGCTGTTCAGCCTTCTCGGGGCGATCCCGTTCGTGTTCGGGGGGACGGTGGTCGGCATGCTGCTCAGCTTCAACGCGGAGCAGGCCGACCGCCTGTACGGAGTCGATTTGGTGGCGGCTGGTCTCGCGTGTCTCGGCTGTCCCTTTCTCCTCGGCGCCTATGGTGCCGGCGGCGTTTTCGTAGTGAGCGTGCTGCTCGCGCTCGTCGCCGCGGTCGTCGTCGTTCGCGGTCTTTGGGGCAATCGCGCGCTCTTCGTCGGCGCGGCCCTCGGTCTTTTCGGTCTTTTTCTCGTGCCGACACTCGACGGGATCTTTCCCGTTCCGAGCAAGGGTTACTTGGACTTTCTCCGGGCGATCGAAGCCAAGAGCGGCGACGCTCAGTTCTTTTCCCGATGGACGGCAAACAGCCGCATCGATCTCGTGACGCCGCCTGCCGGCACCGAAGAAGACGCGATCACCACCCGCGGGCGCGTGCGCGACGGGTTGCCGCCAGCGCCCGAGCATCGGGCCATCCTCCAAGACGCGGCGGCGGGTACCGTCGTCGTGAACTTCTCCGACCACCCGGAGGCGCTCGAAATCCTTCGCCGAGCGATGTACTCGGCATCGGTTCGCTTGCGACCAGACGCACGAGTGTTCATCATCGGGCTCGGCGGCGGCAACGACGTGTGGGCGGCCAAGGCCGCTGACGCTTCGTTCATTCGCGCCGTCGAGCTCAACGCGCCGATCGTCGACATTCATCGAACGACGATGCGCCGGTTCTCGCGACTCATCGTCGAGGATCCGAACATCGAGCTCATCGTGAGCGAAGGGCGCGCCGCGCTCATGCGCGAGTCGGCGAAGTACGACGTCATCCAGATGACGGGCATCGACACGTGGACGGCGCTGACCTCCGGAGCGTACGTGTTGGCGGAGAACTACCTGTACACCCAAGAGGCCATCGAGACGATGTACTCGCGCTTGGCCGACGGCGGGATCCTCCAGATCACTCGCTTCGCGGAGACGATGGAAGGTCTGCGCCTGTTGGCGAACGTCAACGCCGCCTTCGAGTCTCTCGGCGTCGAGAACATCCACAACAGCGTGATGATGATTCGGGCCACCGACAAGTTGATGGCCGTGCAGATCAAAAAGGGCGCCTTCACCGACGAAGAGCAGAGCCGAACCTGGCATTTTGCCTACGAAAACGGCCTGGACGTCGCCTACATCCCCAACATCCCGACGGGGAACTACTTCAATCAGTTCCTCCGGACGGACGCCAAAAAAAGCTTCATCGAGGCGTTCCCCCGAAATATCTCGCCCACCAGCGACGACCGTCCGTACTTTTTCAACTACTCGCGTTGGTCCGATCCCGTCGGCTCACGCCAGCACAGCGACATCGCGTCGGTGTCCCAAGGCAATCCGTTTTTCATCCTCTCTCAGCTTTTGGCGAGCATCTTTTTGGCCGGGGCGCTCGTCGTCCTGCCGCTCGCCCGGCGCCGGGTGATCCCCCGGCGCGGCGCACGCCGCTACCTCACCTATTTTGCGGGACTGGGCCTCGGTTTCATCTTCATCGAAATCGCGCTCATGCAGAAGCTCACACTCTTTCTGGGTCAGCCCGTGTACTCGCTGACCGTCACGCTCTTCTCACTTCTCGTATTCACTGGGCTCGGCAGCCTGCTCCTTGCGGGACGGATAGGCACGAACGAGCGCCGAATTTGGCTCGTACCCGTGGCGCTTGCCGTCGTGCTCGCCATCATCGTCGTCTCTTCACCCTGGGTGACGAGCTCCTTCATCGGACTTCCGCTGACTGCTCGCATCGCCATCACGCTCGCCCTCTTGGCGCCCGTGGGTCTGCTGCTCGGCGTTCCGTTCGCCTACGGGCTCCGCGTGCTTCAGGAGCGGAACCCGGCGCTCACGCCGTGGGCATGGGCCGTCAACGGCTGCTTCAGCGTCGTCGGCTCGATCCTGACGGTGGTGCTCTCGATGAACTTCGGTTTCAGCGCCGTGCTGGCGCTCGCCGCGGGTATCTACCTCGTGGCGTTTGCCGCGCTCCGACGGGAAATCGCGCTCGGCAGTGTCGCCAGCTAGCGCCCGACGCCGGTGATCTCGGCGCTCGTTTCCCACAGTCGGCGAGCGGCGATGTCGTCGCGAGCCACCCGGCCCGGTCGACGCTCGCTACACTTGTGAAAGTACGCCCCGCTCACGCCTTCGAGCTCCGGGGCGATCGCCGCCCGGAGCGGCCCGCGAGCGCCTTCTTCCGGCGTATCCATCAGCGGTGAAACGATCTTCGCGCCCCACGACAACATTCGACTGTCTCGAGTGATGGTCGTGGCGGCGACGTCACCCGGATGCACCGCGTTCGCCACGACTCCCGTGCCGTCGAGGCGCCGGGCCAGCTCGCGCGTGAACAGGACGTTGGCGGCCTTCGACTGCGCGTAGGCCCGGATCCCAGCGTACCTGCCACCGGGTTTCAGCAAGTCGAAATCGAAGCGCCAAGGCCGCGAGTGCAGCCTCGACGACACGTTCACGATGCGCCCGGGCGCGCTGCGTTTCATGAGGTCGAGCAGCAGATTCGTCAGAATGAACGGCGCGAGGTGGTTGACCGCGATGGTGTCTTCGTAGCCGTCCGTGCTGAGTCGCACGTCCGGATGCCAAACCCCGGCGTTGTTGACCAGCACGTGGAGCGCGTCGTGCTCGTCTTCAACCTCGTCAGCGACTCGGCGTGCCTCGGAGAAAGACGAGAAGTCGGCGCGAATGCTCGTGACGCGATCGTTCCCCGTTTCCGTGCGTACCGCTTCCGAGCTCTTTTCGGTTCGTTCGGGGTCGCGCCCCACCATCACGACCGTCCGCCCAGTTCTCGCGAGCCCGCGGGCGATCTCGAAACCGATCCCGCTGCTCGCGCCCGTCACGACGCACACCTGCTTCGCCACCGGATCGACCCTCGCGCTCGCCGCTTTCACGGGCGCGAGGGTAGCTCAATCGTTGCGCCGGTAGGCGCCCTGCTCGAGTGCCTGCACGGGGGGTGGCGCGCTCAGGAGGCGCGGCGGCGCCGCGTCACCATCACCGCCCCGAGGGCAGCCAGCACCAGCACTCCGAGCGGAGCGTTCGAGCGGCTTCCCGGGGCGCGACAGCCGCAGCTGCCCTGGTCACCCGAGTCGACGCCGTCGATGAAGGCGTCGGTCCCGGCGTCGCCGATCACGCCGCCAGTGCCGCCGGTGCTGGTCGTTCCGGCGCTACCGCCGGTGCCAGCGGCTCCGGCCACTCCGGCATCCGGCAAGCCGCCGGTGCCCGCCCCGCCGGCGATGCCCGCCGTACCCGCGGTGCCAGCCGTGCCGGCAGCGCCGCCCTGACCAACCGCGCCGCCGGCGCCCGCTGCGCCCGCTGCGCCGCCGTCCATGCCACCGGGAGGCTGGCAGAGGTTGGCGATGCACTCGAAGCCCGTGGCGCAGTCGCTGTTGAGCGCGCACGAGGTCGTGCAGGCACCCGACTGGCAGAGGAAGGGAGCGCAGTCGACCTGGTTGGCCGGCAAGCACGGTCCCGCTCCGTTGCACGCCGGTGCGGCGAGCAAAAGCGTGCCGTTGCACGCCGCGGTTCCGCACGAGGTGGTCGAGCCCGGCAGGGTGCAGGCCACGGTCGTGACACCGTCGCACGCGCCTCCGCAGACGCCGACACCCGCACACGCGGCCCGAGCGCCACGCGGGGAGCCGACGACCGGGCTGCAGGTTCCGAGCGAGCCCGGCACGTCGCAAGCGGCGCACTGGTCACCGCAGGCGGTGTCACAGCACACGTTGTCCACGCAGTTGCCACTCAAGCACTGCTCGACGCTGCCGCAGGCGGCGCCGGGGTCGAGCTGAGGCACGCAGACCCCCGCAGAGCAGTAGTTGCCCGCGTTGCAGTCCGTGGTGACGGTGCAATCGCCGGCGCACTGCGTCGGTCCACAGGTGAAGGGCACGCACGGCTGCTGCTGGAGCGCCGGGCAAGTGCCGTTCCCCTGGCAATTGGCCTGGAGCGTCGCGACGTCCATGGTGCAGCTCGGCAGACGACACACGGTCGCCGCGTCTGGGAAGGTGCACTGGGTCGCGTCCATGCCGTCGCAGACACCGTCGCAAGCCGACCCATCGGCGGCACAGGACGACCGAGCGCCGCGCGGGGCGCCGAGGACCGGGATACATGCGCCCTCGTTGCCCGATTCCGCGCACGCCTCGCACTGACCGGTGCACGACGAAGCGCAGCAAACGCCGTCGACACAGGCGCCGCTCGCGCACTGGTCAGCGCTCGAGCAAGGCGTGCCGAGCGGCTCGAGCGGCACGCAGACGCCCGCCGAGCAGTACTCGCTCACCTGGCAATCGGTGTTGAGGACACAGCCGCCGTCGCAGATCGCGCCGGCGCACATGCCTGGGGCACAGTTCTGCTGCTGGGTGGCCGGGCAAGTGCCCGCGCCGTCGCAGAAGGCCGCGAGAGTCGCGATGTCGTTCGTGCACGAGCCCGCACGACACTCGACGCCCGCTCCGGGGAAAGTGCAGGAATCGGGAGCCGTGCCGTCGCAGACACCGTCGCAAGCGCTGCCGTCTCCAGCGCAAGCCGCTCGCGCGCCTCGGGGAGCTCCGGCAACCGCCAGGCACTGACCCTCTGTGCCCGCTTCGGCGCAGGCTTCGCACTGGCCCGAGCAGTCGGCGTTGCAGCAGACACCGTCCGTGCAGAAGGTGCTCGTGCACTGATTGTCCGAGGCGCAAGGATCGCCGTCGGGGAACGTGGGCGCGCACACACCGGCCGAGCAGAAGTTGCCGGCCGTGCACTGAGCGTCCGTCAGGCAGTTTCCGACGCATTGAGTCGGCCCGCAGGTGGACGGCGAGCAGT
The DNA here is from genome assembly GCA_029261965.1 of Polyangiaceae bacterium. Lineage (GTDB taxonomy): Bacteria > Myxococcota_A > Polyangia > Polyangiales > Polyangiaceae > JAJDAH01. The sequence goes on from JAJDAH010000187.1 coordinate 31,613, forward strand.
CTTGCGTCTGCAGCACCGGACACGAGCCCGCGCCGTCGCAGAACGCTTCGAGCGTGGCAGTGCCGCCCGTGCAAGACGGAGCGCGGCACTGGGTCGTGTTACCCGGAAGGAAGCAGGCGCTCGTCAGGATACCGTTGCAGGTCCCGTCGCACGCGCTGCCGTCGCCCGGACACGCCGGCCGGGTACCGTGGGGCGCGCCCAGGACCGGCGAGCAGGTTCCTGCGAGGCCCGCCACATCGCACGCCTCGCATTGGCCGGTGCAAGCGGAGTTACAGCAAACGCCATCGGCGCAGATGTCACTCAAGCACTCGTTGGTGGCCGTGCACGGATCGCCCGGATTGCCCTTGGGCACACAATTGCCCGCGCTGCAGTAGTTGCCGATGGCGCAGTCCGTATCGAGGGTGCAGGTCGTGCCGCAATCGGTGCCCTGGCACACGAAGGGATCGCACTGCTGCATCATCTCCGGCGGGCAGTCCGCCGTGGTGCCGGTGCAGTTCTCCGCGAGCGTCGCGGTGCCCGCACTGCAGAGCGGCGCGCGGCACTGCGTCGTACTGGCGAGGAAGCCGTCGAGCGGGCACGCCGGACCGACGCCGTCACAAGACTCGTCGACGTCGCAGACGCCGGCAGACGCGCGACACACGGTCGAACCGGGCACCAACACGTCGGCTGGACAGGCCGCACTGGCTCCGCCGCAGCTCTCAGCGACGTCGCACAGACCCGCGGCGGGTCGGCAGACGTTCGTATTGTCGAGGAAGCCGTCCGCCGGGCAGGCCGCGGCCGTTCCCGTGCAGTTCTCGGCGATGTCGCAGGCACCCATGGCCGACCGGCACTCGATCAACCCGGACATGAAGCCGTCGTTGGGACAGGCCGGAGTGGCGCCGTCGCACATTTCGCTCACGTCACACACGCCCGCGGCGGCGCGACAGACGACGCCGGTCGCCTCGAGGACATCAGCGGGGCACGCCGTGTCCACACCCGAGCAAGTCTCTTCGATGTCGCAGCCGCCGGCCACAGCTCGGCACACGAAGCCCGACGCCTCGAGAGCGTCCACCGGGCAGGCCGTGGCGGTGCCGTCGCAAGTCTCGGCCGGATCGCATCCGCCGGCCGACGCGCGGCACTCGGTCCCGCCGACGAGCGGCAGGCACTGACCCTCGGTTCCGAGGGCGTTGCAGGACTCGCAGTCGCTCGGGTCGCCGCCGCCGCAGCCTCCGTCACAACAAACGCCGTCGACGCAGATGTCGCTGACGCAGAAGTTGTTGCCGGAGCAGGGGTCGCCGTCCGGCAGCTTGGGTGTGCAGGTCCCCGCGAGGCAGAAGTTGCCCGCGATGCAGCCGGTATCGTCGATGCAGCCGCCGGCGCAGACGACGCCCATGCACACGTTCGGGGTGCAGTCCACGGTGTTCGGACCGGGACAGGCGGCCGCGGAGCCAGTGCAGACCTCCGGCAAGGTAGCGGTCGCGCCCGTACAACTCGCGGAGCGGCACGGGTTGCCGGCACCGAGGAAACCGTCGGCGGGGCACGTCGAGGTCGATCCCGTGCAGAACTCGGCCGCGTCGCAAATGTCAGCTACCGGCCGGCATTCGGTGGTCGACGGTTCGAGCACGTTCGGCGGACAGCCGGCGGCGTTGCCCGGACAGGTCTCGGCCGGATCACAGGCACCTCCGGAGGCGTTGCAAACGAAAGTGGACGGCTGGAAGGCGTCCGCGGGACAGCCCGTAGTCGAGCCATCGCAGGTTTCCGCCAAGTCGCAGGCGCCCGCCGCAGCGCGACACGCGAAGCCGCTCGGCTGAACCGAGTCCCCGGGACAGGCGGCGCCAGTGCCCGTGCAATTTTCAGCAACGTCGCAGAGGCCTGCGGAAGGCCGGCAAACGGTCGCCATGGGCTCGAACGCATCCGCCGCGCAGGCTGGGGACACCCCGTCACAAGTCTCGGCGATGTCGCACGTGCCCGCCGAAGCGCGGCACTCGAATCCGTTCGCCTGCAGCGCGTCCGCGGGGCAAGAGGTCGAAGTACCCGTACACGTCTCCGCAATGTCGCATGCTCCCGCAACGACGCGGCACGTCGCACCTGCTGGTGCCGGCAAGTTGTGCTGACACGCGTCGGCTACGCCGTCGCAGGCGTCGAGGCTGCACGGATTGATGTCCGGGGTGCAGGCGGTACCCGACGGCTGCTTCCCATCCACCGGGCACGCGGCCCCGCTGCCGGAGCAACTCTCTGCGATATCGCATTCGCCGCCGCTCGCTCGACACTCGGTGGTGGCGGGCTCGAACGCATCACCGGGACATGCCGCACCGGTACCCGAACAGTTTTCCGCTAGGTCGCAAGCGCCGGCGCTCGGACGACAAACGGTGGCCGGTGGCAAAAACCCGTCCCCGGGACACGCTGGCGCGCTGCCCGTGCAGGTCTCCGCCGCATCGCAAACGTCGGTGGCGGCACGGCACACGGTCGTCGACGGCAGGAAGGCGTCGCCTGGACAGGTGGCGCCCGTTCCGGTGCAGTTCTCAGCCGCGTCGCATACATCCGCCGCGGCCCGACACACCGTCGTATTTGGCTGGAAGCCATCCGGAGGACAGTTCGGCGTTCCACCGGCGCATTGCTCGGCCACATCGCAGGAACCAGCTGACGCTCGGCATTGGGTTCCGCCCGACTCGAACCCGTCCGCCGGGCAGGCATCGTTGGAGCCATCGCAGGTCTCGGCGACGTCGCACAAGCCGGCCGCAGCCCGGCACACGAAACCGGTCCCTTGTTTGCTGTCTCCGGGGCAAGTGGTGGCGGAGCCGTTGCAAACCTCGGCGGCGTCACAGGTGTCGACGGCAGCTCGACAAACCGTCAGGTTAGGCAGCGGCAGGCAGAAGCCTTCTTGAGTGGCCTGATTGCACGCCTGGCAGTCGGAAGGATTGCTGCCGCCGCACGTGCCGTCACAGCACACGCCATCGGCGCAGAACAACGCGGTCTGGCAGTAGTTGTCCGCAACGCAAGGATCACCCTGCGGTCGCTTCGGCGTGCACACTCCCACCAGGCAGAAGTTGCCTGCGGTGCAATCGGTGTCGAACGTGCACCCACCGGCGCAGCTGGTGCCGGAGCAGACGTTTGGTGAGCAATCCAGGAACATCTCCGCCGGACAGTCCGGGTCGTTTCCGAGACAGTTCTCAGGGAGGGTCACCGTGCTGCCCGTGCAGCTCTGAGCTCGGCATTGGGTGGTCGCGGGCTCCAACGAGTCGATCGGACAGTTGGCGCCCGATCCGGTGCAATTCTCGGCGATGTCGCAGACGCCGGCGGCCGCGCGGCACTCGGTCGTTCCGGGTTCGAACCCGTCCGCGGGACAAGCTACCCCAGAACCCGTGCAGTTTTCCGCAACGTCGCAGACGCCAGCAGAGGCGCGGCACTCGGTCGTTGCGGGCTCGAACCCATCCGCCGGGCAATTCGCCCCGTTCGAACCGCACGTCTCCGCCACGTCGCAAACGTCGGCCGCAGCGCGGCACACGGTGGTCGTGTCGAGCACGTCAGCGGGGCAATTGGGGTTACCGCCCACGCAGAATTCGGCGATGTCGCAGGCACCCGCCGCAGCGCGGCAAAGTCCGCCGCCAGAGCCCGCCGGGTGCTGGCACGCATCGAGCACGCCGTTGCACTCGTCGTCCGTACAAACGTTGCCATCATCGGTGCAACTCGTGCCCGACGCCACTTTGAGGTCACCTGGGCAAGAAGCTCCGATGCCCGTGCAGTTTTCGGCGGCGTCGCACTCGCCGGCGGCTGCGCGGCACTCGGTGGTTGACGGCTCGAACGAATCACCTGGGCAAGTCGTCGACCCGCCGACGCACACCTCCGCGATGTCGCACGTGCCGACCGAAGCACGACAGACGGCACCGCCAGTGCCGGCGGGATGCTGGCAATCGTTCGACACACCATCGCACTCGTCGTCCGAACAGGGGTTGCCATCATCCGTACACGAGGTGCCGTTGCCGACCTTCCCGTCGCCCGGACAAGCAGCCCCACTGCCGGTGCAAGTCTCTGCCACGTCGCATTCCCCGGCGGAGCCACGGCATACGATGGTGGACGGCTCGAAGGAGTCGACCGGACACGCGGCGGAGCTGCCCGTGCACGTTTCCTGAATGTCGCACGTCCCCGCAACACTGCGACAGACGTTGCCACTCCCCAAGAAGCTGTCCGCAGGGCAGTTGGGGTCACCGTTCAAACAGGTTTCTTCGACATCGCACGAGCCCGCGGACGCTCGACAGACGGCGCCGCCGGTGCCGGCCGGATGCTGGCAGGCATTGGAAGAGCCGTTGCATTCGTCGTCGGTGCACGGGTTGCCATCCGCGGTGCACGAGGTGCCGTTCGGTTGCTTGAGGTCCGAGGGGCAGCCCGCCCCCGAACCCGTGCAGTTCTCCGCAGCATCGCACTCACCGGCGGCTGCGCGGCACTCGGTGGTGCCGGGCTCGAATCCGTTCCCCGGACAATTCGCACTGGTCCCCGTGCAATTTTCAGCGATGTCGCAGATCCCAGCGGAAGCCCGACACTCGGTAGTCGCGGGCTCGAAGGAGTCCCCGGGACACGCGGCGCTGCTCCCCGTACAGCTCTCTGCAACGTCGCAACTGCCCGCCGACGCTCGACACTCCGTCGTCCCCGGCTCGAAAGAGTCTCCAGGACACGCCGCGCTACTTCCCGTGCAGGTCTCCGCAATGTCGCAAATGCCCGCCGACGCGCGACACTCCGTTGTCCCCGGCTCGAAGGAGTTCCCAGGACACAGCGCGCTACTGCCGGTGCAGTTCTCCGCTACGTCGCAAATACCCGCCGACGCCCGACACTCCGTCGTCCCCGGCTCGAGGCTGTCTCCGGGACACCCCGCGCTACTCCCCGTGCAGTTCTCCGCCGGGTCGCAAATACCTGCCGACGCCCGACACTCCGTCGTCCCCGGCTCGAGGCTGTCTCCGGGACACAACGCGCTACTACCCGTGCAGTTCTCCGCCGGGTCGCAAATACCTGCCGACGCCCGACACTCTGTCGTCCCCGGCTCGAGGCTGTTTCCGGGACACAACGCGCTACTACCC